>NZ_KV816314.1:0-87361 GCF_001814395.1 Corynebacterium sp. HMSC059E07
GGACTCCGTGTCCAAAAAGTCCCTAGACATCACACTTACAGGCTAACGTCGATGTCCACGCGGCTTACTAGAGTGTGAGACATGGCAAAAAAGGTTCGTCCCGTCCACACGTGTTCTGAGTGTGGCTTCGTCTCCCCCAAGTGGCTTGGCCGCTGCCCTGAGTGCGGCTCGTGGGGGACGCTGCAGGAAACCGCGGCGGCTCACAGCAGTACCGCCGCCCAAGCCGCCGTGTCTGGGCGGCGCCCCACAGGCTTGACTCCGACGAGCCCGGCGGTGCCGATAACGAAGGTCGGCGCATCAGCGACGAAGGCCATCAATACCGGCATCGGGGAGCTCGACCGCGTTCTCGGCCGCGGCATCGTCCCTGGTTCGGTCGTGCTCATGGCGGGAGAGCCGGGAGTCGGCAAATCCACGCTGTTACTGGAGGTAGCCTCCCGCTGGGCACAGTTGGGCCGCACCGCCCTGTACGCCACCGCGGAGGAATCCGCCGGGCAGGTTCGCGCCCGCGCGGAGCGCACCGGGGCGCTGCATGAGACGCTCTACCTTGCAGCCGAGTCAAACCTGGACGTCGTCTTTGGCCATGTAGAGCAGCTTAAGCCCAGTCTGCTCATCGTGGACTCCGTCCAAACCATGCACGCCGCCGGGGTCGAAGGCGTCGCTGGCGGCGTAGCGCAGTCACGGGCTGTGACCGCAGCGCTGACCACGCTAGCCAAAACCACCGGCATCCCTATCCTCCTCGTCGGGCACGTGACCAAGGACGGCAACGTCGCCGGACCACGCGTGCTCGAGCACCTCGTGGACGTTGTCTTGAACTTTGAAGGTGACCGCCAATCCTCACTGCGGCTGCTTCGCGGCCTGAAGAACCGCTTTGGCGCTACCGATGAGATGGGTTGCTTCGAACAGACAGCGGCCGGAATCAGGGAGGTCGCGGATCCTTCCGGGCTCTTTCTTTCCCACCGCGGCAGCACCCCGGATGGCTCCGCGGTGACCGTCGCCATGGATGGTGTGCGCCCCATCTTGGCCGAGGTACAAGCGTTGACCGTCGATCCCGTGGCCAAGAACCCACGGCGCGTGGTGACGGGGCTCGACGCCAACCGCGTCCCTATGGTGCTCGCGGTGCTGCAGGCCCGCGCGGGCGAGCGCACCAACGATAAGGACGCCTACGTGGCCACAGTGGGAGGGATGAAGATTCAGGAACCAGCCACGGATCTTGCCGTAGCGCTCGCCACGTGGTCCTCCTTGCACGAGCAGCCGCTACCACCGAAGACGGTGGTCATCGGTGAGGTGGGCCTAGCTGGCGAAGTTCGCCGTGTGCCGAACCTAGACCGCCGCTTGGCAGAAGCGTCCCGTTTGGGTTACCGCTACGCCATCGTCCCGCCCGGAAAGGTAGAGATCGGCGGCGGCATGCAGGTGCGCCAAGCCGCAACGCTGAGCGAGGCGATTGCAGCGCTTAAAGCAAGTTAAACGGCAACGCTGGGGAGTAGTTTTCCCCGATGACGGTATGCAGGAAGTAAGCACCCGGCTCGGCTTCCTCACGCTCGGTACACTTGCCCGGTTCGGAGCGCTTGCGGGACCAATCCGCCTGGAAGTAGCGGGTCTCACCGGACTTGAAGGTCTGCTTGCCAGTTTCTACAGAGGCATAGCAGTCAGTATCGGCCCACACGCGCTCGTTAGAGCCCATCTTGTAAACCTCAAAGCGCAGCTGCTCTTCATCGAGGTCGATGGAGCAATCCTTTGTCGTCGGGTTAAAAACCTCCAGGTAGAAGGTCGGCATCTTACCGGCCGGGACGCTGTCCTCATTGGTCTTAGCCAGCACCTTGAGGTCCTGGAGGGAGCACGTCGTCTTGGACGGGTCCACGGTCAGCTCATCCGGCTTCGCCTCTGACGTTGGTTCTTCCTTGCCGGACTCGCCCGCCTCGGATTTAGCCGGTTCCGTCGAACCCGTCGCTTCAGTGGATTCCTTGGCTGAGGTGGACT
The DNA here is from genome assembly GCF_001814395.1 of Corynebacterium sp. HMSC059E07. Lineage (NCBI taxonomy): Bacteria > Bacillati > Actinomycetota > Actinomycetes > Mycobacteriales > Corynebacteriaceae > Corynebacterium > Corynebacterium sp. HMSC059E07. Next base: position 1,978 of record NZ_KV816314.1, read on the forward strand.
CCGCCGTTTCCGCTGCGGAGGTTGTATTCTCCGAGGGGGCCAAGGTATCCGAAGCCGCTGCCTGCTGCGACTCGGCCGCCGAGTCCTCCTTCGAACCGCCAAAGAGCGCGGTGGCAGCGAAGATAAGAACAACCACGAGTACCAAGATCGCCACGAGTGCGGCGACGCGACGACGCACGTAGATCTCTCGCGGCAGCTGCTTCGGGGTACGGGATGGCTCAGTCACAGGTCTTAGTTTAAGGGGACTTAAGCCCAACCCGGGCCAGCCCAAAGCCGCGTGTCTTGAGCAGCGGCTTCTACGCGCTTGGGGCCCGCCCAGCGCCCGGGGCTAATGAACTCCGTGCAGGACGACGGTTTCCACGCTGGAATCCTCAAGGAGGTAGCGCAGGCCGACGATGCCGAGCGTTCCGGCGTCGAGAAGCCGGCGTGCAGCCGGAATATCGGAGATGATCTGGGAAACCACCTGCGCGGTGTTTTCGCGCTCGAAGTCAGCGCGATCTTCGCGGCCATCACGCTTGGCCACCATCGAGGCCGCGGCAACTTGCTCGATGATCGGGCGCTGCAGGCCCGTGGGCAATTCGCCACCATCCAGGAAGTCCTTGGCCGCGCCCACTGCGCCGCAGGACTGATGTCCCATGACAACGAGCAGGTTGGCGTGGAGGTTTTCTAAGGCATAATCCAGCGAGGCCATCACCGCGCTGTCCAAAATGTGGCCCGCGGTACGGATGACGAAGGCATCGCCGAAACCAATGTTGAACACGTGCTCGATCGGCGCGCGGGAGTCCGAGCAGGCCAATACGATGACGCGCGGATCCTGGCCCTGGGTCAGGCCAGCGCGCAGCTTCGCGTCCTGGTTAACGGCGATGAGGTTGCCCGTAACGAGGCGTTGATTACCTTGCTGGAGGGCTTCCCACACTTTCTGTGGATTTTGAGGAACTTTTGCTAGAGGCATGTTTCTTAGCTTAGCCCTCAGAGCCCTACACTGAGGTGCCTATGGATACCCAAGCTGTCGTGGAATGGTTCGATGCCCATGAGCGCCCCCTGCCGTGGCGCCGGCCGGGTACCTCGGCGTGGGGTGTGCTCTTAAGCGAGGTCATGAGCCAACAGACCCCCGTCGCACGCGTGGCCCCACAGTGGGAGGAGTGGATGCGCCGCTGGCCCACCCCACACGACCTCGCGGCGGCGTCCAAAGCGGACGTACTGCGCGCCTGGGGAAAGCTGGGCTACCCGCGCCGCGCGCTGCGCTTGTGGGAGTGCGCGAAGGAGATTGGTGAGGGGCCGGTCCCGGGGGACGTCGACAAGCTCTTGGCGTTGCCCGGGATCGGTGAGTACACCGCGCGCGCCGTGGCGTGTTTCCATTTTGGCCACAACGTTCCGGTGGTGGATACCAACGTGCGCCGCGTTTACGCCCGCGCCGAGGAGGGCCGCTTCCTCGCGCCGCCTCCCGCAAAACGCGAGCTGGCGCAGGTGGAAGCATTGCTTCCGGAGAAGAATGGGCCGCGTTTTTCCGCCGCGCTCATGGAACTTGGTGCCTTGGTGTGCACGGCCAAGAACCCCGACTGCGCCGCCTGCCCCATCAAGGCCTCGTGCGCGTGGCAGCTCGCGGGCTGTCCGGAACCCAGCGAGGAGGAAGCGGCGCGGGCAAAGAAGCGCGTGCAGAAGTTCACCGGCACGGACCGGCAGGTGCGCGGGCTGCTTCTCGACGTCCTCCGCGGCTCACCCCACCCAGTTTCCCAGGCCGACCTGGATGCGGTGTGGCCGGACGCGGCGCAGCGCTCGCGGGCGCAGGCCTCGCTTATCGACGATGGCCTAATGGACATCAACGAGCAGGGCCTGTTTCACCTGCCGCACTAGGCACGTGCGAGAAATCGATGAGGTGGCCGAAGGTCCAATCGCGGTCAGTCAGCAGGCGGGCGAGGATGAGCCCGCAACCAATGGCCGCCACGGCCATCGAGGCAGTGGCGAAGTTGTTCAACGCCTGGTCCATGTTGCCCACATTAAGGTGATAAACCGTGCGGAACATGGAGGTTCCCGGGATCATGATGACGGACGCCGGCACCGTCGTGGTGATGCGCGGTAGATGCGCGCGCTTGGAGGCCACCGCGCCCAAGAGCCCCACGATGAGACCGCCGGCGAACGCTCCGACGTAGCTTGTGGCCCCGACCCCGATAAGGATAAGGCGTACGAGGTTGGCCACCGTGCCCACCGCAGCCGCCACGAGCACCATGCGGCGCGAGGAATTAAAGAGGAACGCGAATCCGGAAATGCCCAGGAAGCTGGCCGCCGCGGCGGCGAGGTACCACACCGGCGCATAGTCCGGGATGCCCGGTTCCGGTGTGAGCTCCGTGGTCCAGCTGACCAGGGCCACGGTAAAGGTGGCGGCGGTGATCACCGTCAGCGCATAGGTCAGGCGGGATAGCCCGGCCTCGAAGTCGAAGCGCGCGAGGTCAATGAGCGCGGAGAACAGCGGGAAGCCGGGAATGAGGAAGAGCACCGCGGCCACGTAGCCCGAGGAAAACTCTGACGGGTCCGCCACCCCGGCGGCGGCCACGGCCTCGGTGGTGAAGAAGTACACGAGGCTGGCCACCGTTCCGGCCGCCACGATGCAACCCAGCTGGTGGACGTGTTTGCCGTGCAAAACCGCGCGGGTGAGCTGACCACAAAAGGCGGCGAGGGCTACCAGCAGAATCGCCAGCGGCGTAAAGAAGTTCAGGACCGCGAAAGAGGCGCACGCAATGGACGCCGCCGCAGCTAGGAGCCAGCGGTTCCACCGCTTGACCACGTTGGCCTCGATGACGTCGAGCATCTTTGTGAGTTCTTCCGCCGTGATGCCCGCGTACAGCCGGTGGTGGGTCAGGTCCTCAAGGGCTTCGATCCGGGAAGCGTCGACAGCCGGCGAATGCTGTTGCGCCACCACCGTGCGGAAGTCGCGGCCACGGTGGAACGTACAGGTGATCTGTGTGACGCCAACGTTGGCGTCGAGCCGATCAAAGCCGAGCGCGCGGGCGGCACGTTTCATGCCGCGCAGCACGCGGTAGCCGGACGTTCCCGCACCCATGAGCATCATGCCTAGGCGCAGGACGACGTCGGCCTCGTACCCCATACGGACATAGTCGCTGCTGGGGTGAGAAGTCATTAGCGCCAGCGCCCCCGGAAGTTCAGTCCACCGGGAAGATTGACCCACATGCCGCCGCGGGAGTTAAAGGTCACGGGACCGACCTTTGTCGACATCGAGGCACCGGAGCCGGAGAGATTGATCCAGCTGTTTTTTCCGGTCTTCTTGCGCTTGCGAAAATAAATGCCCATGCGCGCTAGCTTAGCGCAGCGACGTCTCAGCGCAGCGAAGTCGCTGCGTACCGGCGACAGAGCGATTACCCTTACGGCATGAATCTAATCTCTCCTCGCGCGCTCGTGGCGGCCCTTACGCTGGCGGCTTCTGCGCTGTTGCCCGTCACAGCATCGGCTACACCCGGCACGCCGACCTCTGCCCATCCGATTGACCACCTCGCAGGTGTCTCCGGCGTCTCTGCGGAGAAGATCTCCTATGAGTCCACGCTCATGGATGGCTCCCCCGCCACGGTTACCGGTGTCATCTACGAGCCTTCCGCTGCCTGGAGCGGCCCGGGTGAGCGCCCCACCATCGTCTTCGCACCCGGCACCCGCGGCGCAGGTGATCAGTGTGCACCGTCCAATGCCGCACAATCGGTGGGCAACCTCGCTCTGGGTCCGGCCAACCAGGTCACCCTCAATATGAACTACGAGTACGCGCTCTATCAATACGCCGCGCAACAGGGCGTGCGCGTGGTCACGACGGACCTGGTTGGTCTCGGCACACCAGGTCACCACACCTATGTCAACCACATCGAGGAAGCACACGCGGTTCTCGACGCCGCCCGCGCCACCCTCCGCCACGCGAACGCGCCGGCCGATGCCCCCGTAGGTTTTGCCGGCTACTCCCAAGGAGGCGGTGCGGCCGCGGCCGCAGCCGAGTACGCGGAAACCTATGCGCCCGAGCTCAACGTCAAGGGCACCTACGCCGGTGCCCCGCCGGCCGATCTTTTCGAGGTCATGAACGCGGTCGATGGCTCCTCCATCGTTCACGTGTTGGGCTATGCCATCAACGGCTATGCGGAGCGCAGCCCTGAGTTTTATAACGAGATCGTCACCGAGATGAACCCGCGCGGCATGCACTTCCTTGCCAGCGCCGCCCACGCCTGCATTGGTGATTCGATTGCGACGTGGGGCTTTACCCGCACCAGCCAGCTGACCAAGACGGGCGAGTCCTTCGGCGAACTCGTGCGCCGCAAACCGGCTGCCGCCCAGATGCTTGCGGAGCAACGACTGGGCCAGCGTGCCCTCAACGCCCCGATGCTGGTCATGAACTCCCCCACCGATGACCTCATCCCCTACGAGCAAGCTCGCGCGATGGCCGGTAGCTACTGTTCACTCGGCGGCACCGTCCAGTTTGAAGCCGCCGACCCCGTCGACGTTCTTCCCCACTCTGGGGCCAACCACGCCGTTGGCATCATCAGCTCGGTTCCACGCGGCGTGGACTATCTGATCGACCGCTTCAAGGATGTCCCCGCACCCTCTAACTGCCAAGCGTCCTAAGGCTTAGTGCAAACCGCCCAAGGATGAGAATGGCTCCTCGGCCTGGATGTCGTGCAAGGGCACGCGCACCCAAGGCGAATCACTGTGTGCGAGCAGCTCGGTGAGCCGTTGCGATTGATCCTTCATCGCAGCGACAACGTCGGGCTCACCATCACTTGCCCAGATCATTCGACCCCACCAGAAACTTGCGGCTACGTCAGCCCACGACACGAAGTAGCGCTGCAGCGCCGCCACGGCCTTGTCTGAAATCTGAAGGAACTCTTCTGGAGAGATCCACCCCAGCTCCGTTGCCGGGCCACCAACGGCGTGAACACGGATTATGTCCCATGCGCGCGTAGTGGTGGGCAGTGCCGGGGCCGCTGCTTTGGCAAAGCCCTCCGAGCGCAACATCCTTACGAGGTAGCGGAACTTATGTTCTCCAAGACGCGGATCCGCGCCTTGGGCAATAAAGAAGTCTTTGAGGAACTCGACCTTTTCCTCCACTTCCGCGTCTAGCTCGCGCTCGGGGACGTTCTTCACGGCGTATGCGAGGGGTAAAACCAGGTCATTTTCCACGTGCTGGCCACCTTCGAGCAGAGCATCAATAACTTGATACGCTTCCTGTGCACCAGTGACCCCCCAGTTTTGCTCGAGAGATGTTTTGTAGTATTTGGCCGCCCTTGCGTTGATGGCCTCAACCCCTAGCGGGGTCGCAAACGCCTTATTGCTCTTGTACGTCATTCCCCAAGAGTGTCGGCGCACCTCATCTTTGCTCGGCGCCGGTTCCGGCCACGGGAACTTTGTAAGGCGGTAGATCCAAGTATCATCAAACTTTGCTGGCGTGAACGTTGAGCTCATACCCACACAACGTACCGAGGTTTCTGGCACGGTTCCGTGGTGCCCCATCCATCACCCCTATGCTGGGGGTGATCTACACCATAATTCAGCGCACCCAGTCACAGTTTTTGATGTGTTGTTAGTCTCGTGTGCATGACAGGACCCCAAATTGCAATGACAGACCGGCCAGATCTCGGTGCTGCGCTTAAACGTGCTGGTGATTCCGAGATTGTGCACGCTGCCGCCGCAGCCGTTGTAGAAGGCCTTGGTGTCGACGAGATTGTGCTGGAAGCCGCCGCTACGAAAGCTAGCGGGGTGGATGGTGCCGCGTTTGTCACCAACCGAAGGATCCTCGTGACCGCCGATAAGAAGGATCCATCTCATTTTGAGTTCCTTGAACTTGACAACCTGGGCAACGTCACAGTTCTGCCCTACCAGGATGGCTGGGCCGTCGTGGCTCAACTCTACAACACATACAAAGTGTGGAGCGGGTTCACGGAAAAGGCCGCGCGTCGCGTGCAGTTTGCCGCCCAGTGGGCCCTGACCGCAGGCCGGGAGGCACGAACGGAGGCCTCGCGCGCGGTGTCTTCGGAGGAGCTTTTTAAGCGGTGGAAAGAAAACAAGCACCGTCTCAATCGCAATAGCTTTGAAGAGCACGTTGAGTCGATGCGCTCCCTGTATTCCGATATTGATTCACGGTGGTGGACTGAATAATGAGCCGACTTGCATACCCGGGTTCGCCCGATCACCTTAACGGGGCGGAAGACACATCACACATCAAAGAAGGCCAGACAGTTGCGGATAATGGCTACCGCCATTTCATCAAGCATGGCGAACTACTAGACCCAGGCGCAGCTTCGAAGAATGCATCAGGCACCGCCTCCACGTCGAACCCCACCGCAGGCACGACAGGTTCCCATACCGATGCCCCGAAGCAAGGCCTCAGTGTAAAGAAGCAGCTGTTGCTCCTTCCGCTAGTAATCGCGGTCATCGTGGTGGTAGCGATTGGTTACGTCGCAGCTAAAGATGCCCTCTTTGGTGACAAGTCTGAGGATTCCGCCGCGCCTGCGCAGCCCGCCGCTGAAGCACCTGCCGATTCCGGGGCTTCCAACGGTGACACCGCCGGCGAGACCGGTGGCGATACTGCTGGCGACGCTCAAAGCGGCCTCACTCCTACCGACCATGCGCCCGAGCCGATTGCTGACTTCGTGGAAGTGTGCACAGATTATGAAGTGATGTTCAGCTACTACGGCGCGGATAACTCCCCTGCCCCAGAAGCGAAGGGCACCAACTGTTCCGTGGATACTACGAAGGCGCCTGAGGTTGGTTATGTAGTCTTCACCGATGATCCTGCTGCCACCGCCGCCGTTCGTGACGGCAAGCCCGTCTTGGACGCCGCTGAGATTCCGGCAGAATCAACGCGCGGTTCCACATTCAAGGCACAGCGATTGGAGGCCATCTTCACTGTTCAGGAGATCCTCGCGGATGATAAGGGAATCGTTGAGTACATGATCAAGAGTGATGACCCTGAAGTAGCAAAGAAAGCTCTGGTAGACCTCGGCGTGGCCAAGTAGAGCTAGAACGCACACTTTTGCCCGCCGCCATACGTTTTCATTTTATTGTCAATAAGCGTTGGTGGTGATAGGCTGAGTGCATGGCACACGAGCACCACGACCATGATCACTCCAGCACGCCGCTGCGCGCGCTCCTGATTGCGCTCAGTATTACCGGCATTGTCTTCTTCGCGGAGCTAATCGGCGGATGGTTGGCGGGCTCGATGGCACTGATGGCGGATGCGATGCACATGCTTTCCGACGCCGCGGGACTCATCATTGCGGTGATCGCAGTGTTGGTTGGGCGGCGCCAAGCATCAGCCCAGGCCACCTACGGCTACCGGCGAGTAGAGGTACTTGCGGCGCTAGCCAACGCAGTAATGGTGCTGGCAATCTCAGTGTGGATTGTCGTCGAGGCGGTGCGCCGCCTGCAGAGCCCGGCCGAGGTACAGGGCAAGGCGATGCTGATCATCGCGGTGATCGGCCTGGTAGCCAATGCGCTCTCGGCGTGGGTGCTGCACCGGCACCGCGAGTCCTCGATCAACGTGGAAGGCGCGTTCTTACACGTACTGGTGGACTTGCTCGGCTCGGTCGCGGTGATCGTAGCGGGCATCGTGGTGCTGACCACGGGATTTGTGGCGGCGGACGTGATCGCCTCTTTAGTCATCGCGGCGATGGTGCTCCCACGCGCGTGGCAGCTCATGCGGTTGTCGGCAAGCGTTCTGCTCGAGCAGGTTCCGGCGGGCTTCGACGCCAGCGTGATCGAACCCGTGCTGCGTCGGGTCGAAGGCGTTGCCGACATCCATGACCTGCACCTGTGGAGCCTGGACGGAGTCAACGTTCTCACGACCGTGCACATCGTGCGCGACGGCACCGTCGACACCGGTCCGCTGTTAGATGCCGCCCAGCACGTTCTGCGCGAACATGGCATCGAGCACTCCACCATCCAAATCGAGCCCCCAGAACACGAATCCCACGAGACAGTGTGCTGATTCTGTTCTAGTTGTGGGCACGCCGCCCACCGGGCCGTCCCGCCCACCGGTCACGCAAAGAAAGCCCCGAACCGCACGGAGTGTCACTCGCATGCGGTTCGGGGCTAATCCTTATAGGCCCAGCGCGGGGCCCAAGTCAGCGCTTAGAGCGGCTGGCCAGCACCGGCACCAGCCGGCGGCGGATTGCCGTCATCACCATCGTTGTTGTGGGATTCCTCGGCGGAATCGCTACCAGACTCGTCGAGGACGTCCGGGGTGACGGTGTCAGGACCATCGGAATCCGGACCGTGGGACTCCTCATCGATCTCGGTGGCGAGTTCCTCATCGGCCTCACGCACGGCGGTCTCCTCGAGCTCCTTATCGAAGGTATCCTCCGGCAACGGGCGCGGACGCGGGGTGAAAGTGAAGGTTGCGGAAGAGTTGTCCTTAGACTCGCCGTCCCAGCCTTCAACGTCCACGGTGATGATCTCACCGGCGCCAATTTCACCGAAGAGGATCTTCTCGGAGAGCTGGTCCTCAATCTCGCGCTGGATGGTGCGGCGCAACGGGCGAGCGCCCAAGACCGGATCGAAGCCACGCTTGGCAAGAAGATCCTTGGCCTTCTGGGTGAGCTCGATGCCCATGTCACGCTCGGAAAGCTGCTTCTCGACGCGTCCGATGAGCAGCTCCACCATCTCGACGATCTGCTCCTGGGTGAGCTGGTGGAAGACCACAATCTCATCGATACGGTTGAGGAACTCAGGGCGGAAGTGCTTCTTCAGCTCGTCGTTGACCTTGTTCTTCATGCGCTCATACTGCGCATCCGAATCATTCTCCGAGGAGCCGGTGAAGCCCAAGCCCACGGCCTTCGAGATGTCCTGGGTGCCCAGGTTGGAGGTGAAGATGAGCACCGTATTCTTGAAGTCCACGATGCGGCCCTGGCCATCGGTCAGGCGGCCGTCCTCCAGCACCTGCAGCAAGGTGTTGTAGATCTCCTTGTGGGCCTTCTCGATCTCGTCGAAGAGGACCACGGAGAACGGCTTACGGCGGACCTTCTCCGTCAGCTGGCCGCCTTCCTCGTAGCCGACGTATCCCGGAGGAGCACCGAAGAGACGGGAGGCGGTGAAGCGGTCGTGGAACTCACCCATATCGATCTGGATAAGGTCATCATCCGAACCGAAGAGGAAGTTAGCCAAGGACTTCGACAACTCCGTCTTACCCACACCGGACGGGCCGGCGAAGATGAAGGAACCGGAAGGACGGCGCGGATCCTTCAGACCAGCACGGGTGCGGCGAATGGCGCGGGACACAGCCTTGACGGCTTCGTCCTGGCCAATGATGCGCTTGTGCAGCTCCTCCTCCATGTTGAGGAGGCGGTTGGATTCCTTCTCCGTGAGCTTGAGAACCGGAATGCCAGTCCAGTGAGCCAGGACCTCTGCGATCTGTTCCTCACCGACCTCAGCGATCTCCTCTAGGTCACCGGAACGCCACTGCTTTTCCTTCTCCGCGCGCTCTTCACCCAGCTTGCGCTCCTTATCGCGCAAGCCAGCGGCCTTCTCAAAGTCCTGGGCGTCGATCGCAGCTTCCTTCTCCTTGCGGACCTCAGCGATGCGGTCATCGACCTCGCGCAGGCCCTCCGGAGCGGTCATGCGCTTGATACGCATGCGGGCACCGGCCTCATCGAGGAGGTCCACGGCCTTATCCGGCAGGAAGCGGTCGTTGATGTAGCGGTCAGACAGGGAGGCCGCCGCCTTCAGTGCCTCGTCGGTATAGGAGACACGGTGGTGTGCCTCGTACTTATCGCGCAGGCCTTTGAGGATGAGGATGGTGTCATCGAGAGAAGGCTCTTCCACCTTGACCGGCTGGAAGCGGCGCTCGAGAGCGGCGTCCTTCTCAATGTGCTTGCGGTACTCATCCAGCGTGGTGGCACCGATGGTCTGCAGCTCGCCACGGGCCAGCTTCGGCTTCAGCAGCGACGCGGCGTCGATAGCGCCCTCGGCGGCACCGGCGCCGACCAAGGTGTGGATCTCATCGATGAAGAGGATGATGTCACCGCGCTGGTTAATCTCCTTGAGCACCTTCTTCAGGCGTTCCTCAAAGTCACCGCGGTAGCGCGAACCGGCCACCAGGGAGCCCAGGTCCAGCGAGTAGAGCTGCTTATCCTTGAGGGTCTCCGGGACCTTGCCGTTGACGATATCGAGAGCCAAGCCTTCGACCACGGCGGTTTTACCCACGCCGGGCTCACCGATGAGCACCGGGTTATTCTTCGTGCGGCGGGACAGCACCTGCATAATGCGCTCGATCTCGGAATCGCGGCCCACCACTGGGTCCAGCTTGCCATCGCGCGCAGCCTGGGTGAGGTTGCGGCCGAACTGGTCCAGCACCAGAGAGTTGGAACGCTCACCGGAGCCGCCCGAGCCGCCACGGCCGCCCTGGCCAGCGCCAGCACCAGCGCCAACCGGGCCGGCACCGCCCTGGGACTGGTTGCCTTCGCCCTCGTTGCCCTCATATCCGGAGAGCAGCTGGATAACCTGCTGGCGAACGCGCGGCAAGTCAGCACCCAACTTGGTCAGCACCTGCGCAGCCACACCATCACCCTCACGGATGAGGCCGAGGAGCAGGAACTCGGTGCCAATGTATTTGTGCCCCATCTGGAGGCCCTCACGCAGCGAGAGCTCGAGGACCTTCTTGGCGCGCGGGGTAAATGGGATGTGGCCTGTGTGCGGCTGAGAACCTTGACCAATGATCTCTTCCACCTCACGGCGGACATCCTCCAGCGAGATGCCCATGGACTCCAAGGCCTTGGCTGCTACACCTTCACCTTCATGGATAAGCCCCAGGAGGATGTGCTCGGTGCCGATGTAATTGTGGTTGAGCATGCGTGCTTCCTCCTGCGCCAAAACGATGACGCGGCGAGCACGGTCAGTAAACCTCTCGAACATTACCTCTTACCTTTCGCTTTAAATGTGTCATCCACTCTAACGCGCGGGGCGGACACTCCATTCACGATTTTTCTCCCCACTTCCCCTAAATCCCCGTTTCCGCAGGCAACGGCACTGTACGCCGGTAGCGAACAGGCAGTAGAAAGCCCGCATCACGCACCAGCCTGCCATGGAGGCTTCATCCCCTTAGAATGAAGAGGATTCTATAAATCTCATCGTCGACTCTCCGCGAAGGATTTCCCCTCACCGTGTCTATGCTCCCAGAATTTTTCACCACCCAGCACCAGCTGCGCCAAAAGGCAGTCTTGGACCAAGGAGCCGACTCCACGCTCTTCCTCGTAGAAGATCCCTCACACGATGAGATGCTCGTGGAAATCTACGCCCCGGAGCACCGCGGCGTACTCCGCCAGTCCGGCATTATGGGGCAGCTACAGCACAGCGCCATCGCACCCATCGTGGGCACAGGCACGATGAACAGCGGTCAGGAATTCTTTGTGCGCCGCAGTCTGCCGGGCGAGCAGCTTTCTAACTTCACCTCTTCCGGCGTTGGCGCGCACCACCTGTCCCGGGAGGAAGCCCTCGCCGTCTTTGCTCCATTGGCAGACGCCACCGATTTTCTGCTCAACAAGGGCCGCGCCAACTACGCCATCCGCGCGCTCAATCCGCGTCGCATCATCCTGACCGATAACCGCTCGAATGCCTTCTTCGCTGCGGTCGGACCAGCCTCAACTAACGAAGCTCCCAACGCAACAGCGAAAGAAGCAATCGACCGCCTCGCGCGCATCGTCGCCGCCGCCTGCCCTTCCTTCCGCGCAGCTGCCGCCTACCCCTCGGCTGCTGCCGTCGTTGATTCGCTGCGTAGCGCGGGCACGACCAGCACGAACACGGCTGGCGCGAATACCAGTGGCACGAACACCGCCGCAACGGGCACACCGCAGTGGCAGCCAGAACAGCCTTACTCCCCCGCCCCGCAGGAGGGGTGGGGAACGCAGCCCCAACCGCAGGTCGCAGCTCCCGCTCCCGCGAAAGGCTCCACCAAGCGCAAGTCGACCTCGAAGAAGAAAGTCTTCACCGGGCTCGGCGTGGGGCTTCTCCTCTTAGCTCTGATCGGCGGCCTACTGTGGTTCTTCTTGGGGCGGCCGGCGTGGTCCGAGGCGGAGCAGGCGCTTGTCGACGATCACCCGGGACTCATCAGCTCCCGTCCCGGCGGGGAAGGCTTCAGCGGTGCCACCTGCGATGCCCGCGAACCGGAAGATGGTCAGGACGCGAAAATCACCTGCGTTGGTGACGGTGTGGGCTACTCCGTGGCGCGGTACGGGGACGTCGCCAAGCGCGATGCAGCCGCCCCGACGCAGGATGCACAGGAACTGTCCAACGGACAGTGCACCGTGCGCAGCTACGACGTTTCCGACACCGAGCCGGTATTCTACATGGGCGCCGAGGACTCGACCGACGCCGTTCTCGTGTGGGGCGAGGATGCAGAGGAGCTTCGCCTGAACATGCCGCTGTGCTAATTCACGCGCTTGAGCAGCGGCGCAATCACCGCAATGGCGGTGCCGGCCACGCCAGCGAAGAGGAAAGCCCAGTGCGTTCCCTGTGCCGTCGCTGCGGCTGGTCCCATCCCCGCCGCGACACCGGCCTGGGTGCCGCGCGTGAGGAAGACAACGAGGAAGGCCGTTCCCATCGCACCCGCCAGTTGCTGGAAGGTGTTCATGATGGCCGACCCGTGCGAATACAGCTTCTCCGGAAGCGAGGACAGCGCTGTTGTCATCAACGGCGTCATCATCAGGCACATGCCGAAGGAGAAAAGAACGTGCATGCCCACAACCATCCACACGGCTGAGTCCTCACCCAAGGTGGCCAAGAGCCACAGGCTGGCCACCATAAACAGCGAGCCCGGAATCATGAGCGGGCGCGGGCCATAGGAATCGAAGAGTCGGCCCACAATCGGGGAAAGAAATGCTTGGAGAATTCCACCCGGCATCACCGCCAAACCCGTGGCAAAGGCGGTGACGCCCAGGGTGGTCTGCAGGTAGATGGGCAAGACCGTAACCATTCCCAGCATCAGGCCGAAGGACAATACCAGGATGAGCACCGCGAGCGTGAAGTTGCGAACGCGGAAGGGGCGCATATCCATTAGTGCACGATCCTCGAGCGCCAGACGCCGCTGCCGGCGGATGAAGACGATGAGCGCGATGACGCCCACCACGGTGACGGCGATGTCTACCCAGGCGCCACCCTGCAGCATCTTTTCAATCGAAGACAAACCATAGATCAGACCGCCAAATGCACAAGCAGAAAGGAGTACGGAGGGACCGTCGAGTGGGGTATCGCGGTTCTCACCCACATCACTCAGGCGCCAGAGACCAGCCACCAGGATGAGAGCGATGAGCGGCACCATGGCCCAAAAAATGACGTGCCAGGTGAAGCGGTTGAGGATTGCCCCGCCGACCGTGGGGCCCAGCGCCGGGGCGACGGAAATAACCACAGAAATAATGCCCATCACCGTGCCGCGGCGCTGCGGTGGGACCAGAGTCATGGCCACGGTCATGAGAGTGGGGATCATCAACGCAGTCCCGCCTGCTTGCAGGACGCGCCCGAGGAGCAGAGCGACGAAGCTCGGCGCAAGGGCCGCCACCACGGTGCCTGCCAGGAAGAACCCGGCAGAGGCGAAGAAAATCTGGCGCGTGGTGAGCCTCTCCAGCAGGTAACCGGTGGTCGGAATGACGACGGCCATGGTGAGCATGAATCCCGTCAACAACCACTGTGCGCTCGTGGCGGGGATGCCATAGTCCGCCATGATGGCTGGTAGTGCGACGGACAGCGAGGTCTCGTTGAGAATCATGACCATCGCTCCCAGCACCAGGATGCTGAGGTTGATGACTACCTTGGAGGGAATCTCAGCGGACATGCGGCCAGCCACACCTTTCTTTTCTCTGCTCTGGGGATACTCGCGCCAACGCTTCCGATGTCAGCGCGCAAGGAGTTTAGAGTACTCGCAAGCTAGCCGGGGATGCCACATGAGCCAGGGCAGCGAGGTTTCCTCGCTCCCCGGCAGGTGGTGGGGTTTTAAGGAATCGTTTCCATGTTGCGGGACGTGATGACCACGACGCTGCCACCGCTATCCAGGCTGCAGCCCAGCAGCCGGTTTTCTGGGGTATCCTCCCACAGTTTCGGCGCACCGTAGGCACAGTGGCCTAGGTCGGTCTCGAGGTGGCCACGGCTTCCGCCCTCGGCAGGCTGCCAATCATGGTTGGCGTATTCATCCAGCAATTCCATGGCGTCATTGCAATTCGTGCCGTCCTCTTGCACGTAGACCAAACCGGTGTCTTCACCACGCGTGCCGCTCTCACCACACACCGCACCGGTGTTGGCAATGCCATCCGCATCTGGCTTCGCCGGGAAGGTATCGGAGTAGTACTCGCCATCATCCTTGACGGTGAAGTGGTGCCCATTCGTCTTGACCATGAACTCATTGCCGCTGCGTGCCTCAAAGGTTCCACCATCAAAGCGAACGGTCTCGCCCTCGTTGAGCGTTTCAACCTCGGTGGGCCTATAGAACTCGATGGCCCACACCGGGAAGAAGCCACGTTCACTGCGGTAGCTCACCGCGTTTGACCTCCAGCTCTGCATGACCGGTCCTGGATAGATTGGCGGATCAGCAAACTCCACCTTGCAGTTTGGGCCGTCAGTCTCTTCGTGAATGAGGCAGAGGACGCGCCCATCAGGGCTCTTGACGGCCGGGATGGGGTTCGGAATACTCGCCCGATCACCGCCGGCCATAAAGTCCTTCGGATCGCGTTCCTTCAATCCGCCGGGTTTGTCTTTATCGGGCTTGGCGCTGCTCGACGCCGCGGCCTCAGTAGAGCTACTGGAGGCAGACTCAGAGCTAGTGGAGCTGGCTGAGTTCTGTTGAAACTGTGGCTCATCGCCCGCCGGTTCGCTCGTGGAAGAACACGAAGCCACGGCGCAGGCCATGAGGGAGGCAGAAAGGATAGAGAGAAGCTTCTTCATAACAATCATCGTCCCACGAATTAGTGCTGCGCTAGTAGTTATATGTGTATTTCGGAACATCTGGGTGTACAGCGTCGAGAAGAATGACCCGACCATTACCGGACAAATCACCGCAGTGCAGACGGCGTGCATCCGGATCCGGCATGTCAATGTACTCCGGTTCTCGGTAGGAACACTTCCAGCCGTCAAGCTCCAAAATTCCGCGAGAGTTCATTTCTTTGATGTCCCACTCGTAGTTGAAGTACTTGTCCACGATGTCCATTGCAGTCGTGCAATTCGTCCCGTCTGTCTGCACAAAGACTTTCTGACGGCCAAAATTGGTGTCAGCCTCGCCGCAGACGGTACCCACGGGCGCATAGCCATTGGAGTCCGGTTTAAAAGGATAGGTATCCGCCGAAAACTGGCCGCCGTATTTCACGGTGAACTGGTGCCCTTGGGCCTGAACGGTGAATTCATCTGCGCTGGGGGCTTCAAAAACCACACCGTCTATTTCGACCTTCTCGCCTTCCCCCAGCTGCTGCGATGGAACCTGGTCGCCGGCATCCACCACGCCGTTGGGGAAGAAGCCTGCGCCATCTTTGAAGGAAACCATGTTCGCTTCCCATTGCGGGTTCTCGGGGTCAGGCAGGATAGGCGGGTTCTCAAAGCCAACGCTGCACCAAGGCCCTTTAGAGCCCTCAGTCAGAGAACACGACACCCTGCCGTCTGGGCTCCTCACTCCCCAAGCAACCGTGGTCTCATACCTGAACCCAGTGGCGCGGAAGTCCTCGGCATCGCGCTCTTTGAGTCCGGAAGATTGAGAGCCAAACTCCGGCTCGCGATCTGTGGAATCGCTTTCTTCGGCGCTTTCAGAGCTTTGCGCACTGCTTTGAGAACCGGAGGACTCCACAACTTCGAATCGATGGGTTTCCTCGGTTCCTTCATCAGAAGAACACGCAACCAAGCCAGCCGTTACAAGCGGCAGTGTGAGAAGAGAGAGTAGCTTTTTCATGCTTTGTATTTTTCCACGCAGGCAGGCTTCTCGCTGAGTGATGTGCGCTGCGGCAACAAACTGGAGGCTGCAAAACAACAACGCACAAGCCTTCAGCTGTGGGGCTGGTGGCTTGTGCGTTGCGCGCGGAATGTGCCGCGGGGTGAGCTCTGTGCGAGTTGGCCTCGGGCCTACTTCTCCGGCTTCACAATCGGGAAGAGCACGGTCTCACGGATACCCAGGCCAGTCAGGGCCATGAGCAGGCGGTCGATGCCCATGCCCGTGCCGGCTGTCGGAGGCATTCCCTGCTCCATGGCGGCGAGGAAGTCCTCGTCCAAGACCATGGCTTCCTCATCACCGCCGGCGGCCAAGCGCGCCTGATCCTCAAAGCGCTCGCGCTGGATAACGGGATCCACCAGCTCCGAGTATCCGGTAGCCAGCTCGAAGCCGCGCACGTAGAGATCCCACTTCTCGGTCACACCCGGCAGGGAGCGGTGCTGGCGGGTCAGCGGAGAGGTCTCGACCGGGAAGTTCTTCACAAAGATCGGGCCCTCAAGCTGGTCCTCGCAGAGCACCTCCCAGATCTCTTCCACCAGTTTGCCGTGGCCCCAGCCGCCGCCCTTCGGGACGTCGAGCCCGATGACGTCGGCAAGCGCCTTGAGCTCCTCGACGGTGGAGTCAATGGTGACCTCCGGCTGGCCCGGGAACTTGCGTTGCAGAGCCTCGTTGAGTGAGGGGTACATTTCAATCTCCGGCCACTCTTCACCACCGAAGTCATACTCAGTGCCATCCGCCAAAGTAACGGTGGTGGAACCGAAGACCGCACGTGCCACCGACTGGATGGACTCGCGGGTAGTACGGGCGCAATCGTTGTAGTCGCCCCACGCGGCGTAGGTCTCCAGCATGGCGAATTCCGGGGAGTGGGAGCGGTCGACGCCCTCGTTGCGGAAGTTGCGGTTAATCTCAAAGACGCGATCGATGCCGCCGACGACGGCGCGCTTAAGGAAGAGCTCCGGCGCGATGCGCAGGTACAGGTCAATGTCCAAAGCATTGGAGTGCGTTACGAACGGGCGGGCTGCTGCACCGCCGTGGAGGGTCTGCAGCATCGGGGTTTCGATCTCTACGAAGCCCTCATCCTCCAGGTAGTTGCGCAGTGCACGCATGACCTTGACGCGGGTCATGGCATTCTTGCGGGCTTCCTCGCGCACGATGAGGTCGTTGTAGCGCTGGCGCACGCGGGTTTCCTCATTCATGTCAGCGAAGGACACCGGAAGCGGGCGCAAGGACTTCGCCGCCATGGTCCATTCGCTAGCCATGACGGAGAGCTCGCCGCGGCGCGAGGCAATAACTCGGCCGCGCACGGAGATGAAATCACCCAAGTCAACGTCGGACTTCCACGCGGCGAGGCGCTCCTCCCCTACCTCTGCAAGGGACAGCATGGCCTGCACCTGGGTTCCGTCGCCATCCTGCAGGGTGGCGAAGCACAGCTTGCCGGTATTGCGCATGAAGATGAGGCGGCCGGCGATGGCCACCTCAACGTCAGTCTCCTCACCAGCGCTGAGGTAGGTGACGCCCTCTTCCGCGGCTGGCTCCTCACCTTCGGCCACCACCTGGAACTGCTGGCGGAGATCCCGCAAGGAGATCGTGCGGTCTACGGTCACCGGATAGGGCTCGGTGCCGGACTCCAACAGTCGGGCACGCTTCTCGCGGCGAATGCGCAGCTGCTCGGGGACGTCAGTAACTTCAGTATTCTTCTTCTCGCTCACGGTTGTCTAGGGTAGTCGATCCCTATACGCTGGCGCGATCCCGGTTCACAGAGTGTTCATCTAGCGGTTAGACAGGATCAACCGCGCGGTCATCTCAACCGTATTAACTCATGACGTCCGTTGCGACACTTCGTTGCGACATCCCCTTGCGCAACCAACGATTTTCGATTTTTGGAGCATAACTTTCATGGCACTCAACGGCCGTAATCTCTTGGCTAACATGTTCACCTCGTCTCGTTCTTCTCTTACCTGCACCTACAAGTGCGGTAATGCCTGTTTCGGCGAATGCGAGAACACCTCCGACAACCCTTACTTCGGCGACCAGTTCTCCCGCCGTACCGCCCTGCGCGCCGGTGGCTTGGCTGTCGTCGCCGTTGGTGGTTCCTCTGCGCTGGCTGCATGCGCTGCTCCGGATGACAACGGGTCTGCGGCGGGCGGCTCCTCCAACAAGACCAGCGAAGTTAAGGGCTCCGACATCGAGCTCACCTCCGCCGAAGGCATGCACTTTGAAGCCGTTGAGGCCAATACCAAGGATGAGGTCGTCATCCCGAAGGGCTATGAGCAGTCCGTTCTGATTGCCTGGGGTGACCCAGTCATCGAGGGCGCTCCGGAATTCGACGTCAACAACCAGACCGCCGAAGCGGCGGAGAAGCAGTTCGGCTTCAACAATGACTTCGCCGGCCTCATCGAGCACCCGGATGACAAGAACCGCATGATCTACATGTGCTCGCACGAGTACACCACCGAGCCGATGATGTTCCCGGACTACGATCCGGAGAACCCCACCGAGGAACAGGTGAAGATCGGCTGGGCCGGTCACGGC
The DNA here is from genome assembly GCF_001814395.1 of Corynebacterium sp. HMSC059E07. Lineage (NCBI taxonomy): Bacteria > Bacillati > Actinomycetota > Actinomycetes > Mycobacteriales > Corynebacteriaceae > Corynebacterium > Corynebacterium sp. HMSC059E07. The sequence continues at coordinate 20,444 of NZ_KV816314.1, forward strand.
CACACTATCCTCGAGGTGTCCAAGGTCAAGGGCTCCGGCGAGCTCAAGCGTGAGTTCGGCCCGCTCAACCGCCGCATCACCGCCACCACCCCGTTCACCCTGGTGGGCCCAGCTAAGGGCACTGACCTGGTGAAGACCTCCGCCGACCCGAAGGGTGAGAAGGTCCTGGGTACCCTCAACAACTGCTCCGGCGGCGTGACCCCGTGGAACACCATGCTCTCCGGCGAAGAGAACTTCGACCAATACTTCGCCGGCGGCGACATCAAGGATAAGAAGGCTGCTGAATCCCTCAAGCGCTTCGGCATCGAGGAAGGCCCGTCCGACCGCAAGTGGGAAAAGTACGATGCCCGCTTTGATGTGACCAAGGAGCCGAACGAGCCGAACCGCTTTGGCTGGCTCGTGGAGATCAACCCGCTGGACCCGAAGTCCACCCCGATTAAGCACACCGCAGTGGGCCGCTTCAAACACGAGGCCGGCAACATCCACATCACCAAGGATGGCACCGTGGTGTGCTACTCCGGCGATGACTCCCGCTTCGAGTACGTCTACAAGTTCGTCTCCACCAAGAAGTACAAGGAAGGCGATCTCGAGCACAACATGACCATCCTGGACCACGGCACCTTGTACGTGGCCAAGATGGAGGGCAACTCCCCGGAGAAGGAAATCGACGGCTCTGGTGTCCTGCCGGAGGACGGCGCTTTCGATGGCAGCGGCGAGTGGGTCAAGCTGCTGACCTCCGATACTGAGAACAACAAGTTCGAGTCCCACGTGGACGGCATGTCCGCCGAAGAGGTCGCCGTCTTTACCCGTGAGGCCGCCGACAAGGTGGGCGCCACCAAGATGGACCGCCCGGAAGACGTCCAGGTTCACCCGGAGACCGAGAAGGTCTACATCGCGCTGACCAACAATAAGTACCGCGGCGCCACCGGCGAGAACGCTAAGAAGAACAAGGAAGACGCCAAGGAATGGGCTCCGGTCAAGGAGAACAAGAACGGCCTCGTCATGGAGCTCGAGGATGACCACGCCGGTGAGAAGTTCACCTGGAACCTCTTCCTAGTCTGCGGTGACCCGCGTGAGGCCAGCACCTACTTCGGTGGCTTCGACAAGGAGAAGGTCTCCCCGATTTCCTGCCCGGATAACCTGGCCTTCGACAACCACGGCAACCTGTGGATCTCCACTGACGGCAACGCGCTGGACTCTAACGACGGCCTCTACGCCGTGACCACCGAGGGCGAGACCCGCGGCGAGCTCAAGTGCTTCCTCACCGTCCCGGCGGGCGCGGAGACCTGTGGCCCGATCGTCGACGATGACCGCGTCATGGTCAACGTTCAGCACCCGGGCGAGTCTGATGACGCCACCTTCGACAAGGCCACCTCCCACTGGCCTGATGGCGGTAAGTCCACCCCGCGCCCGGCCGTGGTTGTGGTGTGGAAGAAGGGCGGCAAGATCGGTACCGAATAAGGCACCGACGCTGCGTAGTGCGCACTCTTAGGCGGTGCGCAGCTGCGCCTCCAGCACCTCCTGTGCGAAGTCCCACAACGGGGTTGCAACCCCAGCTTTGACGCCCATGCGTCGGATCGCTCCGACCTGGGCGTCTAATTCGTTGGGCAATCCTTCCTTGATATCGCGCTGCATTGAGGACGTGCTGTCCGGGTGCTGCTGGCGGGCAAACTCCATGGTCTGTTCCACCACGTTCTCTGGTAGCTCCACGCCGAGTGCGCGCCCGACGGCCTCAACTTCCCGCATGAAGGCCTCGAGCTGGCCGGGGATTTCCTGGCAGAGGTACCCAATCGGTTTGTCCACCAAGGTGCCTAGAGTGCCTGTCGGGGTGACGAACATGGCTTTCGACCAGACGTCGACAAACGCGGCGTCGTGGAACTTGCTGGAGGCCCCAGACTTTTTCAACGCGGCCGCCAGCTCCTCGCCCGTACGGCGCAGCGACTCCGGCGCCTCAGCACTCAGCGGACCAAAAGCCAAAGCCAAGGGCCCTGGGTTGCGCTTGATCTGAGCCGGTCCCAGGCGGGTGGCGTAAACGCGGGCGACACCGGCAAGGATGTTTTCCTCCCCGAATTCCTCGGCCGCCAGGTAGGGAATCTCAACCGAGTTGTGCGTGGTCACCACCGGGATCCCCTGTAGGGCCTCTCGGTCCTCCGCGCTGCCAAAGGTCTCGTTGCCCGGCAGCGCCTTCGACGCAATAACCGCCACGTCCAGCCCACCCAAGAGTTCTTTGACCTCAGCAAAAGTTTGGGCAGCCGGGACCTTAATGACCTCGGTGGTGGTGGGTTCCGCGTGGGCGTCGATCAGCGTCACGCCCGTCTCCCCCAACACCCGCAAGGTCTCACCGCGAGCGACGAAGGCGACGTCGTGGCCCGCTGCTTTCAGTTTTCCGCCAAAGTATCCGCCGATGGCGCCGGCTCCCAGAATTCCAATCTTCATGCCTCCAACCTAACTGGTGGAGACCTGCGCCACAGACTTTTATCCGCGCTGTTCTAAGTTACGGAAGCCAATGCCCAACGGCACGCCCGCGTTATCGATAAGCCGCACGCCGCCGATGGTGGCTGCGATAAAGAGGCGGGCATCGCCCTCTGCGGGGGCCTCACCCAGGTCGCGCCCGCGCAGCTCCACGTACTCCGGCTCCACGCCCGCGGCGGCCAACACTTCACGTGCCACGCGCACGACCTCTTCGGCCCCGGACTCCGCCGCGTACGCACCGGCGGTGAGTGCCGCCGACAGCGCGCTGGCTTGCTCACGGGCCTCCGGTGCGACGTCGGCGTTGCGCAGGCTCATCACCACGCCATCGGGCATGCGCACCGAGGGCAGGCCCTGGACACGCGCTGCGATGTGGAGGTCCGTAAAGGCCTGCTGGGTGGCCACGAGCAGCTCGTAGTCCTTCTCCCCCATGAGCACATCGCTGGGCCCCAAAGCACAGGTCAGCGCCACAATGCGGGTCAGCTCCGCGCTCACGTCCTCCATGCCGTGGTCGGGTGCGAGGATCCGCGTGCGCTGGCTCTGCTCGCCGTAGCGCCACACCACATCAACACCGTCGAGGGCAGAGATGTCCGTCTCCGGGTCCACAGCCACGACCACGATGCCGCCGCGCACGCGCTGCGCCGCTTGCACCAAGGCAAGGTGCCCCGCATGAATATCGCGGCCCAGCGGCACGAGCACCACGCGCTTGCCCGTCTTGCGGTAGGCGCTGCCGACCATGCGGATGCGCTCGATATCCTCCACTAGGAGTTGTTCTGCCACGGCGCTTCCTTTCTGACTGCCCACAGTTCCAATTCCTCAATCCTCTCCTGCTCGCCCACCATGCGGGCGACGTCACGGTAGTTGCGCGCCATGCCCAGCTCCACGGCGGCCGGGTAAGCATCGATAATGTCCCCGGTATCCAGGTCGGGCACGTGGCTAGGAAAATCATCGATGATCTTCGCCGCAAGCGCCGCCCTACTGTGCAACGCCCAGAGCATCTCCGCGTAGTACATCCGCGCGGCACGCTCAAGGCGCTGCTCCTCCGGCAGGTGTTCCGGGGTCATATGAATCTCCGTCAGCAGCAGCCCGATGACGGTGTCTGTCACCTCATCGAGGGTGCTTATCGCACACGATTCCCAACCCATGGGTGCGGCGGCTATGGTCAGGCAGCCTCGCGTCTCTAGTTCATCGAGCGCCTCCACGCCGGCTAACAACGAGGTATGGATGACTATCTGCCTGGGGCGAACGTGCTTGGCGACGTCCCCCACAGCCCCCTCCAGCTCCCGAGCCGTCACGGCGAGAAGCAGCGCATCGAAGCGGTCCAACTCGGAGGGGTCCTCAAGGCTCTCGATGGTGTGGCCGGCCCACTCGAGGCGCCGTGCGAAGTTAAGGCCGGCTCGGGAGTTACCCCAGACCGCCACCCGCATGCGTGGTGCCTGCATCTACTTCTTGTCACCCTTGTTCTGCTGCTTCCTGCGCGCCATGAGCTCCGCCACGGAGACCGCGCCCTCGCGGTGCTCATCGCTGCGGCGGCGGCCACGGGTGCTGGGCTGTGCGGTGTCAGCCTCCGGCTTGCGGTGGCGGTGGTGCGGCTGCGCGGGGGCAGGGTTCGACTTGACGTGCTGCCCGCCCGCGGCGCCCTGGTTCCACTGCACGGCTTGGAAGCTATCGGTCTTGAACTCCGGCGCCTTTGGCTGGGGCTGTGGCTTCTCAGCCTTCGGCTGGGGTTGAGGCTTCGGCTGCGGCTTCTGTTGTGCCGCCTGCGGCTGAGGCTGCGTTTCGGTCATTGGGCGAAACGCCGAGGGACGGTTCTGAGAAGGCTGCGGCGCGCCGAAGGGCGATGGGGCTGGGCGGGCGCCCTGCTGTTCTGCGGATTTCCCGGCGGGCTTCGCGGCGGGCTGCTCGGCTGGCTTCGGAGTGGGTTGCTGAGCAGGCTTCGCGCCTGGCTCCGCAGCCGGCTGCTGGGCGTTAGCACGGGCATTATCCGCCAACAGGTTGTCCAGCGGGTTGCTCACCGGGTGGGTCGGCTGCGAGCCGAGGCGGCCTGCCACGGCGTCGGCAGACGGCGCGCCGCCGGACTTCTGGGTGAAGTTCACGGTGGGCGCATCGCCGCGCTCATCCACGCTCGCGCCACCGGCCTTGCGCTCCAGCTCCTGGATACGGCGGGCCTCCGCGTACAGGGCGGCAGGTTCGTAGACCCACTCGCGCCCCGAGATCTCCTCGATTTGGGCGCGGATGGCCTCCAGCTCAGAACGGATCTCCGCCAGGACCTGGCTGTTGTCTGCTGTGGAAGATCCGGAGGCGGTCAGCGAGGAAGCGGCATGGGCGCGCTCCACCGCCAGAAGCTCGTTGGCTTCATGGGCCTGACGGCGGTAGCGCACCACCAGGAAGAAGCCCAGAACCGCGGCCCACAGGGAGGCGAGCAAGGCGATCTTCAGCGCATTCGCCGAGCCCGAAATCAGCATGACCAGGCTGGCAATGACCGCGAGAATGACCAAGACGATGAGTCCGATGGAACCGGCGTCCGTCTTCGAACCGGACTGGGAAGACTCCACCGACGTTGGCGGCTGGGAGTCCGGCTGTACAGAAAACTGGGTCGTCGGGCGATCATCCGGGGCCGACTCGTGCTGGGGCTCAGGGGCGTGGTTCGGACTCGTCATGCCCACTAACTTACCGCTTGTGCACCATCAGATGGAGGTGGCACCTCGCAGTGTCGCTCCAACACCACTCCGGCAACGCACATCGCGGCACCACCCAGCGCTGAGGTCACCACCCCGGCCAGGTCACCGGCCGCAGCAACGAGCTCGCCGGCGCGCGGCACGACATAGACCGCCATTCCCGCATAGGCCCCGCCCACGATGGCGCCGGTCCACGCGGAGGCTTTACCGACGAGCAGGAATTGTGCGATGGTCATGGGATTCAGCTGCGAGCTATCCAGGCCGATGCCATGCTCATCGTCCTTGGCGCCGCGCACCTTGAGGGTCAACAGCACGCAGACCAGCGCCATGGCCCACAGGGAAATTGACACCGTCGCCGGAATGGCCAGCATTGAGCCATAAAAGCGGGTGGTGAGGATGGCGGCCGCTGCGGCCACGAAGAGGGCCACGCCGACGAGCGCGCCGATCGACGTCCTCTTCATCGCCTACCCCACTTCCTTCACCGCTGCGACCTCGTCCTCATCGAGGCCCGCGATGAGCTCGCGCACCGGGGTGCCGTTGAGTCGTGCGTGCTCATCCGCAGCCAACCACGGCACGAGCACGAAGGCGCGCTCGTGCGCATAGGGGTGCGGGAGGGTGAGCTCCGGATCATCAGAGGTAACGCCGTCTATCTGCACGATGTCCACGTCCAAGGTGCGCGGACCCCAATGCCGCACGCGTACGCGCTCGGCGGCTTCTTCCAACTTCTGGCCACGGCGCAGCAGCTCCAGCGGAGTGCAGTCCACGTCCACGATAAGCACTGCGTTGAGGAATTCATCTTGGTCGGTCACGCCCCACGGCGGGGTGGCATAGACCGGGGAGGCCGCAACGGTCTCGGCGGCGAATTCATCGAAAACGGTCTGCAGGAGTGCGCGGCGGTCCTCCATGTTGGAGCCGATGGACAAGACAGCGCGCATTAGCCTGCCATCCGCTTCCGGGAGCGGCGCGCTACGACGGCGACGTCGGCAAAGGTGCGCGGGATGGGTGCCTTCGGCTTGTGGATCGTCACCTCGATGGCGTGGAGGATCTCGAAGCGCTGCATCGCGGTCTCGGCGACTTCAGCGGCCACCGTTTCGATGAGATCGCGGGAGGGGCCTTCGACGATGTTTGCGGCGACGTCGGCAAGCTCGGCGTAATTCACTGTACGGGACAGGTCATCCTCGATGCCCGCGGTGTCCAACCAACATGTGACGTCCACGATGAAGGGCTGCCCCGTCTTCTTCTCTTCTTCGAAGACGCCGTGGTAGCCAAAGCATTCCAGACCGGTGAGCTCGATGCGATCCGCCATGGGCTTAAGCCCTCCCCAACGAAGTCGAGACCACGGTTCCTCCATCGGCGCCGTTGGCGTAGCTACCGGAGGCATGCTCGCCGCCGGTGTAGGCAGCGCCCGCGTTCCAGGCGGCGGCCACATCCACAGCATCGCGGGAGACATCGACCTCGTGCACGCGCACGCCCCACGCTCCCATCTGCGCGGAGATGGCGGTCACGGCCGCTGTGGCCGGATCCGCGAGAAGCGGACTGGACTCGGCACCGCGATCCTCCCGAATGGCGGCGAGGAAGCGCTTCCGGGAAGCGCCCACCAACAGCGGGAACTCGCCCTGGAGGAACTCCGGCAGCGCCTTGAGCAAAGCCCAGTTATCCTGCGGGGACTTGGCAAAGCCCAGGCCTGGGTCCACGACGATATTGTCGTGGCTAACACCTGCCTGCAGGGCGTTATCGGCGAGCTTCGCCAGGGACTCGTGAACATCGCGCACAACGTCTCCGCCGTGGTCGGCCACGCCAGCGGCCGAGCCGAATTGGACGGTGCGCCAGTGCATGAGGCACACCGGCAGGCCGGTAGCCGCCATGGCGCGGTACATCTCCGGGTCGGCGGCACCACCAGAGACGTCGTTGATCATGTCGACACCGGCTTCCGCGGCCGCTGTGGCAACCGAGGCCCGCATCGTGTCCACCGAGGTCTTGATTCCCTCCTCGTGCAGCGCCTTGATGACGGGCACGACGCGGTGCTCTTCCTCTTCGGCCGCGACACGCACCGCGCCCGGGCGGGTGGACTCGCCGCCCACATCGATCATGTCCGCTCCGGAGGCCACCAAATGCCGGGCGTGCGCGATGGCGTCCTCGACATTAATCCAGCGTCCGCCGTCAGAGAAGGAATCCTCCGTGACGTTGACGATGCCCATGACCAGCGTGCGGCCGGGGACGGTGAGGTTGCTGACTGCCATGGAAACTAGCTCCTAATGAGGCTCATGACCTCCGCACGGGAGGCCGCATTCTTCTTGAAACCGCCGCGGACTGCGGACGTCGTCGTGGTCGCTCCCGGCTTGCGGATGCCGCGCATGGCCATGCACAGGTGCTCGCACTCGATGACCACGATGACGGACTGTGCGTGGAGGACGTCCACGAGGGCGTTGGCGATCTGGCTGGTGAGGCGTTCCTGGACCTGCGGGCGCTTGGCGTACATATCCGCCAGGCGCGCCAGCTTAGACAGGCCAGTGACGTGGCCGTCGGGGCCCGGGATGTAGCCGATGTGCGCCTTGCCGTAGAAGGGCACAAGGTGGTGCTCGCACGTGGAGTAGATGGGGATATCGCGCACGAGGACAAGCTCCTGGTGCTCCTCCGCGAAGGTCTTGTGGAGGACCTCGGTCGGGTCCTGGTGGAGACCTGCAAAGACCTCCGCATAGGCGCGGGCCACGCGGGCCGGGGTTTCGCGCAGGCCCTCGCGGTCGGGGTCCTCGCCCACGGCGATGAGAAGCTCGCGGACAGCGGCTTCGGCGCGCTCGTGATCGAACTCGCGCTGCGCCGGGATGTTATCGCTCATTATTCTCGCCGTCCTTGTACGGGTTGTTGCGGTATTCGTTGTCTCCCCAGCCGGGCGCGCCCCAGGCGTGATCCTCCGGCTTGGCGTGGCGGCCGCGGCGCTCTTGCTCGCGTTCGCGTGGCTGTGCTTGCGGCTGTGCCTGTGCTTGCGGTTGCGATTCCGGCTGTGCTTGTTGCTGCGGTGCAGCGGACTCCGGCACGCGCGGAATCTCCTGGGTGACCTCGTTGCTGGGGCCCTTCTGCTCTTCAGCCGGTTGCTCCGCAGCCGCCTGGGCTTGCTCAGGAGCTACGGTCTCATCGTGTGCCCCATCGCTTTCGGCACGGTCCTCGCTGAGCTCGCGGCCGGTAGGTTCGGTGATCTCGGATTCCCCGAAGAAGGTGTTGCCCTTCTCCGGATCCACGTAGTCACCTGCGTGCTGGCCAAAGCTGAAGCCGATCTCCTTGACCGGCGCCGCCGTCCCGACGGCGTTAGCGGGCTCGCCGCCGTTCTCCTTTGCACGCTCCAGCTCCGCGTGGCGGCGCTCGCGGGCGGCGCGGGAGGCGTCGAGAAGCGTCATGCGTTTCGGCAGTTCCTCACCGCGCTCCTGGGCCAGCTCCACCGGGGTCTTCACCGGCTCGCGGCCAGCCTGGCGCGGGAAGCGGGCGTCCTCGTTCGGGAAGACGTCGAAGGCCTCGCGCGGCTCGATGCCCTCGAAGATGCCCTCGAGGTCCGGGCGGCGCAGGGTTTCCTTCTCCAGCAGCATCTCGGCGAGCTTATCCAGGTAGTCGCGGTGCTCGGACAGGATGTCATAGGCCTGCTGGTGCGCGCGGTCCAAGAGGTACGCCATCTGCTCATCGATCTTGGCGGCTACGGAATCCGAGTAGTCGATGGTTCCACCGCCGCCGGCGTAGCTGAAGGGATCGCCCTGCTCCTGGCCGTACTTGACGGTACCCAGGTCCGGGCTGAAGCCGTATTCGGTCAGCATGGAACGCGCGATCTTGGTGGCGTGCTCGATATCGGAGGAGGCACCGGTGGTCGGTGCACCGAACACAAGCTCTTCCGCGGCACGCCCGCCCATGGCGAAGACGAGGCGAGCGAAAAGCTCGTCGCGGGTGTACATGCCCTTGTCGTCTTCCTGCGCGGTCATGGCATGGCCGCCCGTGCGGCCGCGGGCCAGGATAGTCACCTTGTAGACGCGCTCAATGTCCTTGAGCGCCCACGCGGACAAGGTATGGCCGCCCTCGTGGTAGGCGGTGACCTTCTTTTCGTGCTCAGAGATGATCTTGCTCTGGCGGCGCGGGCCGCCGACGACGCGGTCGGTGGCCTCCTCCAGCGCGTCGTAGGTAATGACGTTGCCGCCAATGCGCGCGGTGAGCAGGGCAGCCTCGTTGAGCACGTTGGCCAGGTCCGCACCGGACATGCCGGCGGTGCGCTTGGCCAGCTGCGCCACGTCCACTTCCTTGGCCAGAGGCTTATCCTTGGCGTGCACACGCAGGATCTGCTCGCGGCCGGCCAGGTCCGGGTTGGTCACCGGGATCTGGCGGTCGAAGCGGCCCGGGCGCAGAAGCGCCGGGTCCAAGATGTCGGGACGGTTGGTGGCGGCGATGAGGATGACGCCCTCACGGTCACCGAAGCCATCCATCTCCACGAGCAGCTGGTTCAGGGTCTGCTCGCGCTCATCGTGTCCACCGCCGGTGCCGGAACCGCGCTGGCGGCCCACGGCGTCAATCTCATCGACGAAGATGATGCACGGGCTATTCTGCTTGGCCTGCTTGAACAGGTCGCGCACGCGGGAGGCACCGACGCCGACGAACATCTCCACGAAGTCGGAACCGGAAATGGAATAGAAAGGCACGCCGGCCTCACCCGCAACGGCGCGGGCCAGCAGGGTCTTACCCGTGCCGGGAGGGCCGTACAACAGCACGCCGCGCGGGATTTTCGCGCCCAGCGCGTGGTAGCGCTCCGGATCATCCAGGAAGTCCTTGATCTCCTGGAGTTCATCCACCGCTTCATCCGCACCGGCAACATCCGCAAAGGTGTTGGTGGGCATGTCCTTGGTCAGCTCCTTGGCCTTGGAGCCACCAATGCCGAACATGCCGCCCGCGCCCTGCTGCATGCGGGTCATGAGCCAGAACAGCAGCGCGAAGAGGATCAGCATCGGCAGCAGGAAGCTGATCATGGAACCGATGAAGGAATCCTGCGTCACCTTGGTCTGGTACTTCTCCGCACCAGAGCCCTTCACCGCATTGAAGACCTGCTCGGAGGCGCGGGCCGGGTACTTGGCAATGACCTCTTCGACGCCTTCCTGCTCCTCCACCGTCACCGGCTTCTTGAGCTTGAGGCGCAGCTGCTGCTCGCGGTCATCGATCTGCGCTTCCTCGACGTTCTTATCCGTCAGCTGCTGCATGGCCACGGAGGTGTCCACCTGCTTGAAGCTGCGGGCATCATTGCTAAAGAACGTGAAAGCGTACAGCAGGATGAGAACTAGGCCCGCGATCGAGCCATAGCGGATGATGTTCTTATTTTTCATTAATTACCTTGCGAATTCGAGGCCTCATGCAACAGAGGGCAAGAAAAACTAGTCGTTGCTGTATACCGCAGGCTCCAGCGTGCCCACATAGGGCAGGTCACGGTAGCGCTCCGCAAAATCCAGACCATAGCCCACGACAAACTCGTTGGGGATATCAAAGCCCACGTCGAAGAGATCCAGCTCCGCCTTGACTACCTCAGGCTTGCGCAGCAGCGTGACCACTTCCAGGGAACGCGGCTGGCGGCCCTGCAGGTTGCGGATGAGCCAGGACAAGGTCAGGCCGGAGTCGATGATATCTTCCACGATGACCACATCACGGCCCTCGATATCGCGGTCCAGGTCCTTCAAAATACGCACCACGCCCGAGGAGGAGGCCGAGTTGCCATAGGAGGACACCGCCATGAACTCCAGTTGGGACGGAATGGTGAGCTTGCGGGCAAAGTCCGTCAAGAAGAAGACCGCACCCTTGAGCACGCACACCAGGATGAGGTCATCATCGGCGTTGCTGTATTTCTCGGAAACGCGGTCCGCCATCTCTTGGATGCGCGCCTGAAGATCGTCTTCGGCGACGAGTACGTTTCTAATGTCCTCTCCATAAGGATTGGCGGGGACGGCTGAATCATGGGTGTCGTGCACGTGAGCGCTCCTTTGCTGACCGAGGCAATAGTGACAGTTTGCCACCAACGCGTGCGACTTCCAACCTTGTACCTCTCTTTTCACCACGGACGGCGACTGGCCCCTGCCCATGCCACTGCACGCACAGGGCATCGATGCCGCGCACCGCCTCGCGCGTAACCTCTACCCCTTCCTCGCGCAGCCACGCGGCAATCGCCCGGCGGCGCTTCGGCTCGGGAAGGGCGGCCAGCTCGGCGCAGTCGGGGGTGGGGTGGGTGGTGAGGAAGGCGTCGTCAAGCGCGGCGTCATAGGCTGCCTGGGCCAAAGCCGGCACGGGGTCACCGCCCAGGATCTCCTGCAGGCGCGGGAGGATCTCGCGGCGCAGCGCCACGCGGCGAAAGGCCGGGTCCTGGTTCTGGGGATCGTGCCAGACGTCCAGCTCCAGCTCCGCGCAGGCGGCCTCGGTCTGAGCGCGGCGCACGCGCAAAAGGGGGCGCAGCACGCGCACGCCCTCCACCTCGGAGCGCTCGCACATGCCCGCCACCTTCCCCCGCAGGGCGCTCAGCAGCAGGGTTTCGGCCTGGTCATCGGCGGTATGAGCCACCGCCACCTCGCCCCAGGGCGCGAAGGCACGGTACCGGGCGGCGCGGGCTTCGGCCTCCACGGAGCCGTGCTTGGCGACGTCCACCGGCAACACCTCCGCCCCCGCCCCCAATCCACGAGCCTGGTCGGCAGCCCCGCGCGCCTGTGCGGCCGAGCCTTCCTGTAGGCCGTGGTCGACGCAGAGCGCTGTGACCTCATGACCTTCTGCGACGAGGGCCGCGGTCAGCGCCAGCGAGTCGGCCCCGCCGGACAAACCCACCGCGATGGCCCGCGGTTGCTGCCCCACCACGGCGCGGGCGGCCACCCGGCAGGCCAAGAAGTTGGGGCTTTTACGTGGCCAAAAAGGTTTCTTAGAAGTCATGGAGTGCGGCGGCGAGGGCGTCTTGGGCCTGGCGGGCGGAGGTGACTTCGCCGTCGTTGACCAGGAAGGCGAAGGCATAAACCCGGCCCGACTGGCCTTGGGCGGTGCCGGTCAGCGCGGAGGTTCCGGTGAGTGTGCCGGTCTTGGCGCGCACGAAGCCGCGGGCGGGCGAATCGGAATAGCGCTCATAAAGGGTTCCTTCGCCGCCGGCGAGGGGGAGGTAGCCCAACAGTGGGCGTAGCTCTTCGGTGGCCACGGCTTGGTCCGCGATGTGTGCGAGGAGGCCTGCCGGGATGCGATTATCGCGGGAGAGACCTGAACCGTCCTTTAAGGTGACGCCGTTGACGTCGATGCCCGCGCCGCTGAGCACGTCGAGGGTGGCCTGCGCGGCGCCGTCGAAGCTTGCTTCCGCGTCTTGGCTGATGGCCAGCTCGCGGGCGATGGCCTCTGCCATGACGTTATCGGAGTCCTTCGCCGCTTGCTGCGCGCGCAGGGCCAACGGCTCGGACTCGCTGGAGGCGATAGGCTCCGCGTTGTCGGGTGCGGGGGCCATGTCGGCTTTATCGGTACCCAGGCGGCTGGCGAGCGCGCGGGCGACGTCGAGTGCCGGCTCATGGGAGCGCGGAACGTCCCCGGTCTTCTCCCCGATGCGCCCGCCGTAGAGCATGGCTGGCTGGATGGGGGCAACGTATCCGCCGTCGATATTGTCATCGTCCCAGCCGGGAGCCTGGTCGGGGCCGGCCCAGACGGAAGTGTCGATGGATACTCGGTTGACGGTGCTCATGTGCTTCTTGATCTGCTCCGCCAGCTCATCGAGGCGCTCGTCCGTCAGCCACACATCGCCGGAGGCTTTGATGACCACGTCGCCATCGTTATCGCCCTTGACCACTTCCGTGGTGAGGCGTTCTTCTTCATCGAGCGCGAGCGTTGCTGCGGCGAGGGTGAGGACCTTGGTTGAGGAGGCGGGCGTGAGCGGCTTTGCGGGTTCGCGCTCCCACAGCACCTCGTGGGTGGTGGTGTCGATGACCTGACCGCCGAAAGTGGCGAGAGCCTTGTCTTTGCCCAGCTCATCCAACTTCGCTTTAAGCGCGGCGGTGTCTATCTCACCAGGCTCGACGGGTTGGAGCAGCGTTTCGGGTTCTGCCTGCTTATAGGGCTGGCCGTGGTCCAGTTGATCGTAGGTGCGCTGGACTTCTACGCCCACTGCGGCCGTCGCCGCCACGACGCCGGCCGTGACGAGGGCCGCAGTACTCCACCAGACATGCTTAGCTTTCATCGCCCTTTAGACTAGCGCGGTAGACTATGCGGAGCACATGCCAACCTATTAGTTATGGAGGATTCAGCCGTGAGCGTTGAAGTAACCATCGAGATCCCGAAGGGCTCCCGCAACAAGTACGAGATCGACCACGAGACCGGCAAGGTCCACCTCGACCGCTACCTGTTCACCCCGATGGCCTACCCGGCTGACTACGGCTTCATCGACCACACCCTGGGTGAGGACGGCGACCCGCTCGACGCACTAGTGATCCTCCCGGAACCGGTCTTCCCGGGCGTTGTCGTGGAGGCCCGCATTCTCGGCGTATTCAAGATGACCGACGAGGCCGGCGGCGATGACAAGCTGCTCGCCGTCATCGATGACCCGCGCTGGGAGCGCTACCAGGACATCAACGATGTGGAGCAGCACATCAAGGACGAGATCGAGCACTTCTTCGTCCACTACAAGGACCTGGAGCCGAACAAAGAAGTTACCGGCTCTGGCTGGGGCGACAAGGCTGAGGCAGAGAAGATCCTCGACGAGGCTAAGGCTCGCTTCAAATAATTCGCACTTCTAGGGACGTTTCGATCAAATAGGGCCCAAAATCCGAGGGTTTGAGAGGCCTTAGTTGATCGAAACGTCCTTTTTCTTTGTCACCGCGACAACTCCTCGTTCGTGACGTACGATTCGATCAAATAGGGGGCCGAAAACAGCGGTTTCTGGGGGCTTATTTGTTAGAAACGTACTCATCGGGGGCACATGGAAATTTTCGAGGGACGCGCGGGGACTCGCCGCGCGGCTAATGGCCAGGCCATCAAGATTTGTCGCGGTCTGTATTTATCTGCGGTGCCAACACCGCGCCAACTCGCTGAAATCGTCTCGCGACGCTGGCCGGATTCAGCTCTGGATGGCTACTCCGCCGCCCAGCAGTATCTTGGCCAAGAACTGACTTTTCCGCTTCACTTCCTGCGCGCAGGAACGATGGCATCGAGCACGTACTTCCGGAGCCGGCGGGCGCGGCCCAAAGCATTGGGCAGCATGAACGGGGTAAACGTATGCAGTCCGTTACAGTGCATTGAGTCCATGGCGCACGAAGACGCTGTGGCCTTCATCGAGGCCTTCTTCGCTGGGCCGCATGGGCCCGCGCGCATCGAGACCGAGCAGTTGGATTTTCGCCGACTTTCCAAGCACACGCGTGAGGTGCTGGAGAAGGCCATCGTGGGAGCGGACAGTAAGCCGGAGCGCGACCTGACGCGCGGTCTTGAGCCGCACGTTAAGGTGCGCAACAACCTAAAGATTGGCCCCTACCGTTGGGACCTTGTGCTCGAGGAGTACAAGGTGGCCATCGAGGTGGACGGCTATGCCTATCACAAAGGCGAGAACCGGCAGCGTTTCGAGATCGACCGCCAGAAGCTTAACGACGCCATCCAGCGCGGCTACCGGCCCCTCCACTTCACCGCCGCCACGATCGAGCATCACCTTGATGTTGCGGTTCACCAGGTTCTCGCGGTCATCAAAGGGCGGGGCGAGCTCGTTCCTCCGCCGTGGAAGTGGCATCACTACTGGCGGTGGGAAGGCGAGCGTTGCGGCTAGATAGCCGCAACGTACTTGGGAGCCGCAACGTGCTTAAGAGCCGCAGCGGGAGGCGAGCCAGCCGTCGAGCTCGGATTCCGGGGCATCGGGAGCGATGGGGTCCTCGGCGAACTCCTCGCCCGTGCGCGCCTTGTCCTTAGCCGTGGTGAGCATGAGCGAGCGGCCATCCGGATAATCCAGGACCACGTTGGCGGAGGCGTAGCCGGCGGTCGCCTCGCCGAAGGTGCGCACATTGTCTAGGCCGCGGAAGGCCAGGAGGGTGGCCTCGCCGGAGGACGCGGTTTCGTCGTCGGTGAGCACGGCGACGGGGACCTCAAGCTTGCCGCCCGACGTGGTGGTGGGTGTGCCGCCACCGGTGACGGAATTGCCATCGATGACCACATCAGATGTGCCCATGCGGCTAACGAAGGAGAGCGCGGTGCCATCCGGTAGCAGGGGGCTTAAGCCCGCGTACATCGGGCCCATGTCACCGCCGTCATTGCCGCGCAGATCCACCACGGCAGCACAGGCCTCCGGGTGAGAGGTCAGACCGTGGGCCAAAGTGTCGGCGTAGGCTTGGCCGTCATCGTGGCGGCCGATGGAGGGCACGGTAGCGCGCAAGACGCCATCGTTGAAGTCAACCGAAGGCTCAGCGCTTTCGGCGGCCTTTTCCTTTTCGGTGCTAAAGACTTTGGAGTGCTTGCCACCGGCAGCGTTGATGGCGGCATCGAGGAGCTCAGCGTTCGTGGGGTCCGCTTTGAAGGCCTCGCGGGCACGCTGGAATTCTTCGCTCTCGCCATAGATTCCGGAGATCGCGGCAGTATCCACCATCGCAGTGTTGATGCGCTTCTCGCTGGCATTGAAGAGGAAGTAGGGCTTGCCCAGCAGCGCCCCGCCATAGGAGGGGCCGAAGAAATACACGGCCGCGGCCACAGCAACAAGAGCAACGAGAAAGAGTCCGCCGAAGATTTTCAGTACCGTTTTCATTCTTTTCGACCTCCAGTCCGCAGCACGTAGCCGCGCAGGGGTTCAACAAGGACAATGGCAAGCAGCGTGACCAGCCAGCCTATGGCCAAGAAACCGAAGGCCATGAGCAGACGGCCAAGAACGTCGACATCGCTTTGCTCGACACTGGAGAAGAACATCAGTGAGGCGATCCCACCGCCGAAAAGGAAGCCGAAGAAGCTCAATCCCACCACAGGCCCCATGATGGTCAGGGCACCGGAGCGGAACTGGAAACCGCGCGGCACACCCATGAGATCCAGAGAGCGGATGAGTTCCTTGTCTTCGAAGATGCCGGAGACCTGCCCCAGAATGATGGACATGGTGGTCAGCGTGAAGCCGAAGATGAGGGTTAATAAGACGCCGGTGGAGATGTCCTTAAACACCACGTTCATCCCCGGGTCCTCTTTGAGAACCATGGCCAAGGCATCAGAGCCTAGGGGCGCCGCAACGAGGAAGCCCGCCAAGTAGCCGAAGAACGCGATGGCCGCACTCCGCTTCCACGCCGGGCGCGCATTGCCCGCCACTCGCTGGCAGGCCACGAAGTGCGCGGTGCCAGGAAAGAGAGACATGATGTGTGCGCCGAGCTGCAAGATAAAAGGGGAAATGAGGTTGATGCTCATCACCATGCCAAACATGACCACGATGACCATGGCGGTCGGCGGTCCCGCCTTCCCGGAGAGCAACACACCACCGATACCCGCGATGATGAGGAAGACGATGACGCGCCACCAGCGATAGGCCGCGGGCATCTGGCGCTTGGCCACACCCAGGGGGCTCACGCGCACGCGCTGCATGCCGACGAGTGCCGCACCGATGGCCAACACAAAGAGCACACCGGCCACGGCCAGATAACCCCACCACGGGAGGAGAATCTCGGATACAGCAATAGAACGCATCTGGAAGTCCACCTGCGTAAAGACCGGCGCGATGAGCAGGCTGATCAGCCCACCGAGCACGATGCCGAGGATGGCTTGCAGGCCGGTCTCCACGATGGCCATGCGCTCCACCTGGCGGGAGCTCAATCCCAACAGGCGCAGCGTGGCCAGGCGCTGCTCCCTACCGGACGCACCGAGGACGGCGGCTTGGGCTGTGAGGTTAAACAACGCCGGAAGAATGAAGGCGCAGGCCAGCAGAGCCAGGGCAAACCACGGGTAGAGGAAGGCCTCCATCTCGTCGCCGAAAGCCTCCTGCAGAGCGGGCGCGGCCTCCTCGACGTGCTGAGCGCGCTCCCAGAACATCCAGGTACCGCCCGCAACCAGGAAGGCGATGGCGGAACCGATGGTCAGGCTCACAATCGCCAGCAAAGAAACGATGCCCGTTCCGGAGCGCGCGCGAATCGATTCGCGCTGCAGGTCAAAGACTAAAGTCGCGGTGTTCATCGGATCACCTCGAGGCGGCGGTCGTCGTGGATGATGCCATCGCGAATCTCCACGCGGCGCTGCATCCAGTCGGCCACCTTCGGGTCGTGCGTGACCATGACCAGGCTGGCACCGGACTGGCGCACGATGGTAGTCAGCATCTGCATGACCTCGTGACCGGTGGACTGATCCAGCGCACCGGTGGGCTCGTCGGCGAAGACCACACCCGGGTTCGCCACCAGCGCACGCGCAATGGTCACGCGCTGCGCCTGGCCGCCGGAGACCTGCGCCGGGCGACGCTCCGCCAAACCACCCAAGCCCAGCTGGTCCAGCAGCTGCATCGCGCGCTTGCGCGCAGCACCGCGCGATACCCCGTTGAGCATCGCGGGCAGCGCCACGTTATCCACGTTGCTCAGCTCCGGAAGCAACTGGCCATCCTGGAAGACGAAGCCGAAGTTGCGCAGGCGGAGGCGGGATCGGGGGCCGTCGCCAAGCGCGGAGAGCTCGTCATCCCCGTAGCGCACGCTGCCGTGCGTGGGGGTCAGCACGCCGGACATGCAGTGCAACAGCGTGGACTTGCCGGAACCAGACGGCCCCATGACGGCCACGAGCTCGCCCGGCGCGATGTCGAGGGAGATTCCAGCGAGCACCGGGCCGCCGCCGAAATCCTTGGTGATGTCTGTCAGGGAAAGTGTCTGTGTCATGTCTTTCATTCCACCGTCTCGGGCTCGCTTTAAGAACAGCCCTAGCGTTGCTCTTTAAGGTAGTGCCAGCACTACCCCTCGTGCGGCCACCGCCCGATATGCTTAGCACCGTGTTCCGAAGAAAACCCCAACCCACCAGCCACGAACAGCAACAGGCGCGGCAGATTGCGCAGCTCACGGCCTCGCGCCGCGCCATCGCGGATGCCTACGAGGTGGAGCGCGCCCGCATCGAGCGCGACTTGCACGACGGCGCGCAGCAGTATCTCGTGGCCGCGAGTATGAAGCTGGGCGAGGCTCTTCTCGACGCCCCCTCTGACCTCACCGAGCTCCTCACCGCCGCCAAGCAGGACGTGGACCGCGGCCTGAATTCCCTGCGTACGACGGTGCACGGCATCCACCCACAGGTCCTGCAGGATCACGGTCTCATTGCCGCGCTTGCCGACGTCTCCTCTTCCCACGGCCCCCACGTCAGCGTCTTCGCCCCGCATCCTTTGCCCAAGCTTTCCGCCTCCGTGCTAGCCTGCGGCTACTTCTTCGGTGCGGAGGCGTTGACCAACGCGGCGAAGTACGCACCGGGCGCCCCGGTTTCTGTTTTGGTGACCGCGGATGATTCGCTGCGCATCACCGTGGTGGATGAGGGCCCGGGTGGCGCGCAGGTAATGCCAGGGCACGGCTTGGCGGGGATGGCCGAGCGCCTCGCCGCTTTCGGCGGAGAGATGACGCTATCCTCTCCCCCGGGCGGGCCGACGAGGCTGGCGTGCTCGATTCCTCTTCTTCTCGATCGCGGACAGTCAGGAGTTTAAGAAATGAGTTTGAGAATCGTGGTGGCGGATGACTCCGCCATTCTGCGCGAGGGCCTCGCCGGCCTTCTGGAGCGCCGCGGGCATTCAATTGTGGGCCAGGCGGATTCTGCTCCAGCTTTGGAGGCCGTGGTGGATAAGCTGCGCGATGAGCTTCCGGACATCGTCATCACGGACGTGCGCATGCCGCCGGGCATGGGCGATGACGGCTTGAAAGCTGCCGTGAACTTGAGAAATGCATATCCGGGCTTACCCGTCATGGTGCTCTCCCAGTATGTGGCCCCCGCATATGCGGTGGAGCTCTTCGACTCCCCCGATGCCGGCACCGGCTACCTGTTGAAGGACCGCGTCTCCGAGGTGCGGGACTTCCTCTCCAGCCTGGACGTGGTGGCTCAGGGCGGCACCGTTATCGATCCCACCGTGGCGCAAGCTCTCATGAGCTCCGGGCGCAGCGGCCTGGGTGAGCTCACCCCGCGCGAGCGCGAGGTCCTCGAATTAATGTCCCGCGGCAAGTCCAACAAGGACATCGCCGCCGAGCTCGTCTTGTCTTCCGCCGCGGTGGCCAAGCACGTTTCCAATATCTTCACCAAGCTGCGGCTGGACCCCAGCGAGGACAACCGCCGCGTGAAAGCGATCTTGGAGTACCTCTCCGCACACCGCTAAAGCCCGCGCCCGCCCACCGTCCACACGAGCGCCCTGACAGAGACCATCCACAGGATCCCAAGGAAACTGTGACGCAAGACGCATAAGCTTTTCCGTGCCCTTACCCAACCCACTCTGGAAGGACCCCGCTTAATGGACGTGCAGCTCAACATCGTGCGCTTTAACCGAGAAAAGATTGCTGACCATGACTATTTTCTGGAGTTAATTCAGACGGAAGGGCTGGACTCCTTCCGGAAGCCGGATCCAGAAATGGAAGAAGCATCGGCGGCGCTCTCGAAACTCTTCGGACAGGACGTGCCCGCGCATTCGGCCGTCACGGTCACGATGGATTCGAGCAATTTAGAGCTCCAAGAAAAGCTAGCTTTGCTGGCGTATTACCACGGCTTGGTGGTCTTCATTGGAACCACGGACATCCTCTTTAATGCGACTGGAATCCCCACGAGCAGCAATGGCCTTTCCTCCATCAGGAACTGCATGGGAACTATGTGGCGACAGGTCAGCAGACCGATGCTTGATCGCGCCTTTGAGGACGCCCTGCGCCTGCCGGTGTCCGAACAGACGTGGATTCAGGTAGTCAACTATGGCTCGGAAGAACGCAGCTACGGCCTCGATATGTCCATGCACGTGCGCGCAAGTGGTCAGTTCGAACTGATATGGTCCAGCCTCCCTCCAGAGGCCACTGAACCAGCATTCCGCACGCTCACTGTCGATACCTATGAAGAAGCACGAGAGATTCTGCTTTCTTTCAGCGACCACAACCCGTTGATCGAAGAACTTGCGTGGGAACCGTTGCCTCAACGTGAATCTAAGCCAATCCTGGATGCTTCAGTCCGCCACGAAACACCCTGGCGCCGGCTGGACGCAGTGAAGGAGCTCCCCGCAGGCGTGATGGTCCACCTACACAAATGGCCAACGTTTTCCCTGGCCTACGGCCGCAATGCTCAAGGACAGTGGACCGCGAAGGTTTACGATAACCTCGGCACCGACAATGTGCAGACCTTCGACATCGCAGACGAAGTCATCGCAGTGGCGGAGCACTATTTGGACGGCAACGGCGAGATGATTTCCACAGTCTTCCCGGACTCTTCCTTGTCGGACCCGGCGCCGTACACCACGGTCACCGCAATGGAGCTTCCAGAGCGCGAGGAGCAGTGGACAGAAGCATCAGTATGCATGATGCACCGCATCCGTGCTGACCATAATGGCGAGCCCAGCCCTCGGATGCAGAAATATATTGAGAGGATTAACGCAAAGCTCGGAAGCGAAATCCTCCTCGCCGAGGAGCACGTGGAAGCACAAGCACTCACTCGGCTGCTCATCCCTGCTGATGTCAGGTCGGTCACGATAGAGAGGCTTACTCATCTGGCGCAGGATCATGGCATTTCGCTTGTTGTCGATGATTCCCTGGCACTGTACAACCCGTCGGGCAAGCCGCTTCCAGGGGCTGAGAGCTGCCAGTTGAAGCTACTCGCGGATAAGTTGTATGTGAACACCTGGGAGGTGGCCACATCCTCCTCCGTACTCGAAGCAGGGCTTCGCCTCTTCACAGGATGGAGGCTTGAGGTTCGATCCGGGAGTCAGGTGGACTTCCAGGAGCGTTATACCTTGGAAACAACCTATACGGGCGACAACGTTTCGCTTGACCTTGTCACCCCCGACGGGAACCTACACGAAATCCCATCCATCCCACTGCCCCTTGCTCTAGATTTGATGGTTGAATTCACCTACTCCCCGGCGCAGTTGGTGGACAAAGTGAATTGGCAAGATCAGAAGTCGTCCTCAGATATCCCTGAGGATGAGCGCTTCATGGTCAACGCCACGGTCTTCGGCTCAGCTGCGTATCTTTTCAACGATGACCTTCTCGAGGCAGTTCGCCAGGACGGCTTCCCCGAAGTGGGAGCGTGGGTAGCAGCCTTTGACCGAATAGTCCCGGGCGACTACTGCCAGGTCGACCGCGTGCAACCCTCAGAAACAGGAGCGGCACGCTACCTCGTCGAATGGGGCCACAACAACGGTGAGGAAGAAAACTTCCAGATGCTCCTAGAGGACATCGACGAAGCCTTGTCCCTCCTTGAACGGTTTGTGAACGGGGACCGCGCAGAGTTTGAAGCCCTTCCCTGGACGCGGCGAGTGGAGTAACAGCACTAGGCCCTATGCGTGACTAGGGTATGGGGCATGAGAAACGTAACGCCACAGGAAGTACCTGAGAACGCCCAGCTTATCGACGTCCGCGAGGACCACGAGTGGAACACCGAGCACGCCCAGGGCGCCACGCACATCCCGATGGGCGAACTAGTTGATCGCATCGACGAGATTGACCCGGACCAAGACATCTACGTCATCTGCCACCTAGGCGGGCGCAGCATGCAGGTCTGCCAGTACTTGGAGCACACCAAGGGCTGGGACGTCATCAACGTCGAGGGTGGAACGGATGGTTGGAAGGCCCAAGGCTGCCCTATGGTTTACCCAAACCACTAGTGGTACCATTTGCGGTACCATACAGGTGTGGTTTCCAAGATAGAAAAGATCCTCACAAAGATGCGGACCTCACGGACAAACGTCCGCTTCTCAGAGCTGCAACTTGTATGTGACTTCTATTTCGAACGCCAAGAAAGCGCCGGAAAGAAACGGCGTGGAACTTCGCACATCGTTTATAAAACCCCATGGCAGGGAGACCCCCGAGTCAATATCCAAGAGGGCCACAACGGGAAAGCGAAGCCCTTTCAGATTCGCCAAGTTTTAACCGCCATCGACCGCCTCCCCTAGGAGCAGATCATGAATCTCGCAGACAAATACACCTACCAAACCGCTTGGTCAGAAGAAGATGGCGAGTTCGTTGCCACAGTCCTAGAGTTCCCTTCCCTGTCATGGCTGGCCACAACCGCGGCCACCGCAGAAGCCGAATTGCGCAGCGTCGTCGAAGAAACTCTAGAAGATATGCAACGCAACAATGAACACATCCCAGAACCATTCGGACAGCGAAGCTACTCGGGGAAGTTCAACCTCCGCATACCTCAGTCACTTCACCGAGACCTGACCATCGAAGCAGAACGGGAAGGCGTTTCTCTCAACACACTCATCGTGCAGAAGCTAGCCTCAGCCTGAAACTAGTGGGCCACAACCCATAATTTAGGCATGCCACCGTAGGCGCGTTAGAATCATCGGCATGCCTTCATTGAATTCTGTTTCCATCCCTACCGCACTCCTGGAGTCCCCCTCCTTCCAGCTGGAGCGCCTCCGCCGCCGCACCCGCGAAGGCGTCGAGGCCGCGCTGCAAACACAGCGGACTACCTTGCGCGAATACTGGGTGCTCACCTGCCTCGTTGCAGAGACCGCGTCCTCCCAGTCCGCCCTGTCGGAAACCCTGGCCATCGACGCCTCCGACATGGTGCGCCTCCTCGATTCACTGGAGTCCCGCCATTGGGTCAAGCGTGAGCGTGACTCCAAGGACCGCCGCCGCCAAATCATTGCCTCCACCAAGAAAGGCACCAAGGCCCACAAGGAGCTTGCGGTCTTGGTGGCGAAGGCGGAGGACGAGGCCCTCGACGAGTCCACCAACAAGCAGCTCAAGCACCTGCGCAAGCTGGCCACTGCCATCATCGCGGCCGACGCGCCCGGTGATGCAGAAAGCAGTGATGCCTAAATGACGGAGCCCGATAATCTTCCTAGTACCGGAGGCCGCCACGCCCTCCAGGCGGACGAGCCCGAGACCCCAGCAATGCCCGAGGTTCCCGCGCACTACCTCCTAGGTTCCGAGGCCGCACCGGCGCGCACCCTGTGGGACGTCGTGCGCACCACAGCAGAGAACTACCCCGAGGCTGCCGCCCTGGATGACGGTGAGATCCTGACCTACGCCGAGCTGCTTGCCGACGTCTCCGCCTGGGCCACCGAGCTCCACGCCAGCGGTGTGCGGCGCGGAGACCGCATCGGCATCCGCATGACCTCCGGCAAGCGCGAGCTCTACCTGGCCATCCTGTCCACGCTCGCCGCCGGCGCGGCCTACGTGCCCGTCGACGCCGACGACCCCGATGAACGCGCCGAGATGGTCTTCGGCGAGGCCGACATCGACGGTGTCTTCACCGACGAGGGCTTCCGCATGCTGCGGGAGCGCGGGGAGCGCCCCACGTTCGACGAAAAGGACGGTGGCGGCACCTCCCCCTTCGACGAACCGCGTCCCGAAGACACCGCCTGGATCATCTTTACCTCCGGTTCTACGGGCAAGCCCAAGGGCGTAGCGGTGAGCCACCGCTCCGCGGCCGCCTTCGTTGACGCCGAGGCAGCCCTCTTCCTGGCGGATAACCCGCATGGCCCGCTCGGCCCGGACGACCGCGTCCTGGCCGGCCTGTCCGTGGCCTTCGACGCCTCCTGCGAGGAGATGTGGCTGGCCTGGGGCCACGGTGCTTGCCTGGTCCCGGCCCCGCGCTCCCTGGTGCGCTCCGGCATGGACTTAGGTCCCTGGCTCATTCGCCGTGACATCACGGTGGTCTCCACCGTGCCAACCCTGGCTGGCCTGTGGCCCGCCGAGGCCCTGGATAATATCCGCCTCCTCATCGTCGGCGGCGAAGCCTGCTCCCAGGAGCTGGTGGACCGCTTAGCCACCGAGGACCGCGAGATGTGGAATACCTACGGCCCCACCGAGGCCACCGTCGTAGCCTGCGCGCAACGCATGCTGCCGGGCCAGCCCGTGTCGATCGGGCTGCCGTTGAAGGGCTGGGACCTGGTGGTCGTCGACAAGCACGGCGTCCCCGTAAACACCGGTGAGGTGGGCGAACTCGTCATCGGTGGCGTGGGCCTGGCCGCCTACCTGGACCCAGTCAAGGACGCGGAGAAGTACGCGCCGCTGGAGTCCCTGGGCTGGGAGCGCGCCTACCGCACAGGTGACCACGTGCGCCTTGAAGAGGACGGCCTGTATTTTGTGGGCCGCGTCGATGACCAGGTCAAGATTGGCGGCCGCCGCATCGAGCTCGGTGAGGTGGAAGCCAACGTGGCGGCCCTTCCCAACGTGTACAACTCCGCCGTGGCCGTGCAGAAGACGCCGGGCGGCGAGTCCGTGCTCGTCGGCTACGTTTCACTGGATGACCCGGATGCCGGTTTCGACCATGAGGCCGCGCATGCTCGCCTGGCGGAATCCATGCCGGCAGCGCTCGTCCCCCGCATTTGTGTCATGGAGGAGCTGCCGATTCGCACCTCCGGCAAAGTGGATAAGAAGGCCCTGCCGTGGCCACTGCCCGGCGTGGGTGTGGAGGCATCCGGCCTCAACCCCACCGAGCAGTGGTTGGCGGAGCTGTGGGTGGACACCCTGGGCGTGTCCGTCGAGGACGTCAACGCCGACTTCTTCTCCCTCGGCGGCACCTCGCTGGCCGCGGCGACCCTGGTCGGCCGCATCCGCGAGCGCTTCCCCACCGTGGCCGTGCGTGACCTCTACGACCACCCTCGCCTGGGCTCGCTCGCGGAGCAGCTTGCCGACGCCGAATCCGTCGAGGACTCCGGTCCCGCCCGCGAGGTAGCGCCCGTGGGCGCAGGCACGCGCATCGCACAAACGCTCATCCAGATCCCGGTGATGACCATGGCTGCCACGAGCTGGCTGGCGTGGTTGCTCTTGGGCTCCAACGTGGCGAACCTGCTCGGCGTGGACTGGGCCATGACCACCCCGTGGTGGCTGGTGGCCATCCTGCTCATTGTGTTCGTCACCCCGGTTGGGCGCATCCCGCTGGGCGGTTACGGCGCGCGCCTCATCACCGCCGGCATCACGCCCGGCGAGTACCCGCGCGGCAGTTCCACGCACCTGCGCATTTGGGCCGCTGAGCGCTGGGTTAATGCCATAGGCGCCAGCTCCCTGGCGGGCGCTACCCGCGTCAATAACTATGCCCGCGCCTTGGGCGTGAAGATTGGCCGCGGCGTGGACCTTCACTCATTGCCACCCGTCACCGGCCTGCTGACCTTGGGCAAGCACGCCGCTATCGAACCGGAAGTGGACCTCACCGGCTACTGGCTGGACGGCGACATCCTCCGCGTCGGTGCCATTGAGGTCAAGGAAGGCGCGCGCGTGGGTGCGCGCTCCACGCTGCTGCCGGGCACCGTCGTGGGCAAGTACGCCCACGTAGAGGCCGGCTCCACCGTGACGGGGCGCAAGAAGGTCAAGGACGGTCAGCGCTGGTCCGGCTCCCCTGCAAAGAAGGTGGGCCGCTCCAAGCACCGCTTCCCGTCCCATGCCCCGAAGCGCCGCCCGCTATGGGTTCCTGTGTATGACTTCACGTCCGTCCTGCTAGCCGTGCAGCCCATTGTGGCGCTGGCGGTCGGCGCGGCTGTCGTCGTTAGCCTCATCGCGCTGACCGATGGCGACGCCTTCGTCGGCTCCATCTTCTTCGCGCCGCTCGGCGCCCTGGTGGCATTTGCTACCTATATGCTGCAAACCTGGCTGGGCGTGCGCTTGCTTTCCATTGGCATCACGCCCGGTGTTGCACCGGTGCGCTCCGCCAAAGGTTGGCGCTTGTGGACCATCGAGAGGCTCATGGATGAAGCTCGCACTCAGCTCTTCCCCATCTATGCCTCGCAGCTCACCCCGGCGTGGCTGCGTTCGCTGGGTGCGACGATTGGCAAGGACGTGGAGATTTCCACGGCCGTCATGGTGCCCAAACTCACCGAGGTCAAAGACGGCGCCTTCCTGGCGGATGACACCATGATCGGCGGCTACGAGCTCGGCGGCGGTTGGATGCTCACGGGTGAGACCAAGGTGGGCAAGCGCTCCTTCGTGGGTAACTCCGGCATCACGGGTCCGGGCCGCAAGCTGTCGAAGAACTCGCTGGTTGCCGTTCTCTCGTCGACGCCGAAGAAGACTAAGTCCGGTGCCAACTGGTGGGGCTCCCCACCGGAGCGCATGCGCCGCGTCGAGGCCCACGTGGAGGGCGTGCAGGGCGAGTCCCTCACCTACTCCCCGGGCTTTGGGGTCAAGGCCGCACGCGGTGCGATTGAGACCATGCGCCTGTTGGCGCCGATGACCTCGGCCATGCTGCTGGCGGGGACCCTGGCATCGCTCTACGCGCTTGCCGACGCCCTCGGCGTCGCCGCCGCCTGGGCCCTCGGCGGCCTCATCCTCATGGTGGCGGGCGCTATCGCGATGACGGTCACAGTAGCCGCGAAGTGGATCTGCGTGGGCACGCAGACCGCCGGCGACCACCCGCTGTGGTCTGCCTTCGTGTGGCTCAACGAGCTGCAAGATACCTTCGTTGAGGCGGTTGCTGCGCCGTGGTTCTTTAGCCACACCTATGGCATGGGTGAGATCAACCTGGGCCTGCGCGCGCTGGGCGTCAGGATTGGCCGCGGTGCGTGGATCGACTCCTACTGGTTCCCGGAGACCGATCTCTGCATCGTGGGCGACGGCGCATCCGTCGGCCCGGGCACCGTGGTGCAAACGCACCTCTTCCAGGACCGCGTGATGAGCCTGGACACCGTGACCATTAAGGCCGGCGCGACACTTGCCTCACATTCGGTGGCGCTGCCCGCCTCAGTCATTGGCAGCGTGGCGACGGTTGGCCCCGGCTCCTTGGTGATGCGCGGCGACCAAGTCCCGGGCAATTCCGTTTGGCAGGGCAACCCGATTGAGCCCTGGAAGAAATAGATAAACAGAAAGGAGGCGGCAGGTTTTCCTGCCGCCTCCTTTTTATGCCTGACTCGCTAATAAGCGGTCGGGGTGCCGTGACTAGTCACCGATCTGGTCGCGTCCGCGCTTCACGATCTTGTCATCCACCTGACCAACGACCTCGTGGTCCTTGTTGGTGTATTCAAACTTCGAGAGCACGTAGCGCATAGCGTTGATGCGGGCACGCTTCTTGTCGTTGGATTTAATGGTGATCCACGGAGACTCTTCCGTATCGGTGTAGCGGAACTGCTCCTCCTTGGCGCGGGTGTAATCATCCCACTTATCCAAGGACGCTAGGTCCATGGGCGAAAGCTTCCACTGGCGGACCGGGTCAATCTGGCGAATAGCGAAGCGAGTGCGCTGTTCCTTGCGAGTCACGGAGAACCATAGCTTAGTCAGGGAGATACCCGAGCCTAGGAGCATGTTCTCCAGCATCGGTACCTCGCGCAGGAACTCTGCGTGCTGGGACTCCGTGCAGAAGCCCATGACGCGCTCCACGCCGGAGCGGTTGTACCAGGAGCGGTCGAAGAAGACGATTTCGCCGCCACACGGGAAGTGCTCAATGTAGCGCTGGAAATACCATGAGGTGGACTCGCGCGGGGAGGGCTTCTCGAGTGCCACGGTGCGGGCACCACGCGGGTTGAGGTGCTCGTTGAAGCGCTTGATGGTGCCGCCCTTACCAGCGGCGTCGCGGCCTTCGAAGAGAATGATGTGGCGCTGGCCGGTTTCCTTGGTCCAGTTCTGCCACTTCAGCAGCTCAATTTGCAGGGAGCGCTTAATGGACTCGTACTCGTCACGCGTCATGCGCTCCTCGTACGGGTAGTTCTCGCGCCAGGTTTCAACCGGTGAGCCATCCGGCATGATGAGCGAGGGATCGTCCTCATCGGAGTCATCGACGACGTAGCCGTCGGTCTGCGCAAGGTCGATCTCGGGGAGTTCGTCGTCTTTAATGTCAGCCATACCATTAATTCTATCTAGGAAGCAGGCATCTGGCTCGATAAAACGACTCGAGGCCGCTCAATTTACCCCCATAATGCCCGACGGGCGGCAGCCGCCGCCCAGAATGTACGTTTCTAACAAATAGTGCCCCCAGAATTCGATGATCTGGGGGCTTAATTGATCGTTCCGTACACGCCACCGCCATTGCCAGGCGGGCGAGCGGGGTCTGGATACAGGAAACCCCGCTGCCCTCAAGCGGGTCAGCGGGGTTAACGCTTAGTTCTGCGTGAGCAGCGTGCTGCTTAGAGCAGGCCGATCAGCTTGGAAGCGCCGTCAGCCATGGTGCCCAGACCGTAGAAGATGTTGAGCAGGAGGCCGATGATGCCGGTGGAAGAAAGGGTACCCATTTGAAATCTCCTTGGGATTGAAAGTGTGTGTTTAGTGCTTCCCTATGAAGGGAGCGAGCTTACTTCTTGGAGGACAGGCCCTCGAGAGCGGAGGTGTCCGGCTTAACGTCGTAGTTGTCGGCGGTAGCAGCGCCGGAGATGAGATCGAAGACGCTAGCGAAGCCGGTGAAGAGCTTCTTGATACCGTCAGCGAAGTCAGCGAAGTTGCCGAGCTGGTCACCGATGAAAGAAAGATCCATTGTGGTCTCCTCTTGTGAAGGCCGGGTCAAAAATGCCCGGAGGGGTTTGCAGTTTGCAGACACCCTCAGCGGGCGTCACACGGAACTATTCTGGCACACCACCGAAACATTGCAAGTGGATTCGTGGATGATTTTTCACGCAAAGCGCTTCGAGAATCAGAGTCACTTTTCAGGTTATTTATTCATCTTTCGTTAATGCAGCCAGCGACAACGCTCCTAACTGCAGAAATAGACAGCGCCCGACAGAAGGACTCAGCAAATCTTCCTGGGAACGTAACATTAGCCCCCTTAACTACGATTCATATGCTTGCTTTTCAGAGTAAACTCGCAAAATCTTTTTTCGCCGGAACATCTCAAATTACCCCTATTTGGGGCTACGTAAGGACACAAATAGGTCTCAAGACAAAGAAAGCTCCCCACGGTTGACCGTGGGGAGATCGTAATTTGCTAGGACCTGAAGCAGCAATGCGCTTCAGGCCGGGAGGCTAAGGCCTAGAAGCCCATACCGCCCATTGCGTCGGCGTCCGGCATGCCAGCGCCTGCGCCAGCCGGCTCCGGCTTATCAGCCACAACCGCCTCGGTGGTCAGGAATAGAGCCGCGATGGACGCAGCGTTCTGCAACGCGGAGCGGGTGACCTTCACCGGGTCGTTGATGCCCGCAGCCATCAGGTCCACATACTCGCCAGAAGCGGCGTTGAGGCCCTGGCCAGCCGGCAGGGACGCAACCTTGTCGGCAACAACGCCCGGCTCCAGGCCAGCGTTCTGGGCAATCTGCTTCAGCGGAGCAGACAGTGCCTCGCGGACGATCTTGACGCCGGTTGCCTCGTCGCCGGTGAGGTCGGAGAGGGAGTCCAGGACCTCGGCAGCCTGCAGCAGAGCCACGCCGCCACCGGCGACGATGCCCTCCTCGACAGCAGCCTTAGCGTTGCGCACGGCATCCTCGATGCGGTGCTTACGCTCCTTGAGCTCAACCTCGGTAGCGGCACCAACCTTGAGGACTGCCACGCCGCCGGCCAGCTTGGCCAGGCGCTCCTGCAGCTTCTCGCGGTCGTAGTCGGAATCGGAGTTCTCGATCTCGGCACGGATCTGCTTGATACGGCCGTCGATCTGCTCCTGGGAGCCAGCGCCCTGAACGATGGTGGTCTCATCCTTGGTCACGACAACCTTGCGTGCCTGGCCGAGGTACTCGAGCTCGGTGGTCTCCAGGGAGAGGCCGACCTCCTCGGAAATGACCTGGCCGCCGGTGAGGATGGCCATGTCCTGCAGGGTAGCCTTGCGACGGTCACCGAAGCCCGGAGCCTTCACAGCAACAGACTTGAAGGTGCCGCGGATCTTGTTGACCACGAGGGTGGACAGGGCCTCGCCCTCAACGTCCTCAGCGATAATCAGCAGCGGCTTGCCGGTCTGCATAACCTTCTCCAGCAGCGGCACGAGGTCCTTGATGTTGGAGATCTTGGAGGAGACGAGCAGGATGTACGGATCCTCGAGGACTGCCTCCTGGCGCTCCATGTCGGTAGCGAAGTAACCGGAGATGTAGCCCTTGTCGAAGCGCATACCTTCGGTGACCTCGAGGTCAACACCGAAGGTGTTGGACTCCTCAACGGTGATAACGGAATCCTTGTTCACGGAGCCGTTGCCCACGGTGTACATAGCCTCAGCGATCTTCTCGCCGATTGCCGGGTCAGCAGCGGAGATACCTGCGGTGGTAGCGATCTCTTCCTGGGTCTCTACTTCCTTCGCGGAGGAGAGCAGGGAGTCTACAACCTTCTTGGTGGCGGCCTCGATGCCGCGCTTGATGCCCATCGGGTTGGAACCAGCGGCTACGTTGCGCAGGCCCTCACGAACAAGCGCCTGTGCCAGAACGGTAGCGGTGGTGGTGCCGTCACCGGCGACGTCATCGGTCTTCTTGGCAACTTCCTTGACCAGCTCAGCGCCGATCTTCTCGTACGGGTCCTCGAGTTCGATCTCGCGCGCGATGGAGACACCGTCGTTAGTAATGGTCGGGGCGCCCCAGGACTTCTCCAGGACGACGTTGCGGCCCTTGGGGCCGAGGGTGACCTTGACGGCGTCGGCAAGCGTGTTGAGACCACGCTCGAGGCCGCGACGTGCCTCTTCATCGAAGGCAATGATCTTTGCCATGTGTTTGTGCTCCTTAAGCTTTGTTGAGGACGACACTCACGTCTGATCTATGACGGACGCCCGCGACGGCACGGCTGGCGAGTGTTCTCCAGCCCCAACCACATAGATGACTCTGTTTATATCTGGCACTTGCCATGTGGAAGTGCTAGCGACCATTCTGGCACTCAGACCTAGCGACTGCAAGGTTCAACACGAACGCTATAAGCGAACGGGCGGTGCAAAAGCACCGCCCGTTAATACGAACCGCCCGCTAAATCGAACCGTCCATTAAACCGAAGTCCTAGCTCCGCTTAAGCCTCTGCCTTCTTCGCCGTCCACTTGTACGCCGCAGCAATGCCGCCGACGAAGAGGATGACGCCGACAATCTTGGCAGCAGTTCCGCCCTCGAAGATCTCCAGCGGGGACTCGCCGCCCGACGCCGCGATGATGCCGGCGTTGACCACGCCGAAGAGGGACTCACCGACGATGAGGCCAGTGGCCAGCAGCGTGCCCATGCGCTTAGCAAAGTCCGGCTTGGACTGGCGCGCCGCCCAGCGGTTATAAAAGGCACCCAAGATGGCACCAATCGGAACCACAATCGTGATGGCCGCCGGCAGGTACATGCCCATGCCCACCGCCAGCGGGGACAGGGAGTACTTGTCGGTGAAGTGACGCAGGCACTCGTCGACGATGATGATGACGGCGCCGATCGCCGCGCCCAGGCCGATGAGATCCCACGGCAGCGAGTTATCAAAAATACCGGATGCCACCGAGGACATCAGCGCGGCCTGCGGTGCAGCCAGTGCGTCCTCACCGGCACCCTCCATGCCCTGAAAGCCAAAGCCGGTGAGCATGACCTGCAGAATCGGTGGAATCACCATGGAGCCGAAGAGGACACCGATGATGAGCGCTACCTGCTGCTTCCACGGCGTCGCGCCAACCAGCTGACCGGTCTTGAGGTCCTGCAAGTTGTCATTGGAAATGGTCGCGATACCGAAGACGATGGCCGCGGTAAACAGCGTGTAGGCCACCAGCGAGAGCGGCTCCGCCTCCGTACCGCGCGTCACGGCGGCAATCAGCAATGCGGCGGCGATGACCGCGATGATGCCGATAGATGAGATCGGCGAGTTGGACGCACCAATAAGGCCAGCCATGTAGCCGCAGACCGACGCGATAACGAGGCCCACAAGCAGAGTGAAGAGCACGGACACGGTGATGAGCACGCCCATGTGCTCATGGATGTCGGTGCCGCGCACGAAGTTCCACAGCAGCAGTCCAATCGGAACCATGAGCAGAAGGATGGTGCCAACGACATACGGTGCCGGAATATCGCGCTCCTCCACCGCCACCTGGTGGCCGTCCTTGCGGTTACGGGAGGAAGCGAAGGACTCAGCCATGCCCTTGACAATCGGACCGGAAATCTTAATCAGCGTCCAAATGGCGGCGATGGCCATGGTGCCCACGCCGATGAAGCGAATCCTGTCGGAGAAGACCGTGTCGACGGTGTCCATGATCGTGGCCGGATCACTCAGTGCCTCCCCACCGGTGAGAATGGGCAGCAGGATGAGGTAGGAAATGACCACGCCGACGAGCATGGCGATACCCACCGCCAAGCCCACGAGGTGGCCCACACCGACCAACGCCAGGGACAGCGAGGTGCCAAGCGTCGTCGCACCCGAGCCCAGCTTGAAATAAGTGGCCACCTCAGAGGCTGCAGCCTTCATCGCAGCAAGCAAAGCCATGACGGCGGAAAGGATGCCACCGAAGACGATGACACGCAGGCCCTTCGCGTTTTCCTCGTGCGCGGCCTCGCCGTCCTCGCCGGAGCTATCGCCCACCTTGAGAACCTCAGCCGCGGCCACGCCCTCCGGGTAGGGCAGATCGGAGCCCGTCACCAGCGCACGGCGCAGCGGGATGGAGTACATCACGCCGAGCACACCACCGATGGCGCAGACAGCGGCGGTATCGACGAAGGAGAAGCCCTGCCAGTAGCCCACCATGACCAGGCCGGGGAGCACGAAGATGATGGCGGACAAAGTGCCGGCTGCCGACGCGATGGTTTGCACAATGTTGTTCTCTTTGACGTTGTGCCCGGCGAAGCGGCGCAGCACCGCCATGGAAATCACGGCGGCAGGAATGGACGTGGCAAACGTCAGACCCACTTTGAGGCCCAGATACACGTTGGCGGCGGTAAAAATGAGAGTGATGAGCCCACCAATGATGATGCCCCGGAGCGTAAGCTCGCGGACCGTGGACTGGGAACCTTCGGCGGTGGTAGTCGCCATGTCAGGTCCTTTCTAAAAGAATTTGGACTAGAACCATGAATATATTACTACCTAACGCTCGGCAGGCCGATTCGAGGATGCGAGTAGGTTGGAAGGCATGAGCAACATTTCTGAGTTTGTCAGCAACGACCGCGATACCATTTTCCAGCAACTCAAGGAGCTCGTCTCCTTCAATTCCGTCCATAACGAGCCGGGCCTCGAGGACCAGCCCGCGAAGGCTGCCGAGTGGGTTCAGGCCGCGCTTGTCGACGCCAACTTCACCCCCGAAGCCATCACCACCGCTGATGGTTCCACGGCGATCGTCGCCAAGCGCCCCGGCAAGGAGGGCGCGAAGACGGTGCTGCTGTACTCGCACTACGACGTGGTTCCTGCCGGAAACCCCGACGCGTGGGACTCCGATCCTTTCACCCTGACTGAGCGCGAGGGCCGCTGGTACGGCCGCGGCGCCGCGGACTGCAAGGGCAACGTGGCCATGCACCTCGCCGCGCTGCGCGCGCTCGATGCTCACGGTGGAACCGATCTCAACCTCACCGTGCTCATCGAGGGCTCTGAGGAACGCGGCGGCGAGGGCCTGTCCGCGCTCATCGAGGAGCGCCCCGAGCTCTTCGCCGCCGACGCCATCCTCATCGCCGACGCCGGCAACGCCAAGACAGGCGTGCCGACTTTGACCACCTCCCTGCGCGGCGGCTCCCAGATCAACGTCAAGGTCTCCACCCTCAACTCGGCAGTGCACTCCGGCCAGTTCGGCGGCGCGGCTCCCGACGCCGTCAAGGCCCTCATGCGTGCGCTGGATTCCTTAACGGATGAGTACGGCCGCACGACTATCGACGGTGTCGATTGTGAGGGCACCTGGCCGCTGGCCGAGGGGCAGGACACCGCCTACCGCGAGGAAGATTTCCGCGCCGACGCCCAGATGCTCGAGGGCACCGAAATCATGGGCGCGAAGGATCCGGCAGGCGCCGCCGCCATCGCGGACATGATTTGGGCCCGCCCCGCCGTGACCGTGACCGGCTTTACCTCCACCCCGGTCTCCGAGGCGGTCAACGCCGTGCCCGCTACCGCCGAAGCCAACATCAACCTGCGCACCCCCGCCACCATGGACCCCCGCTCCACCGCGGAAGCAGTGGCCGAGCACCTGAAGAAGCACATTCCGTGGGGCGCGCACATCGAGGTCACCATCCTCGAGGCCAACCTGGGCTTCGAAACCGATCCGTCCAAGCCCGCCGTCGCCCTGCTCGGTGAGTGCCTGGGCGAGGCCTACGGTTCCGAGACCATCACCCAGGGCATGGGCGGCTCCATCCCGCTGACCGTGGAGCTGCAGGAGAAGCACCCGAACGCGGAAATTGCACTCTTTGGTGTCGAGGAGCCGCAGTGCACCATCCACTCCGCTAACGAGTCGGTCGACCCGACTGAGATTGAGAAGATTGCGATCGCTGAGGCTCTCTTCCTCCAGCGCTTCGCTTAAGCGGCACTATCCCGCCCGGCAGAGCCATCCGCCGGGCGCGGGCTCGCTTACTCCTGGATGCGTTGGTGGCGACATGGCGGAACGCCAACAGGAGACACAGGCATAACTGTATGAAACGAAAATCTGAAAATTGGGATTTCAGACTGTATCGTGAGCACTAGTGAACGCCCGCCGCTGCGGTGGGGTTTGCCCAGTCCCCGACAAGGAAAGGACGCCACCGCAACCTCGTGCTCACTCTCTTCAGCGCCTTGGTACTTACTACCATCGTCGCTCCATTCCTCCTTTTCTATCTCGGCCGCCGCGCCTTCGGCCTCCTTGCCGTCGTGCCCGCGGTGGGCTTCTTTTGGGTGCTCCAACAGCTCACCACTGGAACGCTGCGCGACGGCAACCAGCTGGCGTATGACCTCGACTGGATGCCCGCCGCGCACCTAACGATTAACCTGCGCATGGACGCGCTTTCCGCGCTGTTCAGCCTCATCATTTTGGGTGTGGGCGCGCTGGTCTTGCTGTATTGCTGGGGTTATTTCGACCACTCCCGGCGCCGCCTTGCCCTCTTCGGTAGCCAGATGGTGGGCTTTGCCACGGCCATGTATGGCTTGGTCATTTCCGATAGTTTCCTGCTGCTCTACGTCTTCTGGGAAATCACCTCCCTGCTGTCTTTCCTCTTGGTGAGCTACTACGGCGAGCGTGCCTCGTCGCGTCGATCAGCGCAGCAGGCCCTCATGGTGACCGTTCTGGGCGGCCTCGCCATGTTGGTGGGTATCACCCTCCTCGGCCGCCAGACCGGCGCGTGGTCTTTAAGCGGTATCGCCGCCACCGAGGACCTGGCCAACACGCCCTTCCTCACTGTGGCCATCGTGCTGATTCTCTGCGGTGCGCTCTCCAAGTCCGCCATCGCCCCGGCCCACTTCTGGCTGCCCGGCGCCATGGCCGCGCCGACCCCAGTCTCGGCCTACCTGCACTCCGCGGCGATGGTGAAGGCCGGCATCTACCTCGTCGCGCGCCTTGCCCCCTCGGTGCATGACATTTCTACCTGGCACCTCGTGGTCATCCCCCTTGGCGCTTTCACCATGTTGCTCGGTGGCTGGATGGCGCTCAAGCAGCGCGACCTGAAGCTGGTTCTGGCCTACGGTACCGTCTCGCAGCTGGGCTTTATCACCGCCATCATCGCCATCGGCTCCCGCGAGGCCATGCAGGCAGGACTGGCGCTGACCTTCGCGCACTCCCTCTTCAAAGCAGCACTCTTCATGATCGTCGGCGCCATCGACCACTCGGCGGGCACGAGGGACATCGACAAGCTGGCAGGCCTGGGCAAGAAGAAACCCGCGCTATACATCCTGGCCATCCTCCCCGCGATGTCGATGGCCGGTATCCCGCCGCTGCTGGGCTTCGTGTCCAAGGAGGCCACGCTCGAGGCGATCATGCACGAGGAGCTCTTAGTCGGCATGCCGCGCAACATGCTGCTCGTGACGGTCGTCGTCGGCTCCGCGCTGACCATGGCCTATGCGCTGCGCTTCCTCTGGGGCGCGTTCTCCTCGAAGGGGCAGGAGGAGCCCTCTGAAGCGGTAGCGAATATGCACCACATCGGCCCCTTCCTGTGGATCCCGCCGACGGTGCTGACTCTGCTGACCATCTTCTTTGGTCTGCTGCCGCTGCCTTTGTCCCACGGCATCACGCAGCACCTGGACAACACCTTTGGCGCGAAGCACGCGTCCGAACTAGCGCTATGGCATGGCTTCACCATCCCGTTGCTGCTCTCCGTGGTCATCATCGTCGCCGGTTCTCTCCTGCACTGGCAGCGCCAAGCCCTCACGAAGGCCCAGTTCACCTACCCGGCCTTGGGCTCGGCCGATGACTCCTACGACGCCGTCATCAACGCCCTGCGCCAACTCTCCCTGCGCATCACCGCTTCCACGCAGCGCGGTTCGCTGCAGTTCAACCTCACGGTCATCTTTGCCACCCTCATGGTGCTGCCCATCGTCATGCTCATCCGCGGCGACCTCACCAACGTGCACATGATCGTGGCCGAGAACCCCTGGCAGGCCATCGCAGCGGTGGTCATCATCATCGCCGCCATCGCCGCCACGGTGCTGGATAACCGCCTCTCCGGCGTCATCCTGGTGGGCGCGACGGGCTACGCCTTGTCCTTCATCTTTGCGCTTCACGGCGCGCCGGACTTGGCGCTGACGCAGCTCCTCGTGGAGACCATCATTATGGTGCTCTTCATGCTCGTGCTGCGCCGCATGCCGGCGAATACCGAGTGGAAGCAGAACCCCAAATCCGGCCGCCTGCGCGCGTGGCTGGCGGTGGGCGTGGGCCTGGCCGTCACCGTGGTGGGCATGTTCGCCATCAACGCCCGGCGCGAGGAACCCATCTCGCAGTACATGCCGGAATTGGCCAAGGAGATCGGCCACGGTGCCAACACGGTCAACGTCTTGCTCGTGGACCTGCGCGCGTGGGATACCTTCGGCGAAATCACGGTGCTCATCATCGCGGCGACGGGTATCGCCTCGCTGATCTACCGCACGCAGAGTTTCACCCGCTCCTCCCGCCGCCCGACCTTGCAGGTCACCGGCCGCCGCTGGCTGGCCGCGGGCGTGGAATCAGAGAAGGCGCTCAACCGCTCGCTCATGGTGGACGTGAGCACCCACATCCTCTTCCCCTCGATGATGGTGCTCTCCCTGTACTTCTTCTTCGGCGGCCACAACGCCCCCGGCGGCGGTTTTGCCGGCGGCCTCGTGGCGGCCTTGGCGCTGATTCTGCGCTACCTGGCCGGCGGGCGCGCGGAGCTCGATGAGGCGCTGCCTCTCGACGGCGGCCGCACCATGGCGGTCGGCTTGCTGCTCTCCCTCAGCGCAGTCATCACCCCGATGCTCTTGGGCTACCCGCCGCTGACCACCGGGTACACGAAGGTCGGGGTGCCACTCATCGGTGATGTATCCCTGCCTTCGGCGCTGATTTTCGACGCCGGCGTCTACCTCATCGTCGTCGGCCTCACGCTCTACGTCCTGTCCTCCTTGGGCGCCAAGCTCGATGAGGAAGAAGAGATACGTAAGCAACGCGCCCGCGACCGCGCCCGCTCCCTGGCACGCCGGGCGAACGAGAAAGAAACCACTGCCACTGCAGAGAAAGGACGCGCCTAATGGATGCCAACCTCATGCTCCTACTCGCTGCGGGCGTACTCTGCGGCGCCGGGGTGTACTTGTTGCTAGACCGCGCCATGACCAAGATGCTGCTCGGCATCTTGATGCTGGGCAATGGTGCGAACCTCTTCATGCTCATGGCCGGCGGTAAGGCTGGCTCGCCGCCAATCGACGGCCGGACTTCCCTGCCCTATGGCGAGGAAATCGCCGATCCGCTGGCTCAGGCGATGATCCTCACGGCCATCGTCATTTCGATGGCGCTGACCGGCTTCATTCTCACCTTGGCCTACCGCCAGTACCGTTACCGCACCGCGGACGTGATTGAGGACGACACCGAGGACACCGCCATCGCGGCGATGGCCTCGCGCCCAGGCAACGCCTCGGCTGCCCCGGATCACGATGCTTCCAATGACCCGACCACCGGCCGCAACACCAAGGAAGGCGATAAGTTTGGCCCCGAGTTCTTCGAGGCTCCCGTGAAGGAGGCCACCGATGAGTGAGACCATCTCGCCCCTGGTGGATCTGTTGCTGCCGTATATCAGCTACCTGATCCCCCTGCCGATCATCATCCCGGCTTTGGCCGCCGCGCTGGCGATGCTCTTTGCGCGCAATGCCCATGCGCAACGTCGCATCGCCTTCTTCTCCCTGCTCACGCTGGCCGCGGTCAACGCCGCACTGATCTTCATCGCGGATACCACCGGCATCCAGACCCTCCAGGTGGGCGGCTGGGACGCCCCGGTGGGCATCACGCTCGTGGCGGACCGTTTGTCCACGGTCATGCTCTTTACCTCCTCCGTCGTCCTGTTCTCCGTCATGTGGTACGCCATCTCGCAGGGCGTGCGCGATGGCACCAAGGACGAACCGGTGGCGGTATTCCTGCCTAACTACATGTTGCTGACCATGGGCGTGAACGTGTCCTTCCTGGCCGGTGACTTGTTCAACCTCTACGTAGGCTTCGAGATCTTCCTCGTGTCTTCCTACGTGCTGTTGACCCTCGGCGCATCGCCTGCGCGCGTGCGGGCGGGCGTGGGCTACGTCATGGTCTCCATGGCTTCCTCGCTCATCTTCGTGCTGGCCTTGGCCTATGTGTACGCCGCGGTGGGCACGATGAACATGGCCCAGATCGGCCTCCGGATGGAGGACATCCCGGCCGGTACCCGCTCCGCGGTCTTCTCCGTGTTGCTCATCGCCTTCGGCATCAAGGCGGCCATCTTCCCTCTCGATGCCTGGTTGCCGGACTCCTACCCCACCGCGCCTTCGCTCGTCACCGCGGTCTTCGCGGGCCTGCTCACCAAGGTCGGCGTCTACGCCATCATCCGCGCGCGTACCTCCATCTTCACCGGCGGCGGGCTCGACGGCCTGCTCATGTGGGTCGCACTGGCCACGATGCTCGTGGGTATCTTGGGCGCCATCGCGCAATCGGATATCAAGCGCTTGCTGTCCTTCACCCTGGTCAGCCACATCGGCTACATGGTCTTCGGCGTTGCCCTCGGTACCGCGCAGGGTTTGTCGGGCGCCATCTTCTACGCCGTACACCACATTCTGGTGCAGACCGCGCTTTTCCTGGTTGTAGGACTTATCGAGCGCCAAGCCGGCACATCCTCGCTGCGGCGCTTGGGCTCGCTGATTTA
The DNA here is from genome assembly GCF_001814395.1 of Corynebacterium sp. HMSC059E07. NCBI lineage: Bacteria > Bacillati > Actinomycetota > Actinomycetes > Mycobacteriales > Corynebacteriaceae > Corynebacterium > Corynebacterium sp. HMSC059E07. The sequence continues at coordinate 59,738 of NZ_KV816314.1, forward strand.
TTCCGCACCGCTCATCGCCATTTTGTACTTCATCCCGGCCATGAACTTGGGCGGCATCCCGCCCTTCTCCGGCTTCCTGGGCAAGATCATGCTGATCCAGGCCGGCGCGAACGAGGGTTCCTGGATGTCGTGGGTGCTCATCGGCGGCGCGGTGGTCACCTCACTGCTGACCCTTTACGTCATGATCCTCGTGTGGACCAAGGGCTTCCTGCGTGACCGCAGGGATGCCCCCGAAGGCAACCTCGCCATGGCGCGGCCCTCCCCGCTCGGGGAGGTCACCGAGTATGTCGAATTGGAGGAGCGCGCCGATGTCGGTCGCGTGCCCTTCGGCATGCTGGCCTCCACGTCCCTGCTCGTCATCGCCTCGGTATCGATGACCTTCCTCGCCGGCCCGATCTCCGGTGTCACCACCCGCGCGGCGACGTCCGCGCAGGATGACTCCATTTACCGCTACGCGGTACTGGGAGATTCCGCCGAGGACCCAACGCGGCACTTGGACCCCGCCGAACGCTACGAGGAGGGCGCCGATTCGCGGAAGAACCGCAGCGAGCCCCTCCCGGATCCGGAGCCGGTGGCGCCGACAACGAGGACGTCGCCAAGCGCCACGCCCACATTGCCCACCTCCGTGGATAAGGAAGAAGAGGAGGTGTCCCGATGAGATTCTCCGGAATTAAGCACCGTTTCCGCCCGTGGTTCATGGTGTGGATCATCGTCATGTGGTGCATGCTCATGGGTGAAGTCACCGTGGCGAACCTGGTGGGCGGGCTGATAGCCAGCCTGTTTATCGTCTTCGCGCTGCCGCTGCCGGCGATGCCCGTGGCGGGGATTTCGGTGAGCTGGGGCAAACTTTTCATCTTTATGGTGCAGTGGTTTGTGGAGCTGATGGAAGCTTCTATCAAAGTGGGCTGGCTGGCGGTGCGCCCGCAGGAGGTGCCCAAGACGGCGATCGTCAGGCTCCCGATGCGCTTGGAGAATGAGTTCGTTCTGGCGCTGGCGGTCAGCCTGTACAACCTGCAGCCGGGCGGCACCGTGTCCGATATCGACATTGCGAACCGCATGCTCACCATCCATCTGCTCGACGCCGATTCTGAAGCTCACCTAGAGCGTGAGATCGCGGCGGTGCGCAAGCTGGAGGCCGATATGATTGCCATCTTCGAAAGGAGCCACCCCTGATGGATACTGACGTGTATAACATCCTGCTCACCGTGGCCGCGGGCTTCCTCGTGGTGGCCTTCCTCATCACCACGTGGCGCATCGTCATCGGGCCCAACTCGCTTGACCGGCTCATCGCCATGGACGGGCTCGTGGCCATGTTCCAATGCGCCCTGGCCACCTACATCTGTTGGACGCTGGACACGACGGTCTCCAACGCGATGTTGGTGGTGGCGCTCCTCGGGTTCATCTCGACGGTCTCCGTTACTCGCTTTAGGAAGAGGGACTCATGAGTTACGCAGTAGTTGCCGATATCCTCTCCATCATCCTCATCCTCCTTGGCTCGATACTCACCTTGGCGGCCGCGATTGGAGTGGCACGTTTTAAGGACACGATGGCGCGCGTGCACGCCATAGCCAAACCCCAAACCACCGGGCTCATCTTCACCATTGTGGGCGCAATCATCAAGGTGACGGGCTCGGAGAGCTTCAGCGTGGCTGAGCGCGGCGACTTGGGCATCCTGGTGCTGCTTGTCCTTTTCGCCATGATCACCAGCCCGGTGACTGCACAAAGAACCACGCGTATCGCCCGCCGTGAGGGCCTGTACGGCCCGCCGGAGTCAATGCTGCGCAATGAGGCCCCTGCCGCGCGCTCCATGCGCCGAAAGTAGGGACACGGGCGCCTTCTCCCAGGAAATGAAGGGGAATTAATATAAGCTGCAAAAGGCAATAATTGGTGGTCATCCGAGGAGAGTCGACGTGAAGAAGCTGCAAGGCGTACCAACGATATGCGCTGTCCTCGCGCTGTGCATCGCCGTGATGGCGTACAAGTTCAGCCAGTTCGATGGGCCCCATGCCTTCATCAATATCCTCCCCTTCGACCTCTCCATCTACCGCATGGCGGGCGAAGACCTCAACGCGGGCGGCCTGCTTTACGACGCCCCCTATATCTTCGAGTTTCCCTTCACGTACCCGCCCTTTGCGGGTTTGCTGTTCAAGGTTTTGCCCTTCTTCAGCAAGGGTGCGCTGACCTTTATGTGGCCCTCGCTCATGTTCCTGGCGGTGTTGGCGATCATCATCATGATCTTCCGTGAGCGGGGCATGAAGGTGACCCCGGCGGCCGTCCTGGTAGCGGTGCTGCTCACCGCCCTGACCCCGGCGAATGAGGCGATGCACGGCTCGCTGTACTACGGGCAGGTCAACGTATTCTTGATGCTGCTCGTGGCCCTAGATTTCCTGCCGATTAAGCGCCGCCTGCCGGGCGTGGGTATTGGCTTGGCCGCGGGAATCAAGCTGACCCCGGCTTATATGGGGTTGGCTTTGCTCTTTGAGAAGCGCTGGTGGGCCGCCGCGGGGGCGGTCATTACCTTCCTGGTGACCGTCGTGCTCGGTTTCCTCTTCGTGCCCGATGCAATGGATTTTTGGACCGACGCCATGTTCAACTCCTCCCGCGTGGGCGAGCACGCCAACCCCGGCGCGAAGTCGCTGCGCTCGCTCATGTACCGCGTTCTAGGCGTCGACGGCGGCATCTGGTGGCTGCTGGCGGTCATCGTGGTCTTTGCGCTTACCTGCCTGGCGCTTCGCACCGCATACCTGCGCGGCAACCGCTCGGCGGCTTTCGCGTTGACGGGCCTGAGCACCTGCTTGGTCTCCCCCTTCTCGTGGTACCACCACTTCGTGTGGACCATCCCCTTCGTGGTCATGGTCTTCGTATCGGTCAACCAGGCGCTCAGCGCGCGCCTGTCCGGTAAGTTCGGCGAGCAACTCGCCGGCCTCGCCTCCGTGGCGGCACTGTTCGTGGTGTCGCTGCCGTTTATGTCGGTGCCAGTGTGGTTCACCATGTCCACGGCCAACCTCGATGCGATCGAGTCCTTCCAGCCGTGGGCGACCTCGCTGTGGACGCTGTCCTGCGTTGCCTTCATCGCCGTCTACGCGGTGTGGGGCTTCGTCGCGCCGCGCAAGCGCGCGGTGGCGGAGAGCTAGGGGACGTTTCGATCAAATAAGGGGGCAAAACCCGCCCGTTTTAGCGCACTATTTGATCGAAACGTCCTCGTCGAGGCGAGGCAGCTTCCCAAAAGGACGTTTCGATCAAGTAAGGCCCGGAAAACCATCAGTTTCCGGGCCTTGATTGATCGTTCGGTACTCAGGCTAGAGCGGCAAGAGCTGCTCCATCTCATCCGCGGTGGCCTTGACCACCTTCTGCCAGCTGCCGGTCTCCTCGTACAGGCGGCGCTGGCGCTCATAGCCCGCCCCGGAATCGATGATTTCCTGCACCAGCTGCAGCTCCCGGGCACAGCCCAGCTCCTCGGACAACGGGGCCAGCTCCACCAAGAGATCCGCCAGCTCGTCTTTGATCCAGCGCTCATCGGTCTCGCGCGAGGTGATGACCAGCGCGTCCATGCCATAGCGCGCACCGCGCCACTTATTCTCCGCCACGTGCCACGGCTGGAGAGTCGGCAGCTTCTCGCCCGCGTCGATCATGCGGTCATAGTGCACCACCAGGCAGTGCGTCAGCGCCACGATGGCGGAGAGCTCGCGAAGGTTGGAGGCGGCGTCGGAAATGCGCACCTCCACCGTGCCCCACTTGGAGGCCGGGCGAACATCAAAGTGCATCGATCCCGTGTGGTTGATGACACCCGAAATCGCCTGGTCCCGCATGTAGGATTTCCACTGCTCCCAGTTCTCAAACTGGTAGGGCATGCCCGCAGTGGGCAGCTGTTGGTAGAGCATCGTGCGGTTGGAGGCATAGCCGGTATCGAGCCCTTCCCACCCCGGCGAGCACGCGGAGATGGCCAGCAGGTGAGGGTACTTCGTCATCAGCGCATTAATGATGGGCCACACGCGTTCCTCGTGGCTGATGCCGACGTGCACGTGCGTGCCCCACAGCAGCATCTGCTGGCCCCAGTACTGGGTGCGGTTGATGATTTCGGAATAGCTCTCCTTCGCGGAGACGGGGTTCTTCCGGAAGTCCGTGAAGGGGTGCCCACCCGAGGCCCACAGGCGCACGTCCATGGAATCGGCCGCCTCACGCACTGCGCTGAGCGACGCCCGAAGGTCCCCCATCGCCTCCGGCACCGTCCGGCACACCCCGGTTACCAGCTCCACCGTGTTTTGGAGGAATTCCTTTTCCAGGTGCACGGAGGGGTGGGAGGCGCGGACAACGTCGATAAGCTCGGCGCCGCGCGGCACGAGATCCCAGGTCACGGGGTCAACGAGGGCAACTTCCCACTCGACACCCAGCGTGGGCTCGGGCGAACGGGCGAAGTTCTCTTCCGGAATATTCACCCATTCATCCTATCCACCAACAGGGTGAATTTAATAAGTTTTTATTCCCTAGGCTTGGGGAACGGCGAGGACCACGACGACGGCATCGCCCTTGGTGTAATCCCCGGTCAGCTCGGCCGGGTACGGCGCGATGGCTTCCGCCGGAACGTTGCCGCCGTAGTACTGGGCGGCGACTTCCTTGGCCAGGTTCTCGGCCGCGGCATCACCCTGCGGGAAGAAGATGGTGGTCTTCGGTGCGACGAGGACCTCATCGCTGATGTTTCCTACCTCGGCGACCTTAAACTTTTCGCGCTTGAGGCGCTCAGCCTCATCGGCGGCGTAGTTGACGCGGCCGGAGTTGTTGTAAACGTTGACGGGGATCTCCGCCTGCGGGCGATCGGCATTGCCTGCGGGTGCACCGGCCTCGGCGTTCTCACCATGCTCAGCGCCGGCCTCAGCAGCGTTCTCCGAGTCAGCGTCGGCATCAGCCGGGCGCTCGTTCTCGTCGGCGTCCTTATTCTTGTCGGCTTCGCCCGCAGCGCCGCCGGTATGGGCGTCGCCCTCGGCGCCACCGGTGGCGGGTCCGGACACGGCGGCGTCGTTGGCGGGCGCGTCCTGGGCGGTGTCCTCGGAGCTATCCGAGGTCATGGCGTAGAGAGCCCACATGCCGAGCATGACGGCCACGGCGATGAGCACCATAGCGACACCACGCAGCGGGAGCTTGCTAGCGGAGGCCGGGGCGGCGGCCGAGTCGGACTCGGCGGCGTGGCGCGCGCGGTCAGCGGACGAGGCAGAGTTTTCCGGATTCACATTAGTCACATTGGTCACTCTAGTATCTGTGGGCCCTAGTCCGGCGCATTGTCGCGTGCGGCGCGCCGGATGTCCTCGCGGGCGTCGCGAAGCCGGCGCAAACGGGTGACCAGCAGCGGGTAGGAGGCGTGCGCGGCGGGGTTGTCGAGCAGCACATTGAGGCGCTGGTGATAGCGCACCGGAGTAATGTCCAGCTGCGTGCGGATGGCCTCCTCCTTCGCGCCGATATCGCGCGGGGCGTGGGACTCGAACTCCAAAATCGCGGCGTCTAGGTCTGACAGGGAATGCATGCTTAAACTGTATTCCATGACTATTCGTCCCATCGTTATCCACGGCGACCCGGTCCTCCACAACCCCACCGATCCGGTCACCGAGCCCATCGACTCCCCCGAGCTGCAGGAGCTCATCGCAGACATGCACGAAACCATGGATGCCGCGCACGGGGTCGGTCTAGCCGCAAACCAGATCGGCGTGAACAAGCGCCTCTTTGTCTACCACTGCCCCGACACCGACGGGCCAGATGGCACCGAGCTTCCCGAAGGCGGCATGCGGCGCGGCTGCGTGATCAACCCGGTGCTGGAGACCTCCGAGATTCCGGAAACCATGCCGGCTGACGACGGCTCCGAAGACGAAGGCTGCCTCTCCGTTCCGGGCGAGGGCTTCCCCACCGGCCGCGCCGACTGGGCCCGCGTGACCGGCAAGAATGAAAAGGGCGAGGACATCTCCATCGAGGGCTATGGCTTCTTCGCGCGCATGCTGCAGCACGAAACCGGCCACCTCGACGGCTTCGTTTACACCGACGTGCTTACCGGCCGCTACAAGCGCCAGGCCAAGAAGGCCATTAAGCGCAACGGCTGGACCGAAGCCGGGCTTACCTGGCTGCCGGGCGAGGACGAAGACCCCTTCGGGCACGAGGACTAATGTCCCGCATCTTCCGCTCCGATGCCGTCCAGGTGGGCGAGCGCGTGGTGGCCCGGCGCGATTTCGGCGGCGTGCACAGCGATGTCATCGGCCACGTGCTCAGCGTAGATCCGCTGGTCATCCGTCCACAGGAGGTGGGCGGCTACCCGTCTTCACTCGACGCAGTAGAGATTCCGCCGGAGCAGCTCAAGATTATTAAGCGCCTCTCCCCGCGCACGGTGCGCAATTCCGATATCCGCGCCGTGGAGGTGGCCACCGCAGCCGCCTTCCCGGGCAAGGAGCACACGTGGACCTCCGATGGCCAGTGGCTCATGCGCGCGGGCGATGGCGTGACGGGCCGCTCCAATTCGGCGGTGCCGCTGGGACCTTCTGCGGGTTTCCTGCCGGTGCCTTTCGATGAGATTGAAGCCTACTATGCGCGCCACGATCTTCCGGTGTGCTTGGCCATCCCGGAGCGCATCGGCAAGTCTGCTGAGAAGCTCGTGGCGGCGCAGCCCGAAGCGTGGGAGCTCGAACCGGAAATCCTGGTGATGGTCCGAGACCTGGATGAGCTGCCCGTGCTTTCCGACGTCCACTTCGCCATCGATGAGCAGCCCGATTCCGAGTGGCTCAACCTCTACCACTTCCGCGGCCAAGCTCTGCCACCGCTGGCACTGGAGTACCTACGCAGCCACATCGAGGGCACGATGGGCTTCGGACGTCTCCTCTCCCCTGCGGGCGAAACTATCGCTATTACGCGCGGCACGCTCACCGAATCCGGGGACGGCACCGTGTGGCTGGGTTACTCCGCCGTGGAGGTGGCCGAAGGCTGGCGCCGCAAGGGCCTGGGCACCGCGCTGGGCGCGCACATGCTGGCCTGGGGCAAGGCACAGGGCGCGGAGAAGGCCTACCTGCAGGTCGTAGCGCACAATACGGCAGGCATTCGGCTCTATGAGAAGCTCGGCTTCTTAGAGCAGCACCGCCACCGTTACGCCCGCCGCCTGCCTCAAGTACCCTAAACTACATGCGCATAGCTTCGTGGAACATCAACTCCGTTCGCACCCGCCCGCAGCGCGCGGTGGATCTTCTGGCAAAGCACGACATCGACGTGCTTTGCCTGCAAGAAACCAAGGTGGCGGATGCAAAGTTCCCCCGTGAGCCTTTTGAGGAGGCCGGCTACCACGTCACCTGCCACGGGCTGAACCAGTGGAATGGCGTGGCCATTGTGTCTAAGGAGGAGCCGGAGAAGGTCCAGACCTTCTTCCCCGGTCAGCCGGGGTTCCACAAGGACACCGCCAAGGAGCAAGCGCGCGAGGCCCGGGCGGTATCGGCCCGCATCCGCGGGATTGAGATCTGGTCCCTCTACGTTCCCAACGGACGCGAGATCACGGACCGCCACTTCGACTACAAGCTGGACTTCCTCTACGCGCTGGCACGCTATGTGGAGACCCGCGCGCAGTCGAAACTCTTGCTCACGGGTGACTTCAACATTGCTCCGCGCGATGAGGACGTCTGGGATATGTCCCTCTTCCGCGGCAAAACACACGTCACCGAACCGGAGCGCGCGGCCTTCCAGATGTTGGAGGAGGCCGGGCTTGAGGAGGTCACACGCCGCTTCACCGAGGAAGACCGCTGGACCTACTTTGATTACAAGTCCTTGCGCTTCCAAAAGAACGAGGGCATGCGCATCGATTTCCAGCTGGCCAGCGAGCCGCTTGCACACCTGGTCCAAGGTGCCCAGGTGGATATGGTTGAGCGCGCCGGCGACAAGACCTCCGACCACGTGCCACTGATCGCAGATTTCGATGTCCCCGATTTCGCATCGGTGCGCTAGCCTGCCATGAACCTCAACATCGATCTCTCCGTCTGGCAGCTTGTGCTGCTGATCATTGACTACGGCATCAAAATCATCGCCATCGGCGTGGTCCCCGAAGGCCGCCGCCCGTCTAGCTCCACCGCTTGGCTGCTGGCCATTCTGGTGCTGCCTATCGTAGGCCTGCCCCTGTTCTTGCTCATGGGCTCGCCCTATATCAACCGCCGGCGCCACCGCATCCAGCAAGAGGCCAACGCACTGCTTAACGACGTCACCGCCTCCACCCCCAACCACCCCTCCGGGCGCCTCTCCCCGGAGGTGGAATCCCTCATCCAGCTCAACCGCAACCTCACCGGGCACCCGGCTCTGATTGGGCATAACAAGGGCTTGCACGCTTCCTATGAGGAGGCCATCCTGGCCATGGCCCGTGCGGTGGACCGCGCTGAGAAATACGTGCTCATTGAAATCTACATCCAGTCCTGGGATGAGGTGACCGATGTCTTCTTCCAATCCCTCGCGCGCGCCCGCCAGCGCGGCGTGGAGGTCAAGCTGCTGCTGGATCAGATTGGCAGCCTGAAATACAAGGGTTACTTCACGCTGGGCAAGCGCCTTACCGAGATTGACGTCGATTGGCGGCTCATGCTTCCGCTGCAGCTGCACAAGGGCCGCTTCCGCCGCCCGGACCTGCGCAATCACCGCAAGATCGTGGTCATTGACGGCCACACGGGTTTCTTGGGCTCGATGAACATGATCAAGCGCGAATACAAGACGAAGGACCGCGCATGGATCGACTACATGGTCGAGATGACCGGCCCTGTGGTGACGTCCTTGGCCTCGGTGTTCGCGGTGGATTGGTACCTGGAATCGGAGGAACAGCTGTCCTTGGACATGCAGCCCTATGACGACGCTATGACGGCGGACTCCAACCACCTCCAGTTGGTCCCCTCTGGTCCCGGCTACACCACGGAACCTAACCTGCGCATGTTCAACTCGGTGGTGCACCACGCGAAGGAGAAGCTCATCCTTTGCTCGCCCTACTTCATTCCGGACGAGTCCCTCTTGGAAGCGGTCACCACCGCGTGCTACCGCGACGTCGAGGTGGAGCTCTTGGTTTCAGCGAAGGCGGACCAGTTCATGGTCAACCACGCGCAGTCCTCCTACTACCAAGCACTTTTGGAGGCTGGCGTGCGGATCTTCCAATTCCCCGAGCCCTTCGTGCTGCACTCCAAGTTCATCCTGGCGGACCCGAATCTTCCGGAGCGCGACCCACTGTGCATGTTTGGTTCCTCCAACATGGACATGCGTTCCTTCGGCCTCAACTATGAATCAACGATGCTGGTGGCCAAGGGAGACCTCATCGAGGATTTCACCCAGCTGGCCAGGAATTACAAGAAGGTCTGCCACGAGCTCACCCTCGAGGAGTGGAACGAGCGCGGCCTGCTGCGCCGCTACGTGGACAACGTCATGCGCCTGACCTCCGCCCTGCAGTAACAAGCACATGTGGGCCCGCACCTTGCTGCGGTAGGGCTGACTAGAACCATCTCTGATGGATGGCAAGAGCTCGCACTGCCTCACCAACGTTAGGACGTTTACTACCCAGAATATGCACTCAGAGCGGCATCGTACGTCCACACTTCTGCGGTAATTCCGGTAGCGCGCTTATACAACTCGCGCTCAGTCAGAATACAAAGATCGCCGCCACCAATCTGCTGAGTCATCATATCCACCATTGATAGACCCGCACGATGTCGTGAGACGAGCTCGGTGATGAACTCCTTGTTCCACTGAAAGTCATGCAGGATCCATGGGGATTGTTGATGGGCGGTCAACTCGAGCATCTGGGAAAATTTTTCCGCAATATTGCGTCTCACGTCGCCCTGCGGAAGCTGCGCAATGTGATTTCCGGTTTCAATTACCGCGGTAATCGGCAGGATGAACTTCGCGTTCTCGCTTTGGCGTTCCGCAAAATCGATCTTGGATTGCTCCTTAGCTTGGCATTTGTGAGGAATCGCAAGCAGGTTATCCAACACAGAGGTATCGATGAAGTAAACGCGCATCAGCTGATCCCAAAGAGTCGATTCATGTTCTCGAAACTAGTCTGCGTTTCGGTGTCATCGACTAATTCACCAGCGGTGACCGCAGCACCCAAGCTGTGCTTGGAAATGGATTCCACAAAATCCGGTAACTCCACCAAAGGCGAGAGCTCGCTTTGCCCGGTTCCGCTATCCCGGTAGCACACTGCTACCTGACTATTCTTCTCGCCAGAAATTTGGTCCAAGATGGCAGGACTGTGGGTCGTGACAAGAACCTGCGAGTCATGTTTGCGTGCGGATTCGCTAAGCATCTGCATAACTCTTTGTGCCTGCGAAGGGTGAAGCCCGTTTTCCATTTCTTCGACGACAATTTGAGCTACTGGGTTCTCTACGTCATCACCAAGTTCAAGAGGCTGCTCGATATCCAAGTCCTTGGGCGCTGTTTTGAGCGCCGTTGCAATTGCGAGGAACCGGAGGAGGCCATCACTCATTTCACGAGCAGGCGTTCTTTCCTGCTTTCCATCCTCGAAGTGTTCCACGAGGGTTAGCATGACTTCGTCCAACGGGGAGTCAATGAAGTCCAGTGTGGAATCCACTCCAGTCACATAAGCGGCCAGCTGTCCTAACTCTTGGAAAGTCTTGGGGGAATCCTTTTGCAGCTGCCACAGCACCGCCGAGAGGTTCTCACCGCTACGCTTCAGCTGCGTGCTCTTCCTTGGGACGTAATCCCGCATAAGGCTGGGGACTGGATCGAGGTGAAACACTGATCGAAGCGCCATGGACACAATCGACGCCCCTTTCAACACCGAATTCTCCGCACGGTTCTTTCCCGCTAGCACCGCCTTAATCTGTCCCAAAATAAGGCGAGAATCACGCAGAAGTGTGGTGGGGTTTGCCCCACGCTTTCCGCTAAAAATTAACGTGTAGATCCCAGCTCGGTTGTCTGCTGCCGGCTGGGTCTTAAACAACTCTGCATCGCTAGTGCGGGTGCCGCTCTTTACGGAATATCCGGTACCGATGAGGCTTTCTTTGACAACACGCAACTCCGGATACACCTGAACCTCGACGTCATAGCGGTACGTATCTCTCCCAGATTCAACGGTACAGCCCAGTTCAAAGCTCTCGGTACCATGCGGGGCGCAACCACGAGAGCCACCTCGGATTGGGCCGGTTTGGGTCATGCGCCCATCAAGTGCGTCTCCTAGTTCTGCCCCCGATGCCAAGCGGGACAAAACCTCCAGCCCATCCAAAGCATTCGACTTTCCGGAACTGTTTAAGCCAGTCAGAAAGGTGACTGGATGCAGAGTCAATACAGCATCATGGAAAGACTTGAACTTGCTCAGGCGAAGCTCGGCGAGACGTGGGGTAGCCATGCGGCCAATAATACGCATTAACGCTCTATGCGTTGTGCACATCTGTTGAACTTCACGCAGCGCCGCGGGCCAGCCGCGTGGACGCCACAAGGCCGCACAGCGAGATGAAGCTGCAGCACACCATGCCGATGGCCATCGTCAGCGCCGCATTTGAGCCCCATCCCATGAGCGGGCTGATGGCGCTGGCTAGCAAGGACTGGCCAAAGCCCATAATCGCGGAGACGCTGCCCGCGCGCGGGCGCATGAGGCCCGTCGCCAGCGCGGTGGCGTTGCCCATGATGAAGCCGGTCGGCGCCACACACGCAAAGAGCACGACGAGGCACACCCACACCGGGGCGCCGAACAGCACCGACAGCAGCAAGAGCACCCCACACGCAAGAACGCCGCAAACACCGATGCGCAGCATGACCGCCGGGGAGACCGAATCCATCGCCCGCGAATTCACCAGCGTGGCCATAAAGAGGCCCACGGAGTTGATGCCGAAAACCAGCGAATAGCCCAGCGGCGAAAAGCCCCACTGGTCTTGCACCACGAAGGCCGAGGCCGCGATGTAGCAGAACATCGAGCAGAAACCGAAGGCCATGGTCACCAGGTAGCCCCACACCCGGGCATTGGTCAGGACCGCCCAGTAGTTGCCCGCCACCGTGCGGAACAGCCCGGCGCGGGAGCGCCCACCCGCGGTTTCCGGAACGATGGCAATCGCCAGCACCAACTGCACCGCATGCAGCCCGGCGAGCACCCAAAAGATGCCGCGCCAGCCCAGCGGCTCCGCCAGAACACCGCCGAGCACTGGGGCCACCGCCGGCGCGATGCCCTGCAGCGCCATGAGCAGCGAATACGCCTTCGCGGCAGCCGCGCCGTGCACGAGGTCAGGTACCACCGCGCGGGCCAGTACCACGCACGCGCCGCCGCCGAGGCCCTGCAGCACGCGGGCGGCCACGAGCACGGTGGCGGTCGGAGCCAGCGCCGCCAACACGGAGGCCACTAGCGCGAGGCAGGCACCGGCGATGAGGAGGCGTTTGCGCCCGATGGCGTCGGAAAGCGGGCCCATCACCAGCTGTCCCACGCCCATGCCGATGAAGAAGCCTGAGATGGTCAGCTGGACCATCGCCCGGGTGGTGCCCAGATCGGCGAGGATCTCCGGCATCACCGGCAAGTACATATCAGTGGCAAAAGGCGCTGTTGCGGACAACAGCGCCAATGTAGCCAGGAGTGGAAAAGGAATCACGCGTCGCGCTGCTCCAGCACAATGACGCCGAAAATCCACAGCACCGCGGCCCAACCGAAGAAGACGAGGGCCTCAAATCCTACCGATGACCACGGCGCGTTCTCATCTACATAGTTCACCGCCCAGTTCTGGAAGGCAGTAAAGGGCATGAAGTGAATGGCCTTATCGCCCACCGTCGGCAGCACACGCACGATGTTTTCCAACCCCAAGTACAAGATGAGGGAAATCGCCACCGTGCCGGCGGTCTGCCGCAACAGCATGCCCAGGCCCTGCACGAAGGCAACCACGCCGAAGGCCGCGAGAGGGAAGGACCACAGCATGTACTTGCCGTCCTCGCTGGCAAAGGGCTGGAAAGCCTCCGCCGCCGATTCGTTGGTCGTCATATCCGCCAACACGAAGATGTACACCAGGCTCAAGAAAGCAATGATGGCCGCGATCACGCCGTAGAGCAGCAGCTTGGCACAGGCCACTGTCCAGCGCTTCGGGTTGGTCATGAAGGTCAAGGATTGCGTCTTATAGCGGTATTCCGTGGTCACCACCATCGCGCCCTGGATCATTATGATCGGCATGCCCATGAGCAAGAGGATGGAGGCCAAGGCCCGCTCCTGCAGCGGGCTAATGCCCAACACCGCCTCGCCCGCGTTCAGCGAGTTCAGCAGCGTCCATCCGGTCACGATGAGAATGATGAGGGCCGTGGTCCACCAGAAGGACTTCGTCGTGCGCAGCTTCGTCCACTCCGCATGCACAGTGTTGAAAAACATTAGCGCTATACCCCTTCCTTCGGTGCCGCCGCCTGGTACTGCACCGCGCGTTCCGTCATAGTCACGTAGGCCTCTTCCAGCGAGGCGCGGTGGAGCGTCAATTCCGTCAGCGGCACACCCGTGGAATAAGCCAGCTGACCCACGTAATCCGTGGTTTGGTTCGGAATAACCAAGGTGCGGCGCTGCTCCTCATCGACCGACTCGCTATACGTGATGCCGGCCTCCTTCAGCGCCGAGCCGAACTCGCGCAAGTGCTCCGAGCGCACGATAACCGAGGCACTGGAGTTTTCCTTGACAAAGTCATAGGTGCGCTGATTAGCCAAGAGCCTGCCGCGGCCAATCACCACGAGATGGTCCGCGGTTTGCGCCATCTCCGCCAGCAGGTGGGAGGAGATGAGCACCGTGCGGCCCTCCGCGGCCAGCGCCCGCACGAGCGAGCGCACCCAGCGAATACCTTCCGGGTCTAGGCCGTTGACCGGCTCATCCAGGATCAGCACGCCCGGATCCCCCAACAGGGCGGCCGCTAAACCGAGGCGCTGGCCCATACCGAGGGAGAAGCCGCCGGCCTTCTTGCCCGCAACATCGGCCAAGCCCACAAGACCCAGCACCTCGTCGACGCGGGAAGTAGGAATGCCATTAGCCTGCGCCATCCACGTCAGGTGGTTGGCGGCGGTGCGGTTGGCGTGGACGGCTTTGGCGTCGAGAAGCGCGCCCACCTCGCGCAGCGGGTTCTTCAGCTCGCGGTAGGGCTTGCCGTGCACCAGAGCAGTGCCAGCGGTGGGCTTGTCCAAGCCCAGGATCATGCGCATCGTCGTTGATTTTCCAGCGCCGTTTGGTCCCAGAAAGCCGGTCACTTGTCCCGGCTTCACCTGGAAGGTGAGGTCATCGACGGCGCGGACAGACTTGTACTGTTTGGTCAGTCCGGCTACTTCAATCATGCCCTACAGCGTGCCACAGGTTCCCGCCGCGCGCCTGTATCAGCTGCTGATTTCCTCCCAGCGCTCCAGCAGACGCGGCAGCGCTTCCCGGAAGGGAGCCAAGAGCTCTAGCTCTTCTACCTGGTTAAACGGAACCCAGCGCAGCTCGGCGGATTCCGCATTGGCGGTCGTCTCCAGCCGCTGGCCCGAGACAGTCCGCGCCAACACCGTGGTATAGGTCCAGCCTTCCTCGAAAGGCCCGGAGGTGACCAGCGCATCCAGCACCTCGATGTCCGAGGCCGAGATTCCGGTTTCCTCCGCCGTCTCCCTCAGCGCTGCCTGCTCCGGGGACTCCGGCTTATCCCTCGCCCCGCCCGGGATTCCCCAGGTCCCGCCATTATTCGTCCACGTGGCGCGGTGCTGGAGCAATACCTCATCCCCCGCCACCAAGAAAAGGCCAGCAGCTCCAAACTTGCCCCATACCGGCACCCCGCCCGGCCCCTTAGACCAGCCATCACCGGAGAGTTCTGGGTTTACGCGTGTACACATGCCTTCCACGATACGTCAGAAGCAGCCCGCGCCACCCTGCCCCAAATCATCGCGCGACGCGGTCGAGGGCGCTATCCTAAGGGAATGACCGGCCCGGCCACCGAACTGCGCGAGCACTCCCCCGAATCATGGGGCGATCACTGGCTCGATGAAGTCACCGAGCCCGCCAGCCCGGCGTTTGGCCGCCCGACGCAGCTGGCCATGAGCTCCTTCGCCGGCCCCGCGCGCGTCATCCGGCGCCTCTATAGCTTCGCGGCCACCACGCCCGGCAAGCTTTTTACGGTCACCGTCATCCTCACCGTCGCGCTGGCGGCAGCCGGCTTTTCCATGTCTTCATCCTCGGCTTCAAGGCACGATGACCTGGATACCTTGCTGACCTCCACCGAGCCGATGTCGAATGCGGCGCACCACCTCTACACCAACTTGTCCCTGGCGGATACCGTGGCCACCACCGGCTTCGTGCAGGCGGGCGTGGAGCCGGAGGTGAACCGCAACCGCTATAACGAGGCCATCGATGCCGCCTCCGTCGCCGCCACGCAGGCCATCGTGGGCACCTCCACCGAGGATGAGCGCGTGCGCGAGCTCGTCACCTTTATCCAACGCAAGCTGCCGGTGTACACCGCCCTCGTGGAAAAGGCCCGCGTCAATCACCGCGCGGGCCACGCCGTGGCGAATTCCTATATGTCGAACGCCTCGGCGCTCATGCGGACCCAGATCCTCCCCGCCGCCGCGGAGCTGTTCACCTTGACGTCGGAAAAGGTGAGCCAACAGCAGCAGCGCCTGACCCGCCCGCAGTGGGTGCCACTATCTGGTCTGGTCGCCGCGCTCATCTTCCTCGGCCTGGCGCAGTGGTGGCTATGGCGGCTGACCCGCCGCCGCATCAACCGCGGTTTCGTGGTGGCCACGGGGCTGTTATTCCTGGCGCTGGTGTGGGCCTCCGCCTCCAACTTCGCCACGTGGGCCTCGGGCCACCAGGGTTTCGAGACGGTATCGCGCCCCTGGGACTCGCTGACCGCCTCACGCATCGAGGCCCAGCAGATGCGCACCTCGGAGACCCTCGCCTTGGTTCTGCGCTCCTCTCAGCAGGACATGTCCGTGCACTTTAATTCCACGGTGTACTCCGTCAATCAGGCCCTGCGGGACTATGAGCAGGCGCTTGTCGACGACGACTTCCCCTCCTCCGATCCCACCCTCATTCCCCGCGCGAAGCAGGCAGTGGAGGATTGGACGACCACGCACGAGAACTTCATGGAGGATCTCTCCATGGGTGACTACGATGCCGCGCTGTACCAGGCCACCGCCATCGATCCGGACGGTGACCCCACCGCCGCCAGCGCTTTCAACGCCGTGGATAATTCCTTGGCCGCGCTCATCGACCAGGCCCGCGACGCCATGCGCACCTACCTGGTCCAGGGGCTCAACGCCATGACAATGGTGTCTACCGGCGTGCTCCTGGCTACCTTCGGCGCGATTATCGCCGTGTGGTTGGGAATCCGTCCCCGTCTGCAGGAGTACCTGTGATGCGCCGCCCTACCACGAAACGCCCAGCCTGGACCGCGGCCCTGCTCGTGCTCAGCAGCGCCGTGGCACTCAGCGCTTGCGAGCCGGAGCCGCCCAGCGCGCCGGATCCCATCCTGCCGTCTACCGCGAACCTCGATTCCACGCCGGGCCCGCCGCTACCGGAGGATGCCATCATCGAGCCCGCCGGCAGCGGTGAGGTGTCCAAGCAAAGCGATGCCGAAGCCTACGGCTCCTACCGCCCGGACGATAAGACGCCGAGGGAGCGCGTGCCCGAGATCCTGGAGCGCGGCCGGCTCATCGTGGGCGTGGACCGCTCCAATAACCTGCTCAGCTACCGCGATACCGCCACCGGCGAGGTCCGCGGCTTCGAGGTCGACATCGCCCGCGAAATTGCACGCGATATCTTTGGGGATCCCAACAAGGTGGACTTCCGCTTCGTGGAAGCTTCCGAGCGCGCGCGTGCCCTCAACGACCGCACGGTAGACATCGTCATCCGCACCATGACGATTAGCCCCACACGCCAGCGCGAAGTCGCCTTCTCCATTCCCTATATGCAAACGGATGCCCGCTTGCTGGTGCTGAAGAACTCCGGCATTCACTCCATCGCGGATACCGCCGGTTTGACCTTGTGCGCGACGAAGGGCTCCACCATGGTGGACGCGATACGCAAGCACGCACCTACGTCCGATATCTTGGAGACCCGCGCCTGGGGCGATTGCCTCATGGCGCTGCAGCTGGGGCAAACGGACGGCATCGTGGTGGATGATGCCCTGCTCTCCGGCATGCTGGCCCAGGATCGCTACACGGAGATCGTCGGCGATCCCCTCGAAAGCCAAAGCTATGGCGTAGCCGTGCGCAAGCCCGATGGCTCTTATGACTCGCGCCCGCTCATCCGCCAGGTCAACTCCACACTGGAGCGCATCCGCAAAGACGGGACCTGGCAGCAGCTCTTTAACGAGTGGCTCGGGGATTACATGGATCAGCCCGTGCTCCCGGCGCCGAAGTACCTCGACGAAACCCCACCCGCGACGGAATCGCAATCGAGTTCCCCAAGCAGCAACCAGCCCGGTGAGAAGAAGGAGGGGCACTAATGTCGCACCGCTTCAGCGAGGATGAGCTCGACCACCTCACGCCCGAAGAGCACGAGACTGCGCAGCCCGAAGCCGCAGATCCCGGAGCCGTGGAGCCCGAAACTCCTGCCGACGCCACGCAGGCCGTGCGCTTCGATCCCTTCGCCGATGAGGACGATGATTTTTCGGAGGACCACCACCTCGGCGCCTCGCCTGCGGAACCAGGGGATCCGGGAACAGCGCCCGGCGCCAACAACGCGGAAGCCTCCGACCGCACCGCGGCAGTCCCCTTCGATCCCTTCGCGGATGACCTCGAGGAGGAGGACCTCGGCGCCACCGGCGCCGTCCTCTCCCCAGCGGACCGCCCCGGCGCGCATGGCACCGCGACGGGCAAACCCGACGACGGCGAATACGTCGATTCGGATAACATCGCGGCACTCATCGAGGAGCTGGGGCAGCTGCGTGATCGTCGCAAAGCAGAGGACCCCTCGCGGGCCTCGCGACGCCGCGCGCTCGATACCTTCCGCCAGCGCCGCGCCACCAAGCGCACCGACCGCGAGGTGGCCGATGGCATGGCCACCTTGCCCTTCGTGGTCCCGGTAGATCCCAGCGAGGCGCTCATCGATCCGAAGGATGCGCCCCGCGCCGCTCCCCCGCAGCTCAAGCCGGGCGACATGGTGGCCGGCCAGTATGAAATCCTCGGCGTGCTCGCCCATGGCGGGTTGGGGTGGATCTACCTGGCCAATGACCACTTCGTCTCCGGGCGCATCGTGGTGCTCAAGGGCATGCAATCCACCAACTCCGCCGAAGAGACAGCGACTGCGGAGGCGGAGCGCGAGTTCCTCGCGGACATCACACACCCGAATATCGTGAAGATTTTCAACTTCATCGATGACCCCCGCGTCCCCGGCGGCTTCATCGTCATGGAATACGTGGGCGGCCCCTCGCTCAAGCAGCGCCGCAACGACCAAGTCAATGACCGCTTCCCGGTCGACACCGCGATTGCCTACATCCTGGAAATCCTGCCCGCCCTGGACTACCTGCATGCCCGCGGCGTGGTCTACAACGATTTGAAGCCCTCCAACATCATCGTCACCGAGGACCAGGTCAAGCTCATCGATCTGGGCGCGGTCTCCGGCATCGGCGCCTTCGGCCACATCTATGGCACACAGGGTTTCCAGGCCCCGGAGATCGCCACCCAGGGCCCCTCGGTGGCCAGCGATATTTACTCCATCGGCCGCACACTGGCCTGCTTGACGTTGAAGCTGCCGGTGGAGGATGGCGTCTATAAGCCCGGCCTACCCTCCCCTACCGAGGAGCCGCTGCTGCGCCGCTACCTCTCCTTCTACCGCCTGCTGTTGCGCGCTACCGATCCTGACCCGGAGCAGCGCTTCGCGTCCGTGTCCGAGCTCCGCAACCAGCTCTTCGGAGTGCTGCGTGAGGTCATCGCGCTGCGCGATGGCATCCAGCACCCAGCCCAACACTCCGTCTTCTCCCCGCAGCGTACGACCTTCGGCACGAAGCACTTGGTCTTCCGCACCGACCAGCTCATCGACGGCATCGACCGCACCGTGCGCATCACCGCCCCCGAGGTGGTCTCCGCGCTGCCCATCCCGCTCATCGTCCGCTCCGATATCGGCGCCCCGCTGCTGCAGGGTTCCTCCTACACCGAGCCACAGGAAGCCTTGGAGACCCTGCGACAGGCCATGCAGACTCCGGAGTACGAGGAGTCCGCGGAGATTCCCCTCGGCGTGGTGCGCGCCATGATTGATCTGGGATACATCGGCCAGGCACGCGAGTGGCTGACCTCCATCGAGGAGCGCTTGGGCAAGGACTGGCGCTTCCACTGGTACTCGGGCGTGACCGAGCTGCTGCTGGATAAGTACCGCGAGGCTCAGGCCCATTTCGCCCACGTCCTCGACGTGCTGCCCGGTGAGGCCGCCCCGAAGCTGGCCATCGGCGCGGTCAACGAGCTCATCCTGCAGCAGCTGGGTTTTTCAGAAGCCGCGCTTATCGACGCCTCCGTCGCCCGCGCCTGCGCCAACCTCACCACCTCGCTGGCGGATCTGCCCAACGATGCTTTCGAGGATCAGCCCGGCATCTGGGACCACGTCACCGATGATCCGGCCCACCTGCGCTTCAACTCGCTGCGCCTCTACGGCATCGTGTGGGCCACGAACCCGACGACGGTCTCCTCTGCCTTCGGCCTGGCCCGCCAGCTGCGCGCCGAGCACCAGGTTGAGCTCGCCGTGGCCACCTTGGATAAGGTGCCCAATGCGTCGCGCCACCACCGCATGGCCCGTCTGACCACGGTCCTGCAGCTCATCGTGCACGATCTCTCCGAGTCCCGCATCCGCCGTGCCGCCCGCCGCTTGGAGGAGATTCCGCAGAACGAGCCGCGCTTCTTGCAGATCAAGATTGCGGTCATCTCCGCCGGGCTGACCTTCCTGCGCGATGCTGACCTCGACGCCGCGGCCTCCCCCAACGACCTCTTCGAGTTCCCCTTTACCCAGCGCGGCCTGCGCTATGGCCTGGCGGATACCCTGCGGGCATTGGCCCGCCAGGCACCGTTCGCCCGCCACCGCTACGCGCTGGTGGACTTGGCCAACAAGGTCCGCCCGGTCACGATGTTCTAGTACAGCCCCGCCTCCCGGGCCATGGCCGCAATACCCGCGGACTTCTGTGCGATGGCCAGCTCCTCGTTGGTCGGCACCACGAAGACCTTGACCTGGGAATCCGCGGTCGAAATCATGCGCGGCTCCTTCGAGCGCACGAGGTTGGCTTCCTTATCGAAGTCAATGCCGTACATGTCCAGGTTGTACAGCGAATCCTGGCGGACCTCAGTATCGTTCTCACCCACGCCGGCGGTAAACGTAATCGCGTCCACGCGGCCCAGCGCAATCATGTACGCACCGATGAAGCGGCGCAGCTGGTGGATGTAGATGTTGTAGGCCAGCCAGGCGTCCTGGTCCTCGTTGTTGATGCGCTCGCGCAGCACGCGGAAATCGTTGACACCCGCAATGCCCTTCACACCGGAGCGCTTGTTCAGAAGGTTATCGATCTCATCGATCGACATGCCTGCCTCACGCGAGAGGTGGAAGATGATACCCGGGTCAATATCGCCCGAGCGGGTGCCCATGGCCAGACCCGCCAGTGGGGTCAGGCCCATCGAGGTATCGATCGGGCGGCCGTTGCGAATCGCCGCCGCCGAGGCACCGTTGCCCAGGTGCAGCGTGATCTGGTGGACGTGCCCCGGGTCGCGGTCCAAGAGCTTCGGCACCTGCTGCGAAACAAACTCGTGGGAGGTTCCGTGGAAGCCGTAGCGGCGGATATCGTACTGCGAGGCCACATCGTTATTGATGGCATAGAGCGCGGCCGCCGGCGGCATGTGGTTGAAGAAGGCCGTATCGAAGACCGCCACGTGCGGGATATCCGGTAGCAGCTTGCGCGCCACGCGGATGCCGTCCAGGTTCGCCGGGTTGTGCAGCGGCGCGAGCGGGATGAGGTCCTCGATCATGGACTCAATCTGGTCCACGATGAGCTGCGGCTCGCTGAACAGGCGCCCGCCGTGCACAACGCGGTGGCCCACGGCGATGACCTCCACGTCCGTCGGGCCCACGCCGTGCTCGTGCATGATGCCGAAGGCGCGGTCGAGGCCGAAGGAGTGGGTGGGAATCTCCAGCTCTTCCTTGTATTCCTCACCGCCCGTCTTGACGGTCACCGCACCCTGCGGCTCACCGACCTGCTCCACCAAGCCGGAGACCAGCGGGGTATCCGTGGCCGAGCTTTCCGGGTCCACCAGCTGGAATTTAACCGAGGAGGAACCCGAGTTGAGAACGAGTACGTACGCCATCTACTTCACTCCTGCCTGGATAGCGGTAATAGCCACCGTGTTGATGATGTCCGGAACGGTCGCACCGCGCGAGAGGTCATTGACCGGCTTGTTCAGGCCCTGCAGAATCGGGCCCACCGCCAACGCGCCACCGGTGCGCTGCGCCGTCTTATAACCAATGTTGCCGGCCTCCAGGTCCGGGAAGACGAAGACCGTGGCCTTACCCGCAACGTCAGATTCCGGCGCCTTCTTGGCGGCCACACCGGGGTCACAGGCAGCGTCGAACTGCAGCGGACCATCCACCGCCACGGAGGAATCGATGCCGCGAGCCACCTCGACGGCCTGCGTCACCTTCTCCACGTCCGGGCCAGCGCCCGAGGTGCCCGTGGAGTAGGACAGCAGCGCCACGCGCGGGTCCAGGCTGAACTGCGCGGCGGTCTGCGCGGACACGATGGCGATCTCGCCGAGCTGCTCCGGGGTCGGGTTCGGGTTCACCGCGCAATCACCAAAGGCCCACAGGCGGCCCGGCATCACCATGAGGAAGATGGAGGAGACAACGGAGGCCTCCGGCTTGGTCTTAATGATCTGGAAGGAAGGCTTAATGGTGTGCGCCGTGGTGTGCGCCGCGCCGGAGACCATGCCATCGGCCAAGCCCTTGTGCACCATCATCGTGGCGAAGTAGGACACGTCCTTCATGGTCTCGCGCGCCTGCTCCAGCGTCACGCCCTTCTTCTTACGCAGCTCCGCAAAGTCCGCAGCGAATTCCTCCGCCAACGGGGATTCGAGGTGGTTGATGATCTCCACACCGCTCAGGTCGATCCCGAGTTCCTGGGCGCGCTTTTCGACGCCCCCGTCACCCAGAATCGTCAGCTTCGCCACCTTGCCCTTGATGAGCTCCCCCGCGGCCTGAAGGATGCGATCATCCTCGCCCTCCGGCAGCACGATGTGCGCACCGATTTCGCGGGCCTGATCCAGAAGCTGCTTCTGGAAGAGCTCGGCGCACATATAGGGCTCGATGTCCTCCAGGGAGGAAATCGCACTGGGAACGGAGGAGACGTCTCCCACCGCGCCCACCACGGTGGCGCCCACCGAGCGCGCGTGCTCCAGTGCCAGCTCCGCGGCGCGGTCAGGCGCATCGGAAACCAGCACGAAGGGCAAGCCCAGGGCGGCCGCGGCCTTGGCGTCAAAGTCCATGACGCCTGTTCCCTGAAGGACCAGGTTGCCCGCGGGGGCATTCTCCAGGACTTCGCTGAGTGTGGTTCCCAAGTCATCTACCTGGGCGAAGGTTGCCCCCAGTTCCTGGGCTACAGCAGCAACGTCCAAACCGTCGAAGCCGCGCCCAATGACGCTAATGAAGGCGGAATTCCGTGAGGACTTGGCGGTCATGACAACCCTTTCTCTGCTTAGAAAGCGTGTACCCGGGATCACACAGTGGGGCACACAGTGACACTACGACACTTTCACAGTACGGGAACACACCCCTTCTCGCCGCCGACTTAACACTGACCATCAGCAACTCCCCAGGCCACTGCCACCTCACCCGAAGCCAAAGTGTGCTATCACACAGAAACTTGTCCTCCCTTGTTCCCTCGGAGTAGGCTCCTAACCAGGATTGTTACTTCGGGCAAGACCTAGGCTCCCCACTCTTAGCCGCGTGGGGATGGTTCGCTATGAACCATTGTGGCCTAGGTCTTTTGTGGTTTTCACAGGCCCTTAACTCGCGAAAGGATTCTCATGTCGACTGATATTCGCTCGGCAGCCGAGGCCATCCTGGATGGCATCGGCGGGGCGGAGAACATCACCTCTCTCACGCACTGCGCCACCCGCCTGCGCTTTGAGCTGGCTGATGCCTCCAAGGCAGACAAGGAAACACTCGAGGCCATCCCCAAGGTCATGGGTGCCGTGCCCCAGGGCGGCCGCAACTACCAGGTTGTCATCGGCGGTGACGTGGCCACGGTCTATGACGAGATCAAGGCCCTCCCGCAGATGAAGAACCGCAACCAGTCCGGCGGCCAATCTAATGACGATGTCAAGGCCGCCGCCCGTGCCAAGTCCAAGGGCAAGCTGCCGTGGATGGATGCCTTCTTCGAGTACCTCTCGGATTCCTTCCGCCCGATTCTGGGCGTGCTGCTGGGCGCTTCCCTCATCATCGCCTTCGCCTCCGTCCTGGATGCTTTCGGCGTCGTGGACTTCCGTTCCCCGGACAAGCCGGCCTCCTGGTTCTTCGTGGACGCCATGTGGCGCTCCGTGTTCTACTTCCTGCCGGTGATGGTGGCCTACAACGCTGGTAAGAAGCTGCGCATCGACCCGTGGGTCCCAGCCACCATCATGGCGGCGCTCTTCACCCCGGAGTTCCTGAATCTTTCGGAGAACCCCGCGGTCCAGTGCGTCACCAACGACACCCTCGGCGCTGAGCAGTGCTCCATCGAAATCTTCGGCATGACCATGCAGCTGCCGGAGTACGGCGGCAACGTCTTCGTCCCGCTCATCATGGCGGCCGTAGCGGCGCTCTTCTACAAGGGCTTCCAGAAGATCATCCCGTCTGCGGTGCACATGGTCTTCGTCCCCTTCCTCACCCTGCTCTTCGTCATCCCGCTGACGGCCTTCCTCATTGGTCCGTTCGGTGTGTGGGCCGGTAACGGCATTGGCGCTGGCCTGTCCTGGATGAATGACAACGTTCCGTTCGTCTTCGCCCTGGCTATCCCGATGCTCTACCCGTTCCTCGTCCCGCTGGGCCTGCACTGGCCGCTGAACGCCCTCATGCTGGTCAACATTCAGACCTTGGGCTATGACTTCATCCAGGGCCCGATGGGCGCATGGAACTTCGCCTGCTTCGGCGCCACCGCTGGCGTGTTGGCACTGTCCATCCGTGACCACGACACCGTGATGCGCCAGACCTCCGGCTCTGCCCTCTTGGCTGGCCTGCTCGGCGGCGTGTCCGAGCCTTCCCTCTACGGTATCCACCTGCGCTACAAGAGGATTTACCCGCGCATGCTGGTGGGCTGCTTTGCTGGTGGCCTGACCGTGGCCCTGCTGACCCTGGGCACGAACGGCATTACTACCGACGCCTTCGTCTTCACCTCCCTGCTGACCATCCCGGTCTTCACCCCGATGGCCAAGTACGCCATTGCCATCGCAGTGGCCTTCTTCGTGGCCTTCTTCCTCATCCTCTTCACCGACTACCGCACCCCGGAGGAGCGCGCTGAGGCCAAGGCCGCCCGCGAGGCCGCTGAGAAGGCCGAGCTCGACAACGCCAACGCCGCCGACAACGCCGCGCTTGCCGACGCCCCCGCAGCAACCGCCGCTGCCGGGGCTGGCGCCGGTGCCGCCACTGCAACCGCCACCAAGGCTGAAACCGCCACCAAGGCTGACGCCCCGGCCAAGGCCGCTGAGCCCGCTGCTGGCACCACCACCGACATCGCCTCCCCGGCTGCCGGCAAGGTTGTCCCCATGGCTGAGATCGATGACCCGGTCTTCTCCGCCGGCACCCTGGGCGACGGCGTGGGCATCGTCCCCGAGAACAACGAGGTCTACGCCCCCGTCAGCGGCACCGTCATGAGTGCCATGAAGTCCGGCCACGCCTACGGCATCAAGACTGAGGACGGCGTGGAGGTCCTCGTCCACATCGGCATCAACACCGTGAAGATGAAGGGCGAAGGTTTCGCCCCAGCCGTCAAGAAGGGCGACACGGTCAAGCAGGGCGAGCTGCTTGCCACCGTTGACTTCGCCAAGGTCACCGAAGCCGGCTACGACACCACCATTGTCCTTGCCGTGACCAACACCAAGACGCTGTCCGCCGTCACCCCGGCTGGTCTCAACCACGCCGCCGCTGGCGATACGGTCATCACCACGACCCGCTAAAGAACCCACTAGGGAACCTTTAGCACGCCTCTAACGAACCCTGACTAAGCTGGCTCGATGGAACCACCATCGTGGCCGGCTTTAGTCGTTTTAGCTCCAACCGGCTAGCCTTAACCGGTTAACCCCAACCAGAAAGGTGCCTTGTGCAACTGTTGCGAGTGTTCAATAACAACGTCGTGCTCGCACGCCGCGGCGCGGAGGACGTCATCGTCACCGGACGCGGAATCGGCTTCCAGGCTCACCCCGGCACTGAGGTTGACCCCGCCAAGGTGGTCAAGGTCTTCGTCCCGGATTCTGGCCGCGACCCGGACCACCTGGCCGCCATGATCGCCGGCATCCCCGGCGAATACGTTCAGCTGGTCATCGACGCCATGCACTCCGTCGACATGTCTGAGGCGCTGCGCAGCAAACTCACCTTGGTCGTCGCTATTGCGGACCACATCCACGGTGCCGTCAACCGCGGCAACGCCGTGTCCTATCCCCTCGAAGCTGAGGTGCGCCACCTCTACGCCGAAGACTTCGCCCTCGCGCAGCAGCTACTCACGGCCATCAACGGCGGCCTCCATAAGCCGTTGGCTCCCGACGAAGCCGTGGCCATCACACTGCACTTGGTCAACGCCGGCTTCGCAGTGGGGGATCTCTCCGGCACTTACCGCATGACGGGTCTGATTCAGCAGATTCTGGCCGTTATCGGTTCGCACATCGATACGGAGCTCATTAGCGAAGACATCTCCGTCGCCCGCTTCATCACGCACCTGCGCTACCTCTTCGTGCGCATGGCGGAGCACCAGCAGCTCGACTCCGACGACCGCCAGGTGGCCACCGCTATCTCCGCGCGCTACCCCGATGCCGTCGAGACCGCCCAGATGGTAGCCAACCTCATTGAGCTTCGCCTCGACAACACATTAACCCCCGATGAGGTCTCCTACCTGACGCTGCACATCGCGCGCCTGGAGGAGGCCTCCGCCTAAGCCATCACCCCGCTTAGGCGATTCACCAACCAGACTAAGCCGCCGGCGCCTCTACAGCGCCCTCAGCGGGCGCGTCGACAGCACCATCGACCGGTGCCTCAGCGCCGCCTTCCACTGGCGCCACCGGCTCTGCCACGGTGATGATGTTGTCCTCGTAGCCCAGCTCGCCGCCGACGAACTTGCCGCCACAGGTGATGAGGACCAGGCGGTTCTCTCCCTGGGTGTCATTGACCACATCCGGGAAACCTGAGCCCTTCGGCAGACGGTACGGCGCCTCCGTCACGCGGAACTGGCGCTCCTCGCCGTCGATGAAGACGGTGAATTCCTGGCCCTGCTCCAGAGTGGTGAACTTCTCCGCAAAGCCCGTTCCCTGCCCCTGGTAGTTGATATGGCCGGTGATAACGCTGGAGCCAACCGGGCCAGCCTCGCCCGGTACTGCGGAGGCGGAGTACCAACCCAGGCGCTGCACATCGCGCGGCGGAATCAGCATGCCGGTATCCGTAACCTGAATCGGGTCCACGGCAGCGAACTCATCGTTGATGCCCAAGGACATAGCACCGAAGCCACGGAACTCACCCGGTGCCGCATCAATCTCCTTATCCTGCTCACCGGAGTCATCCACGAAGGGAACATTGTTCGTCGTGGGTGCCTCAGCGCTTTGCGACGTCTCCGTCGAATCCCCTGCATTATCTTCCGCGGAATCATCGCCATTGCGTCCTGCATAGATCACCAATTGCACGATGACCAAGATGACCGCGATGAGCGCCACCAGACCAATGAGCAGCTTCTTATTGCCCTTCTTCGACTCGCCCGCTGACTGCTCCTCACCGGCACGGTGCTTCGCCCCGGCGGCCTCCCCGGCAGTCTCACCCGTGGAATCGGCGGGGTATTCCGGAATATCGTTCTGTTGGCTTTCGCCAGCCATAATCTCTGCTCCTTGTGACTGTCTTCTAAATATGGGCTTCTAGCTTCTAAAAGTCTTCGCTATGGGGTTTCGATGTAAACAATAGTCTAAAAGTCATACGACGAATCCCCTCCAGCGTTTTCACCCTGGAGGGGATTGTCCTAACCATTTCCTGCCCCTACCACACCCAGCCGGTGAGGGCCGGGATGGTGTTGCAGTGCGGACTACTTGATGAAGTCCTGCATGCCTGGGTCAAGCTCGGTTGCACCAGAAGGTACGTGCTTGATCTCCACGCGGTGCGTGTTGGACGGCATCGGCTGACCGAAGTCCTGCGGCTGGTTAGCAGCATCCTCCGGCGGGGTTGCGTCCAGGACGGTAACCTCGCGGTCATCGCGGCCGGTGTTGTCGTGGGACTCACCGTGGTTGTTGCCACCATCGTGGCCACCATTGCCACCATCATGTCCGCCGTTGCCACCGTTGTGGCCACCGTCGGTGATGATCTTGATCAGGCCCAGACCCGGGATGAGCAGCAGCCACCACGGCAGGTCCTTCTTCGAGCTGCCCTTGTCTCCATCATTGCCCTTGCCGTCGCCCTTATCCGGGGTATCGGAAGGCTTGTCGGAGTCAGAGGTAACCGTCTGGTTCTTGTCGTTGATGTCCTTGTGC
>NZ_KV816315.1:0-94103 GCF_001814395.1 Corynebacterium sp. HMSC059E07
GACTCCATGTCCAAAAACCCTATGGACATAACAAAGCTAGTCTGCGGTGACCGTGCCGAAAGCCTCGGCCAGCTCCTCCGCTGCGCGGTCCAGTACCGAGGCCCACGAGCCATAGGATTCCTCGTTGGCGGTATCCGAGACCTGCTTGAGCAACGTGCACGGCACACCGAACTTTCGGCACACCGCCGCGATGGCATAGCCCTCCATGTCGCACAGCTCGGAATCCTGGGCAAGGCGCGTGCGGGTTGGGGTATCGGAGATAAAGGAATCACCCGTCGCCAGCGACGCCGTGGGCAACTTACCGGAGGTCTCCAGCTCGATGACCTCCGGAAGGAGATAGCGGGAAACATCGCTGAGCACGTCCAAGTGGAAGTCGTGCTTTCTCACGTGGGAGATCTCGAAGACGCCAGAGAGGTCGTCGACAAGCGCGCCCGCAGTACCAATGTTGATGACACGCTCCGGCAGCACCTCAGCCGAGGCCAGCGCGTTCGTCAGCTCAATCGCGGCAGGAACCGTGCCGATCCCCGTGATGAGCAGCGGCGCGCCCTCCGGGACGTGGGAAGCTTCAGCGTCAACGGCGGCAACAAACAAGACATTCTCCATGCCTGCGAGACTACCCGGTGACCCGAGGAATGTTCTCCGCGGCTCTGGTCTGGGGTCCACGGCCGCTTGTAGGGTCTGGAAACACACCGAGACCTCAGAAAGGAGAACACCATGTTCACACCACGAGCTTTCGCCGGAGCAGCACTACTCTGCCTCCCCCTCATCGCCTGCAGCAGTCCCGAAGAAGTCCAAGCCAGCCCCGTCGCCGAAGTCTGCGGGGTAGGAAACGCCCAAGCGGCTGTCAACGCCAACATCGCGCAGGTTCCGCAGTGGAATGGCCACAACTGGAAGGTTGTCGATAGCTCCCACTTCGACCCGTGCGCGGATCTGAGCTGGCAGACCATTTCCATCGAGGGCGGCACCGCTTCCTCGCCGCACCACATCATGCTCTTCCACAAAGGCCAGTACCTCGGCACCGCGACCGCTGAGCCCTATGGCTTCTTCCCCAGCATCGAGCAGGTCAACGGTAACGAGATTTCCGTGACCTACCACTGGCCGCAGGAAGGCGACGCCAATGCGGCGCCGACGGGCCAGACCCATGCCGGCTTCCGTTGGGACGCCGCCCAGCAGAAGGTCATCATGAACGGCGATGTTCCCCCGAAGGCCTAGATAAGATAGAGCCAGTCGTGCGCCCCACAGGAGGCGCACAATGCGAGGAAGGAACATCAATGTTGAGGCGTAGCTGTGCACTTTTGGGCGCTGCCCTTCTCTGCCTCCCGCTCGCCTCCTGCTCCGGCGACGCGGCGCAGGATAATTCGCCAGCGTTCGACACCGTCCGAAACAGCACGACGGACAACGCTCCGGATAACACGGAGAGCACTGATGACCCCGAAGCACCGGCCGCGGGCGTCTCGCCGACGCTTCCTGCTGAATCCCCGGCAGAAGAAGAGGACGCAGAATCCTGCGAGTCTATCGACGCCCACGCGGCCTATGAATCAGGAATCGGCACGATTCCTCCATGGAAGGACAACAACTGGACGCTGGTGGATTTCTCACAGTTTGATCCTTGTGCGGAGCTGAGCTGGCAAATCATCACCATCGAGCGCGGAACGGCCTCCTCGCCGTACCACATCATGCTCTTCCACAAGGGCGAGTACATCGGAACCGCCACCGCCGAGCCCTACGGTTTCTTCCCCACCGTCGAGCAGGTCAGTGGCACTGAGATTGCTGTGACCTACCACTGGCCGCGCGAGGGCGAAGCCAATGCGGAACACACCGGGACCACGGAGGCCGGCTTCCGCTGGGACGATGCCGAACAGAAAGTCATCATGAGCGGCGACGTCCCACCAGGAAGCTAAACGCGGCGGTTCGGCCGCCGCAACGCAACCGTTAACGCAGCCTCTGGCCCACAAAGCCCGCGGCCAGCGTGTTGCCGCTGGAGGCATCGATAAGCAAGAAGTTGCCCACCGCGCCGCGCGCAGCGTAGTCCTCCACCGGCAGCTCCGCCTGAGTCTGGACGGTGATGTAGGCGATGTCGTTCAGGGAGGCCTTTTCCGGCGATTCGTCGTCGGCCACGCCGTCGAGGTCGAGGACGCGGTCCACCGACGCGATACGAGCCTTGACTAGGTCCGTGCCGTAGCGCAGCTTGAGCATCTGGCCTGGTGTGAGGTCCTTGTCGGTGAGCACGACCGCAGTCGCGGCGAACTCGCGGACTGCTTCGGGGCGCTGCGGGCCGGCGAGGAGATCACCGCGAGCAAGATCGATGTCATCAGCCAACAACAGCACGACAGAATCCCCAGCCGTGGCCTGATTGCCTTCCGCGAGCGGGCCATCAGCTGTGTCGATACCCGTTACGGTCGTGGAACGCCCGCCCGGCGTCGTCACGGTGTCTCCCACCGCCACGTGCCCGGCCTTCACGCGGCCGGCATAGCCGCGGTAGTCGGAGGCGTGCTCGCGGATGACGTACTGGATGGGGAAACGCATGTCCAGATCGTCGGCGCGGCCGGTGGCCACGGGGACGGTCTCTAGCGTTTCGAGGACCGTCGGACCCTCATACCAGTCCATGGTGGTAGAGCGTTCCACCACGTTATCGCCCTTGAGCGCGGAAATCGGGATGGCCACCGAATCGGTGATACCCAAGCGCGCGGCGACCTCGTTGAACTCAGTCTCGATCGCACGGAAGGTGGCCTCGTCGTAGTCCACCAGGTCGATCTTGTTCACGCCCAGGATCACGTGGCGCACGCCCAGGAGTGCGGCCACGTTGAGGTGTCGGCGGGTTTGTTCGACGACGCCATTGCGGGCGTCGACAAGCAGCACCACCACCTGGGAGGTGGACATGCCGGTGACCGTGTTGCGCGTGTACTGCACGTGGCCCGGGGTATCGGCGAGGATGAAGGTGCGCTTATCGGTGGCGAAGTAGCGGTAGGCCACGTCGATGGTGATGCCCTGTTCGCGTTCGGCACGGAGGCCGTCGACAAGCAGCGAGAGGTCCATGCCGTCGAAGCCGCGGTCGGCAGAGGAACGCTCCATGGACTCCACCTGGTCCGCCAGCACGGACTTGGTGTCGTAGAGCAGGCGGCCCACGAAGGTGGACTTGCCGTCATCGACGGAACCGGCGGTGCACAGGCGCAGGGTATCGCGCTGTTTGAGCGCGCCGACATTCGGTGCGAGGGTAGTCGTCATCAGAAGTAGCCTTCCTTCTTGCGGTCCTCCATGGCGGACTCGGACAGTTTGTCATCGGCGCGGGTGGCGCCGCGCTCGGACAGGGTGGAAATGGAGATTTCCGCGAGCACCTCATCGGGGGAGGCGGCGGTGGATTCCACAGCACCGGTGCAGGACATATCGCCCACGGTGCGGTAG
Source organism: Corynebacterium sp. HMSC059E07 (assembly GCF_001814395.1). Classification (NCBI taxonomy): domain Bacteria; kingdom Bacillati; phylum Actinomycetota; class Actinomycetes; order Mycobacteriales; family Corynebacteriaceae; genus Corynebacterium; species Corynebacterium sp. HMSC059E07. The sequence goes on from NZ_KV816315.1 coordinate 3,403, forward strand.
CGCACGGTGCGGGTCTCCAACGGTTCATCCTCGCGCGGGCCGCCCCACTCGCCCGGGGTCAGCCACATGCCGTTGCGGTTAAACACCTCGCGCTGGTGCGAGTAGTAGATGGAGGGAAGCTGCAGATTGCGCGCGCCGATGTACTCCCAAATATCGGACTCGGTCCAGTTGGAGATGGGGAAGACGCGGACGTTTTCGCCGGCCATCTTGCCGCCGTTGTAGAGGTCCCACAGCTCGGGGCGCTGGCGGCGCGGGTCCCAGCCGCCGAAGGAATCGCGGATGGAGAAAATGCGCTCCTTGGCGCGGGCGCGCTCCTCGTCGCGGCGCGCGCCACCCAGGACGGCGTCGTAACCGCGCTCCGCGATGGTCTCCACCAGCGGCACGGACTGCAGCGGGTTGCGGGTGCCATCGGGGCGCTCCTGGAGGTCGCCGCGGTCGATCCAATCCTGGACGTGAGCGACGTGCAGGCGCGCGCCGGTCTCGGCGACGAGCTGATCGCGGAAGTCGATGACCTCCGGGAAGTTGTGCCCGGTATCGACGTGGATGAGCTCGAAGGGCACTGTGGCCGGCGCAAAGGCGCGGCGGGCGAGCTCGAAGACGACGACGGAGTCCTTGCCGCCGGAAAAGAGCAGGCCTACCTTGTCGAATTGCCCGGCGACTTCGCGCAGGATGTGAAGGGATTCGTTCTCTAAGTCTTTAAGGTGTGGTGAAAGAGTCATTAGTCGTGCAACCCGCATTCTGTCTTGCCGTCAGCGAAAACGCGCCCGGAGCGCGCATCCTCGCCCTCGCCTACCGGGAAGGTCAACGGCGCGCAGCCGATAGAGCGGTACCCCTGGAGGGTGAGGGGGTGGATGATGAGGTCGTGTTCCTTGATGTAGGCGTCGGTGTCATCGAGGTCCCACGTAATAATCGGGGAAATCTTCAGCCGCCCCGTGCGGTCCAGACTCAGCGCCGGGGCGGTGGCGCGGTGCTCGGAATCGGCGCGGCGCAGGCCGGTGACCCACCCGACATACGGGTCCATAGCCATGTTGAGCGGCTCCACCTTGCGCATGCGGTTATAGGCCGCGACATCGCGCGCGTACAGGCGCGGGCCATAAATCTTGTCCTGCTCCTCGGGGCTCAAGATAGGCAGGACGCGCACCAGCGGCAGGTCCGCATAGCGCTTGGCGACGTCCCCCGCCACCTCCAACGTCTCCGGAAAGTGCCAGCCGGTGTCGATGAAGAGGAGGTCGGCGTCGAGGTGCGCTTGGTGCGCGAGCTCGGCGAGCACGGTGTTTTCCATGGACATCGTGACGGCGAGGCGGCCGGGTGCGTGCTCGGCGGCCCATTCGGTGATGGTCTCGGCGGAGGCGTCATAAAGCTTGTCGGCCCACTCCTCGACGAGTTCCTGGTTGCGCTCGGCCACGGCAAGCTCGAGCGGCGCGGTGTCGCGGGTGCCTTCGGGGCTAATGCTGGGATCGCGGTAGTCGCCGCGGTCCAGCAGGTTTATCGGTTCGGTCATGACACCTCACATTAAAGGGAGGCGGACGTGTGCGCAGCCCCACAGTGGGGCGCGGGGGCTGTGAGCTTGGGTACTAGGGAGAATAAAAATTAGCCAGAATGAACCGAGCGGACTAGATTTACAGACTAGACAGTCTATTTCTACCGAACTGAAGAGGTTCTCATGCAGCGTGTCGCAATTGTCGGGGACAGCCCCGCCGCGCTCTCCACCGCCGAACGGCTCATCAGGGCCGGGCTGTGCGTGGACCTCTACTGCGAGCGCCCCGCGCCCTTCGGTTTGCTGCGCCGCTTCGCCGGGCTCTCCGGCGCGGAATCCGTTGCTGAGCCGTGCCCAAAGGGGACAACGCCGCGGCTGCGGCTCATCGGCAACGTCCGCGTGGGCTATGGCCCGGACGCGGACATCAACCACTCGGATCTCAACCAGCTCTCCGCCTCCGGCGACCGCCACCTTGTTCTTTTGGAACTCATGGCCCGCGGCGTGGCCATCACCACGTGGGAGGGCCTGTGCGGCCCCACCGACGACGTTGAGGACTGGGCCGCCGTCACGGCCCGCGCGCAGCGCGCACCGGTCTGCTTTTAACCGTCCTCGCGCTTGGGCTTGTTGAGATCCTCAAGAGTAGCTAAGCCCAGGGAGCGCAGGATCCCCTCGACCGAGTTGATCTCGGCCTCTACCGCACCCAACCTGTCAGCTTGCAGCGCTGACAGCTGTCCGGCTTTCTCCAAATACTTCAAGCGTGGGTAGCGCCCTGCCAAAAGCGTTCCCCAGTAGACGCGCAGATCCAAGATCTCCTGGTTTCCTGGCACCGGTTCGCCATTGTGAAACGCCATGATATCGCGCAGTTGTTGTTCAACCATGGACAAATCCATGTCTGCGCCGGGAGCGCCTTCATCGGAGGAGTAGGTTTCCTCGCCATGGCGCAACGGGCGGCGCTCTTTATCGTAGAAGCGATGCAACGTCATGGCGTCTGCTGCCATAACGGGATCGTTGACCGGCAGAGTAGGCGCATCCTCGTGCCCCAACAACTGACCGCGCGACATTCTGATAAACGTGCGCTGGTGTTCCATTCCCGGTGCGGTGCATTCCAAACCCACGCCATAGGATTCCAAATCTTCCTGTTGGAACATGTATCCCAGGTAGCGAGCGTGTGGATTGATGGAAAAGTCTGCGCTGGACGCTCCTGGCAGGTGGAAGTCCACCTGGCGGATGTAGCTGCGCACTCGCGCAACCTGTTCGGGGCTTAAGTAAAGATCCTCATAGAGTGCTCGTGACATGGCGTACTCCTAAAGCATTTGTAGGCGGTCATAGCTGTCGGTGTCTTCGAAAAAGCCACCGCGCCCGTTGCCCACAATGTCGAAACGATTGACAACTTCGATGCGGTCAAGCCACTTCGCAGAGCGGAAACCGGTGGAGGTCTCCAGTCGCAAGCGCATGGGCGCACCGTTCTTGATGGGAATCTCGCCGCCGTCATAACCAATTGCGATGAGCGTTTCCGGCTGACGGGCCTCCACCATGGGCATGGACTCGTAGTAGTACGAACCGTTGTAGTTATCGTCGTCGCGAGTCATGTTCTGGAAACTGTGCACGACGACGTCGGAAGCCCCGTCCAGTGGCTTGACCAAATCCAAGAGCTGCGCCAACGGAACGCCTTCCCACTTTCCGACAGAGGTAAATCCTTGAACGCAATGGTGCACCGTATTTTGGGAATACCCAGCCGAAAGCCGGCGTAGGTCCTCCAACGTCAGACGCATGGGCTTTTCGACGAACCCACCAATCTCCAGCACGTAGTCCTTTTCAAATCCATTACAAAGGAGCGCCATGTATTCCTCGGTACCGGGTGGCATGCCCGAGGCCCGGTGATGCGGTGCCTTGGTGACCTCTGAATCGGCATACACCCCGCGTTGGCGCGAAGGAACCTTCGAGCGCAGGAAACGGGTGAAGGGGCGCACCACGGCGTTATGCAACGCGGCAACTGTCATCGGGCGCTTAAGGGAGGTCTTCGTGGCCCAAATGTGGACAAAGACAATAAGCATTATGCCCATGGTGAAAATGATGCCGCCAGCTACCGGCTTATCGGCATGCCCAAAGACCATCTTGGATACCTCGTGACCGTATCCATGCATGATCACCATACCTACGTGAATAATGATGAAGACAAGGTAGGCCACAAGGCCCCAAAAGTGCAGGGTGCGGATGACCTGACGGCCTCCCATCGCCTTGGAAATCCGCGGGAAGTGGTTATTGATAGCGGGCGACTGGAACATGCCAGTGAGGATCATCCACATTGGCAAGATGAGGACAACAAACCCATAAGACAGCTGTTGGATTGCATTGAACGGGTAGCCGTCCATCGCGCCGGGGATTTGGAAGCCAAGGTAGTGGACTAGATCATCCCATGCTTGGGCAAAGACTCCCCAGCTTTCGGGCCAGTAGCGGCGCCACTGGCCGGTAGCCAGCAAGAGCCCCCAGTAGATAACCAGTAGGAGCATCCACCCCATCACTGAGATGAAGTGCCAATAGCGGCCTTGCCCCAAGGCACCATAGCCTGGAAGGGAAACGATTGGACTGTAGTTTTCGTATTCGCCGGAGACTGGGAAGTACTTGCGCTTGCGCTTTTGTTTGATAGAAAACTGCGCCCATTGTTTGCCTAGGGGCGTGTGAATCGAACGATGCAGCTTAGGGAACGTGCCTAGGATTTCGATACCGCTACGGATGAACAGCGTGACAAAGAGGATATTGACAAAATGTTCGATACGTAGCCAAACGGGAAATTCAGTCAACATGATTAGTCCTCAAAACCTTGATCGTCGGGATAAGCAACGAGCACGCCATAGTCCAGCGCCCAGTACACGACGAGGTAGGCGAGACCACACAGTGCTGTGGTATTCCATGCGGCGGCGAGGTACACATCGGCTCCGTTCCATACCCATGGCGGGGTGCCGGCGAGACCACCGAAAAACAGAAGCAATGAACCCACGGCGGGAATGAGTCCGAAATCCCACACACGCCACGGCGTCACGGCACCAAGAACAACGACGACGGCGCACAATGCAACGAGGAGATAGAGGACAATCTCTTGCTCGGGAAAAATCGAAAACTCGGCCCGCGCCACGTACCAGGCCAATCCCCCTTGTAGGGCCATGATGGCCACTATCATGGCGCGGGTTAGCTTTGGCAAGTTGATGCGGATATAGCGGAAGAACGGTGCACGCTCTTTGCCCGGCTTGACGTGCAAAGAGATGTCATGAAGGTTTGGGTCAACCGATGAAGGTATGGCAGACATGAGCTACTTCTCCTATCGCGCCCGCTGCGGTCCGCAGGCGTGCTGCGCCCGTGACCATTGCTGGGCACTCGTGTCCAGATGACTCGCTACCGTCACCTGCTGGCAACGCCTGCCCTACCGGAGATTGGCAACGCTCGAGGCAGGCTGGGGCTCTTCTCAGCTCCCTGAAACTCAGTAAACCCCACACCATGAGTTACGGCGAATATGGACGACTGTTCAAATTGCGCCCACGTCTACTAGCTGCGGTTTAGACAAGCGTTCAGAACCCGTCCGTTTGTCCCATTTATCGCACGCGATGAGGCGGTGTTTAACTTGGCAATGTCGAGCTCAACGCTAATTTCTGCCCTCATCCTCGCGCTCAATTCGCTACGCGCTTCAAGGGTAGCCACGCTCCGGAGAAGCATCGATGTACCACCCACACCATTCTTGAAAGGACATGCTTCTTAAATGTCTGCCATGGTCATTTTCGGACTCATCGCCTCTGTAGCACTGCTTTTCGCCTTCGCAATGCTCAACCTTGGGAAATGGACGGTTGATGACTACCCATACCAAATCCTCAACTTCATTGGCGCCGGTTTCCTCGCCGCCTCAGCCGCCACGCCCTTCAACGCCGGCGTCTTCTTCACTGAACTCATCTGGTCCCTCTTCGGCCTGTATGGAATTATCCGCATCTACCTAGACCGTAAGAAGAACACTGCCCAAAGCTAGGGCTCACCCGACCCGCTTCCATTTTGACAGAAAGAATCACCCCCATGAGCTTCGCTTTCGAAATCGGCATCATCGCCGGCATCCTGTTCGTCGTGGCCTACGGCCTGCTCAACTTCCGCGTCCTGACAGCCGATTCCCCGCTGTACCAATCCCTTAATTTCCTCGGCGCGACCGGATTCGTCTACACCGCCATTTCTCCCTTTAACCCAGGCCTGTTCATTGTTGAGACAGTATGGGCCGTCGTCGCGCTTCTTGGCCTCTGGAAGATTTTCACGAAGAAGGCCCCCAGCCAGGCCCGATAAAACCCTCGCCGCCCGGCGCAAACGGGCACTAGACTGAAGGCCCGTCACACACAGGGAGCACGATGTCTAGAGAAGATGCACAGCCACAGCGCAGAGAACTCATCCTGGCTGCGGCCCTTAACACCATCGTTCGCGAAGGCGTTGCCGGGCTATCTTTACGAGCGGTCGCCGCCGAGGCACACGTGGCGCTCGGCTCCATTGCCTACTATTTCACCGATAAAGACGGCCTCATCAACGCCGCATTCCAGGACTTCACGCACCGCTCGGTGACTGAGTTTCGGGATTTCTACGAAGGCGTCTCCACCCTCGAGGAAGCACGGGTCGCCACTGTGGACATGCTCTCGGCTACCGCCCGTTCACGCACCGATATCATCCTGGGCAGCGAGCTTTACTCGTTGTCGCTGCGCCGCCCACGCCACCGCATGATCCTTCTGGAGTGGACACGGGCGTGCCAAAAAGTCCTGGCCACATATTTTGATGAACCCACCACGCTGGGGCTTGATGCCCTCTACGAAGGAGCAGTCCTCCACCACGCCATGCGCGTGGGAGAGACTTCGACGCCGCGGATCGCTCTCGCAGTTGAGCGCCTAACCCCACCGGAGTCATTCATCTTGCACACCCCACGCGCGAGCTAGCGCCCGGGCTAGCGATCGCGCGTACTAGGGGATAGACTTGCGCGGTCATTGACCTTTGGCCTTTCCAGGCCGCTCACATGAAACGTTGGTCTATGGAACTCCTACGTATCCTCATATCCCGTTCGAAGCCGTATACCGGCTACGTCATCGCGGTGCTGCTTCTCCAAGCATTGTCCACCGCAGCAACGCTTTACCTCCCTTCGCTCAACGCGAAGATCATCGACAAGGGCGTTGCCCAAGTAGACATCGACTACATCTGGCACACCGGCGGCATCATGCTCATCGTGGCCTTCATCCAGGTCAGCGCCGCCATCGCCGCCATCTGGTTCGGCTCCCGCACCGCCATGGGCCTCGGCCGCGACCTGCGCTCCGAAGTCTTCCGCCGCGTCACCCGCTACTCCGCCGAAGACATGAGCAATTTCGGCACCGCCACCCTCATTACCCGCGGCACCAACGATGTCCAGCAGGTCCAGATGGTCTACATGATGATGCTCAACTTCATGGTTGCAGCACCGATCATGTCGATCGGCGGCATCATCATGGCCATCCGGGAAGACGCCGGAATGTCCTGGCTCGTCGCGGTCTCCGTCATCGTGCTGCTGGCCGCCATCTCCGTTATTATCGTCCGCCTCATGCCGCTCTTCCGCTCGTGGCAGGAAAAACTCGACGTCATGAACGGCACGCTGCGCGAGCAAATCGCCGGCATTCGCGTCGTCCGCGCCTTTACCCGCGAGGAGCACGAGGCCGAGCGTTTCCGTACCGCCAACCGTGACATCACCAACCTCTCCCTGAAGGTCGGCCAGCTGTTCATCCTCATGTTCCCCATCATCACCGTCATCCTGAACGTAGCCACGGGCGCGGTCCTGTGGTTCGGCGGCCACCGCGTCGACGATGGCCTCGTGGAAATCGGCTCACTGACCGCCTTTTTGCAGTACCTGCTGCAGATCCTCGCGGCCGTCATGATGGGCACCTTCATGGCCATGATGCTGCCCCGCGCCGTCATTTGCGCGCGCCGCATCACCGACGTCCTCGAGCACGATCCCTCCATCGTCGAGCCCGCTACCCCGCTCACCCCGGAACGCTCCGAGGGAGTAGTCGAGTTCGACAACGTCACGTTCCAGTACGCCGGCGCCGAAGCGCCCGTGCTTCACGACGTCTCCTTCACCGCCACCCCCGCCACCACCACCGCGCTCATCGGCGCGACCGGTTCCGGCAAAACCACCGCACTCTCCCTGATCCCGCGCCTCTACCTCCCGACGAAGGGGCGCGTGCTTCTCGACGGCACCAATATCGCCGATATGGCACGAGGGGACGTCGTCAAGCGTGTGGGCCTCGTTCCTCAGAAGCCGTACCTGTTTAGCGGTTCCGTGGCCTCCAACCTGCGCCTCGGCGCCCCGGACGCCACCGATGAGGAGCTGTGGGAAGCGCTGCGCGTGGCCCAGGCAAACTTTGTCGAGGACCTCGACATGCATATTTCCCAGGGCGGCACCAACGTTTCCGGTGGCCAGCGCCAGCGCCTGTCCATCGCGCGCATGCTGGTGGCGCGGCCGCTGGTGTACCTGTTTGATGATTCCTTCTCCGCGCTCGATGTCCTCACGGATGCCGCGGTGCGCGACGCCATGCGGGAATACACCGCGGAGGCGACCACCATCATCGTGGCGCAGCGCGTGAGCTCGATCGTGGACGCGGATCAGATTCTGGTCATGGACGCCGGGCGCGTCGTGGCCCGCGGCACGCACGAGGAGCTGCTGGAAAGCTCGACGACGTACCGCGAAATTGTGGAATCCCAGGAGGTGGCATAAATGGCTGAGCAAGACAACGCGACGTTAGAAGCCGAGATCGAGGAGAAGACCGGCGAGAACGCGCCGCGCAAGGCCAAGAACTTCTGGCCCTCCGCCAAGCGCCTCTTTGGCCTGCTCGCGCCGTTCAAGGCGCAGCTTGTCGCGATTGCCGCGATGAACCTCGTGTGCGTGTTCCTCGCCGTGGCCGCGCCCAAGGTGATGGGCAAGGCCACCGACGTCATCTTCTCCGGCGTCATTTCCCGCCACCTGCCCGCCGGCATGACCAAGGAGCAGGCCATCGCCGCTCTGCGCGCGGGCGGGCAGGATAAGTTCGCGGACATGGCCTCCGCCATGGACTTGAACCCCGGCTTCGGCATTGATTTTTCCAAGCTGGGCACGATTATCGGCATCGTGATTGCGATGTACGTGGTGTCCTCGCTCTTCCAGTGGTGGCAGGGCTACCTTCTTAACTCGCTGGTGATGAAGGTTGTCTTCGATCTGCGCGAGCACATCGAGGCGAAGATCAACCGGCTGCCGCTGAACTACTTCGATACGCAGTCGCGCGGCGACCTTCTTTCGCGCACCACCAACGATGCCGACAACGTCCAGACGGCGCTGCAGCAGGCCATTTCGCAGCTGTTCTATAACCTGCTCATGGTCATCGGCATCACGGTCATGATGTTCACCGTGTCTTGGCAGCTGGCCCTCGTGGCGCTGCTGGCGCTGCCGCTGACCGGTGTGGTCATCGGGGTCGTCGGCTCGCGCGCGCAGAAGCAGTTTAAGGCGCAGTGGAAGGCCACCGGTGACCTCAACGGGCAGGTAGAGGAAGCCTTCTCTGGCCACGACCTGGCGACCGTCTTCGGGCGCATCGACTCCATGACGGAGGACTTTGATAAGCGCAACGAGGAGCTCTTCCGCTCCGCGTCACTGGCGCAGTTCCTGGCGGGCATGATGATGCCGATCATGCAGTTCATCTCCTACCTGTCCTACGTGGTCATCGCGGTGCTCGGCGCGTTGAAGGTCGCCTCCGGCAACCTCACGCTGGGTGGTGCCCAGGCCTTCATCCAGTACTCCCGCGAGTTCAACCAGCCGCTGGGCCAGCTCGGCGGAATGATGCAGCAGGTGCAATCGGGCGTGGCCTCGGCCGAGCGCGTCTTCGAGTTCCTCGACGCGGAGGAAGAACCCGCCGAGGAGACCACCTCCCGCCTGGGCGGACGCGCCAAGGGCCTCGTCGAGTTCGATGACGTGGACTTCGGCTACGATGCCCCGCTCATCCAGGACCTTTCCCTCCGCGTGGAGCCGGGCCAGACCGCGGCCATCGTCGGCCCCACGGGCGCTGGCAAGACCACGCTGGTCAACCTCATCATGCGCTTCTACGACATCGATTCCGGCACCATCCGCCTCGATGGCATCGACACCGCGCAGATGTCGCGCCACGAGCTGCGCTCGCAGGTGGGCATGGTGCTGCAGGACGCCGTCGTCTTCGAAGGCACCATCATGGACAACATCCGCTACGGCCGCCTCGACGCCACCGACGAGGAAGTCATCGCCGCCGCCAAGGCCACCTACGTGGACCGCTTCGTCCACGCGCTGCCTGAGGGCTATGACACGGTCATCGATCAGGACAATGGCGCGATTTCCTCCGGCGAGCGCCAGCTCATCACCATCGCGCGCGCCTTCCTGGCGCAGCCGGCGCTCCTTATCCTCGATGAGGCGACCTCCTCCGTGGATACCCGCACCGAGGTGCTTGTTCAGGACGCCATGAACGCGCTGCGCGCGGACCGCACGTCCTTCATCATCGCGCACCGCCTGTCCACGATTCGTGACGCCGACATCATCATCGTCATGGAGGAAGGACGCATCGTGGAACAGGGCACCCACGCCGAGCTTCTCGACGCCCACGGCGCCTACTGGCGCCTCCACCAGTCCCAGTTCCGCGAGGACTAGTCGACGGTCACGGACATCCTCGGGGCCGAGAACGTGTCACCCGTGAGGTTCGCCAACTCGAGGGTGACGTCGCTTAAGGAAAGGTGCTCCATGAGGGCGTCGGGAAGCTCGGCGTCCGGGATCCCTAGCTGATCGAGGACGGCATTGATATCGCCGCTGGTGAGATCCGCCGTGACGGGCACGGTGCGCGCGCCCTCGACGGTGGGCGTGGCGGTCAGCGAGGTCGCCACGATGCGCGCGGGCTCCACGGTGGTTACTGAACCACCGGTGGTGAGCAGGCCATCGCCGGATTTTCCGGGCAAGGTGATGGCCAGGTTGTGCACGGCAAGGCGATCACCAGTCAGCTCGATAACGCGCACCTCGCCGTCGCGGGTGGGCATCGTGCCCAGCGTGGCTTTCACGTTTCCCGTTAGCGTGACCTCGTCCGCCTTCACGGTGGAAAAGTAGGGCTGCGCCGGGGCGACCTGCGCGCTCACGCCCGTCGCACTCGCCGCAGCGACCATGGCGGCCACGAACAACACGCTCCGTGAGCGCGAAGGACGGTGCTTAAACATCGGTGGGCTCCCACGCCAGAGTGAGCGCGCCGCCAATGATGCCGAGCAGCGTGCCGATAAGGAAGCCTCCCAAGTTAGAGGTAGGCAGCGCAATCACGGCCACGATGATGCCGAGCACTCCCAGGTACGTCGAGGTGGCCGGGCGGAACCACGCACCGAGGCCGAACATGACCAACAGCGCCCCGATAAGCAGCGTGGACACGCCCGACACCGTGGAAATCATGACCAACAGGTCCGAAATCTGCACCGTGAAATAGGCGGGAAAGGCAATGACAACACCAGAAAGAATCAGCAGCAGTCCCGGGATGAAGGGTCGCCCACCGCGCCACGCCTTAAACCGATCAGCAGCCATTTCCGCGGCCCCGTTCCACGGACACGCCCACGTTCTGTGCTGCCAGCGTCTTGGCGCCGATGGAGGTGGCGCGGACGTCGTCGGCAGTCAGCGAAACCTTCTTTGCATACAGGCCCCACGTTCCGGGATCCGCGGTGGTGGACAGCTGGCGCGCGTCGATGCCCACGTTCGCATCCTCCATGACCAACGAACCCTCGATGTCCGACGCACCAACCAACAAGTCGGTGGCCTCCACGCTGTTATCGCCCTTCGCCTTCAGCGCCAGCGTGGCCTCCCCCACCGCCGGCAGGTCCGTCGTGACGTAGAGGCAAAGATCCGAGGCCACCGCGTGCTCCATCTTCAACCGGGCCGTCGGCACGTCCTCCTCGCCCTTCTTGTCACTATCCACGAAGAGCGAGAAAGCCTCGCCCTCCAAGTGCCGCATGTTGACGTTGAAGAACGTTCCCGATAGCGCCAGGTTTGCCGTCAGACCGCCTTGCGCCACCGCAAACCCCGTCACGCCGAAAGCCGCAAAACCTGCGATGAGCCCCACCGCCGCCTTCGGCGCACTGATTCTTCCCATACACGTCAGCTTATTTCTCGGCCTCTCAAAACACTAGCTGAATGCTGACTCACTGATTTCGGGGCCGAGGATTTAAGGTAAGAGGCACACACAGCAGCAATTAAAGGAGCGCGCATGTTCGGCTGGGTTGCCATCGCCGCATCGGTCCCGGTGTGGCTGTATTTTTTCTACCGCCTCACGGCGCTGTTTCGGTTCATCCGCTCCGGCGGCCCCACGCAGCTAAACCGTACCGACCGCCCCCTGGCGCGCCTCGGGCGCGTGCTTATCGAAGTCTTCGGCCACACCCACTTCAAGGGCCGGCCACTAGTCAACGCCGCACACTGGCTCGTCATGGTGGGCTTCCTCTTCGGCGCCATCGTGTGGTTCGAGGCCTATATCCAAACCTTCGCGCCCGATAAAGGCTGGCCGTGGCTCAGCGACTGGCCGGTCTACCACTTCATCGAAGAGGTCCTCGCGATCGGCACCGTGCTGGGCATCTGCTTCCTCATTGGCGTGCGCCTGAAACTCGGCCACACCGAGCGCGGCAGCCGCTTCTACAATTCGCAGGTCTTCCCCGCACGCCTGGTGGAGGCCATCGTTCTCCTCGAGGGCCTAGGCATGCTCGCCGTCAAGGCCTCCGCCATCGCCACGTATGGCGGCGGCTCCCCGTGGGCTGATTTCTTGACCATGCGTGTGGCGGGGGTTATGCAGGCGTCGCCAAGCATGGTGCAGTTCTTTGCCCTGGTGAAGCTGCTGACGGGCCTGGTGTTCATCGCGTGCATCGCGCGCTATTTCCAGTGGGGCGTGATGTGGCACCGTTTCATGGCCTTCTTCAATATCTTCTTCCAGCGCAACGCGGACGGTGAGAAGGCGCTGGGGGCTGTACCCACGCCGGACCTGGAGGACCTCGAGCCGGGGAGCTGGAAGATGCTTCTCGACGCCTCCTCCTGCACCGAATGCGGCCGCTGCCAGGACCTGTGCCCCGCGTGGAACACCGAGAAGCCGCTGAGCCCGAAGAAGCTCATGATGGACCTGCGCCAAGGCGCGCTGGATAATTACAACCCGCACGAGGGGCTCAACGTACTGGCGATGGCGGGCACGATTGATGATGACGTCCTGTGGGCCTGCACCAACTGCGGTGCGTGCGTGGACCAGTGCCCGGTGGACATCGAGCACATCGACCACGTGGCGGACCTGCGCCGGTTTAAGGTGCTGGCGGAGTCCGACTTCCCGTCGGAGCTGACCGGACTGTTTAAGAACATCGAGACAAAGGGCAACCCGTGGGGACGCAACGCCTCGGAACGGCGCGCGTGGATCGACGAGGCGCGCGCCGATGGCATCGAGGTGCCGATTATCGGCGAGGACGCGGAAGACTTTTCGGACCTGGAGTACCTGTTCTGGGTCGGTTGCGCGGGTACTTACGACGACAAGGGCCGCGCCACGACGCGCGCCGTGGTGGACATGCTGCACACCGCCGGCGTGAAGTTCGGTGTGTTGGCTACGGGCGAGACCTGTACCGGTGACCCGGCGCGCCGTGCCGGAAATGAGTTCCTGTTCCAGGTGATGGCGGAGCAGAACGTCGCCACGCTTAACGACGCCTTCCAAGGCGTCCCCAAAGGCCAGCGCAAAATCATCACGACGTGCCCGCACTGCTTCAATACGATTCGCAACGAGTACCCCGACTTCGACGGCCACTTCGACGTGCTGCACCACACGCAGCTGCTCAACCGTTTGGTGCGGGAGAAGTTGCTGGTCCCGGTGCCGCGCTCCCCGGAGAACCGCAAGCCGGTGACCTACCACGACCCGTGCTTCCTGGGCCGCCACAACAAGGTCTTCGACCCGCCGCGTGAGCTCGTGGAGGCCACCGGTGCATCGTTGGCGGAGATGGACCACAACCGCGACGAGGCCTTCTGCTGCGGCGCCGGTGGCGCGCGCATGTTCATGGAAGAAAAGCTGGGCAAGCGCATCAACGAGTTCCGCTCGGAGCAGGCCGTGGCGACGGGCGCGGAACAGATCGCGACGGGCTGCCCGTTCTGCAACGTCATGCTCACGGGCGGCGTGAAATCCATCGCACCGGAAACTCAGGTCAGCGATGTGGCGCTCATGCTGCACAGCGCCATCGCCCCCTCCGGCGACCTCCCTGCTCCGCGTGAGAAGGCCTTCCTCGATACGCCTCGCCGCCTGCCCGTGGAAGATTCCGACGCGCCTTCCCCGGAAGGACCCGCTGCGCAATCTGCCCCGACAAGCTCCCCGCAGGCCCCCACCGCTGCGCCGTCCGCACCAAGCGCTCCCTCTGCGCCCCAAGCTCCGTCCGTGCCAACCGTGCCTACTGCTCCAACGGTTCCTTCCTCTCCTGGCGCTCCGATTGCACCGGCGGCTCCGGTTGCCCCCAGCGCACCCGCCGCGCCGTCCGCACCAAGCGCCCCGCAAGCACCCGCAGCGCCTAGTGCCCCGGCTACTCCTTCGGCACCGACGCCCCCAACTGCGCCCAGCACTCCTGCGGCGCCGTCCGCACCGACACCACCGGCGGCCCCAACGGCTCCATCCGCCCCCAGCGCACCCGCCGCGCCGTCCGCACCAAGCGCCCCGCAAGCACCCGCAGCGCCGGCTGCGCCCAGTGCGCCGGCTGCTCCAGCAGCGCCAAGCGCACCAGCCGCACCGAAAGCACCATCTGTGCCAGACGCGCCAGCGGCGCCGAAGGCTCCGGGGGCGTCGGCAAGCAAGGGCGACTAGTGCGACGTCGGCCACACCACCAACGCACGGGGTAGGCGTGCCTGATACCCCACAGGTACGCTCTACCCCATGCAAACTGACGTAACCTACGTCCTCGCCTCGGGCGAGACCAACTACACCAACTCGCTGGTGTCCTTCGCATGGATTATGGCGGTGGCGCTGTTGGCACCGTTGGTATCCCATGCCCTAGGCAAGAAGATGCCGGCCGTGGCGCTGCTCATTTTCTTCGGCATGCTCATCGGCCCATCGATGCTGGGCCTGGCCCATGAAGACCCCGGCATCGGAATGCTCAAGGAGCTTGGCGTTGGCGCGCTGTTCCTGCTTGCGGGTTTTGAAATCGACCTCGCCAGCCTGAAATCGAAAGAAGCCGCGACGGGGCTCTCCACCTGGCTCATCTGCATGGTGGTGTGTGGCGTTGGCGCGTACTTCCTCATGGATGACATCCCCGGCGCCATCGTCATGGCAATTGCTTTGACGTCGACGGCACTGGGCACCATCACGCCAATGCTCAAGCAAGACAAGCTGCTTGGCACGCGGGTGGGAGATTCCGTGGTCATCCACGGCGCCATCGGTGAGGTTGCGCCGATTACCGCGATGGCGCTCCTTTTGGGAACGCGCTCCACGTGGACCACGATGTTGATTCTTCTGGCCTTCATCGCAATCGCGGTCGCCGTGGCCATCATGCCCTTTGCCATTACGACGCTCATGCCGTGGTTCAAGGACGCATTCATCTCCGGGGCGGGCTCCACTAACCAAACCATCATGCGCCTCATCATTTTGATTCTGGCTATCCTCATGGCGGTCACCGCGGTCTTTGAGCTCGATATCGTGCTGGGTGCCTTCGCGGCGGGCATCATCCTGAACCGCATCGTGCCCGACGAGTTCCATAAGGGCTTGGAGAACCGCCTCGACGTGGTGTTTTATTCCATGCTCATTCCCGTCTTCTTCGTGGTCTCCGGCATGGCGATTGACTGGAAGGTCATCGTGGACGAGCCCCTCAAGGTCCTCGGCATCCCGCTTCTCATCCTGGTCACCCGCGGCCTTCCGGTGTTCCTGCGCGAAAATATCCACCACACGGGCTCCGACGTCGAAACCACCCGCGAGCGCCTCCAAGTGGCGCTCTATGCGGCAACCGGCCTGCCCATCATCGTGGCGGTGATGACGCTTGCGGTGGGTTCGGGCATCGTCGATACAGAAATGGCCTCGATCTTCATCGCCGGCGGTGCCCTCACCGTCGCAATCTTCCCGTTCCTCTCCGGCCTCGTGCGCGAAAAGGAGCAAGCTAAATAGGCTGTTAGGATGGCTATTGTGACTAATCCTTTCAGCATGCGGCTTTCCGACGCCGAACGGACCAACGCCGTCAACGACCTCGCCCAGGCATTGGGTGAAGGCCGTCTATCGATGGACGAGTTTGAACAGCGCACCGACGCGATATTGGAGGCGACGACTCGCCGCGAGCTGGCGGCCGTCTTCATGGATATCCCCACCAAAGCCAGCACGGAGCTCAAGATCTACTCCCAAGGTGAAATGGAGCGCGCCTACCAGGCTACGAAGAAGCCTCGACTGGCCACGGCCATGGTAGGCACGCTGGGGTTGTTGTTCGGCTCGATTGCATCTTTCGGTGCCATGTCCGGCGTCACCGCCGCGCTGACCGGAACGGGCCTGCTTTTCCTCATCCCCGCGTTGTGGATCATGCTGTACGTGGCCAAGGTGGGCCCGGAATCCTGGCATCGCCCGTCGCCGCGCCAGATCGAGCGCCAGCGCATGCGCGAGCTCAAGGCCGCGGGCGCGGAGGAACGCGCGCAGATGCGGGCGTTGGAGCAGGCGCAATGGGCGGAGAGGCGTCGTCAAGCAAGCGAAATCACCGGCGATGCGATGAATCTGGCCAAACGCAAGCTGGAGCAGTGGAACCAGAAGTAACATATCCGGCATGACACACAACCGGATTTTTGATCAATCCACCAAACTACAAGGCGTTGCCTACGATATTCGCGGCGAGGTTTCCACGGAGGCCGAGCGCATGGAGCTCGACGGGCACAGCATTTTGAAGCTCAACACCGGCAACCCGGCAGTGTTTGGTTTCGATGCGCCGGACGTCATCATGCGCGACATGATTGCGGCGCTGCCGACCTCCCAGGGCTACTCCACATCGAAGGGAATTATCCCGGCGCGTCGCGCGATTGTGACGCGCTATGAGCTGGAGGATTTCCCCAGCTTCGACGTCAATGACGTGTACCTGGGCAACGGCGTCTCCGAACTGATTTCGATGGTCACGCAGGCGCTGCTTGACGACGGCGATGAGGTTCTCATCCCCGCCCCTGACTACCCCCTGTGGACGGCGGCGACGTCGCTGGCGGGTGGCACGCCCGTGCACTATTTGTGCGATGAAGAGGATGATTGGAATCCGTCCATTGAGGATATTCGCGCAAAAGTAACGGAGAAGACCAAGGCAATTGTGGTCATTAATCCGAATAACCCGACGGGTGCTGTGTACTCGCGTGAAACGCTGCAGAAAATCGTTGAGGTAGCACGCGAATACAATCTGCTGATTCTGGCGGATGAGATTTATGACCGCATTCTTTATGACGGTGCGAAGCACATTTCGATTGCCTCCCTGGCGCCGGACTTGCTGACGATCACGTTTAATGGCCTGTCGAAGGCCTACCGCGTGGCCGGCTACCGCGCGGGCTGGATGGTGCTGACGGGCCCGAAGTCCCATGCCCGCGGTTTCATTGAGGGCCTGGATTTGCTGGCGGGCACGCGCCTGTGCCCGAATGTACCGGCGCAGCACGCGATTCAGGTCGCACTTGGTGGGCGGCAGTCGATTTATGAGCTCACCGGTGAGGGTGGTCGCTTGCTCAAGCAGCGCAATATTGCCTACGAGAAGCTCAATGAGATTCCGGGTGTGTCGGTGACGAAGCCGATGGGCGCGCTGTACTGTTTCCCGCGTCTGGATCCGGACGTGTATGAGATTCACGATGACTCGAAGCTCATGCTCGACATCCTGCGCGCCGAAAAAATCCTCATGGTGCAGGGCACCGGCTTTAACTGGCCCACGCCGGATCACTTCCGCGTGGTCACGCTGCCGTGGGCTTCGCAGCTGGAGAACGCGATCGAGCGGCTCGGCAACTTCCTGGTGAGCTACCGCCAGTAGCACTGCACGCTACTGACAACTAGGCTTCCCACGATCGGGCAAGCGTACGGCGCAAAAGCGTGCGCGACCCCTTGCCTCAAGCACTAGCGGTCGGGCGGAGCGGGGCTTCCCGGCTCGGAAGGTGCGGATTTCGGCGGCGCGGCGGGTGTGCGGGTGCTTGGCTCAGTACCGCTGTGGCTTGCTGTGCCGTCACGATGCTCCCGGATGCGCTGGGCTCGCGGCGCGCGATGCGGGTGGGCTGGTTCCCGCGGATCGCGAGGGCCGGCTGGCACCCATTTAATCTTGCCGTTTTCACGCACGATACGGCCACGGCCTGGGAGACCATTGATGGCGTTGTGGTACTTGCACAGCGGAGTGAGGTTCTCGGGGTTCGTTTCGCCGCCGTGTCTCCATTCTGTGATGTGGTGTATCTGGGAATAATCGGCGCCGCACAGGCAGCGATCCCAAGCGCAGGTGGGTTGCTCGCCGCAGGCCATGATGCGCTGCTTCTCCGAGGCGACGCGCTGGGTGCGGTGGAGTTCCACGGGGCCTTTGACGCGGTCAACAATCATGACGAGGCCTTCTTCGGCGAGCTCGCGCTCGATGAGCTCTTTGCCCGTGATCTTGGCGCCGTTGGATAGCTGAATCACGATATCCCCGAGGTCTGGGGCTGCGTTGTCCCGAGACTCGTCGGCGCAGGGCTGGTCCGAAGTAGAAATTGGGGGTATTGGAGCCGCGGAATCGGGGCGCGGAGTGGAGGGATCACCGAGGCGACCCAGGATTGTGGCGTACTCGGGAAGCTCCATGACGGCGAGGGTCTGGGCCACGGGGCGGGCGAGGCGCCCCTCGCGGAACGCGGCGGTGAAGGAACCTACCGGATCGTCTTCATCGAAGTTAGGGCGCAAGTCCTCGATGAGCGCGGCCGGGGCTGTGAGCGTGAGCTTGGACAGCTCCTTACCCCGGCGAATTGTCACGCCCGGCTTCGGCGTGGGCGGCGGGCTGAGCTCGCGAATGCGCTTGCGCGCATAGCGGGCCACGGCCTTCTCATCGCCAGTGATTCCGCACAGCTCAATGCGCAGATCCCACGCCTGGCGCTGTTTCTTCAGCCTTCCCGCGAAGCGTTCAATGAGAAGCAACGTGGGAAGGTCGTGCCCATTGGCACGGGCGGCCGCAACCGCACGCGCCTGTTTGCGGGTGAAGGCGGTGGAGGCAAAGTAGACGTCGAAAAGCGCCAGCAGAGAGCGTGCCGCAGACTCCGGACCCCACGCCCGGAGCTGCTCGAAGCTGAGCCCCGCAACGCCGGCGACAAGCTCGATGCCCGCCGCCTGGCTGCGAAGATGCGCTTCCACAAGGTTCATGCCAGCAACGCTAAACGCCCCACCCGCACCGCACAACGGCGCCGCCGCCAGCCTGTGGATAACTTGTTGATCGCGTCATCATTAGTTTTCTTTTTAATGAAACTCATTCACAATGATAGGCATGACTAACCTGAATCCGTGGCGTACTGGGCTCATCAGTTTTCTTAGCCTCACCGCTCTGATAACGCTTGCGGGTTTGTTTCTACTACGCCCCACCACCCCGCCATCCGAGCACACCAGCCCGGACTTTTCCACCACCTACGCCCTCAATCATCCACAAGTCGAAGGCACCGTCGAGACCGTGGATAACCACCTGTGCTCCGATCCCCACACGGGCCGCGCCTTCGATGAGGCCCCGCTCATCCCCGCCGAGGGCGACGACACCTCCTGCTCCCGCGCCCTCATTGACCTGACCTCCGGCGCAGACGCAGGCCGCAAGACGCAGCTCGTATTCTATGGCGTGGCCAGTGACCCGACCCTCCACCCCGGTGACGAGGTAATTCTGACAGTTTCCAGCGACGGCACCTATGCCTTCGCTGATTTTCAGCGCAATGGAAACCTTGCGTTGTGGGCTATCATCGCGGCCCTTGTCATCGTCGGCTTCGCCGCTTGGCACGGACTGCGCGCATTGGTGGGTCTTGTAATCAGCTTGGCAATCGTCTTCTTCTACCTCATCCCCTCTCTCATTGAGGGCCATTCGGCGCTGCCACTAGCGCTCGTGACCTGCGCGGCCATCCTTTTCCTCGCCGTTCCTCTCGTGCACGGCGTGAACTGGAAATCAGCCTCCGCCCTGGGAGGCGCATTGGTGGCGCTAGCGTTGTCGGGGGCGTTGGGGTGGGCGTCGATAAGCAGCACGGCGCTAACAGGCTCGAGCTCGGAAGATAACCTCAAGTTACTGCTCTACATGCCAGGGGTTTCCGTGGTGGGCGTGCTGCTGTGCGGGTTCATCATCGGCGCGCTCGGCAGCCTCAACGACATCGCGGTGGCGCAGGCCTCCACCGTGCGCGAGCTCCACGCCGCCGACCCCGCAGCCGGGCCCGGCGCGCTTTTCATGTCAGCCATGAAGGTGGGCCGCGACCATATCGCTTCCATGGTGTATACCATCGTGCTGACCTATACCGGCGCGGCCCTGCCCCTGCTCATGCTCATCACGGCGGCGCAGCGCCCAGCCCTGCAGATCCTCTCCAGTGACCTCGTCGCCACGGAGGTTCTGCGCTCCCTGCTGGGCGCGATGGCCTTGACACTTGCGGTACCGCTGACCACCGCGATTGCGGCGTTTACTGTGCCGGAAGGACGCGACCAAGCGCCTCGACGGTCCAGCCAGCCTCGCGCCAAGCATCGACGCTGAGCACGTTGCGCCCATCGATGATGTGGCGGCGGGCCACGAGCTCGCCGGCCTCAGCCGGGTCGAGGTCGCGGAATTCCTGCCACTCAGTAGCGAGGATGACCAGCTCGGTGTCCTTGAGCGCCTCGCTTGCCGACGCCACGTAGTTCAACGTCGGGAACACCTTCTTAGCGTTCTCCATACCTTGCGGGTCATAGACCGTCACGGCGGCTCCTGCTAGGGAAAGCGAACCGGCCACGGAGAGTGCTGGCGAATCGCGGACGTCGTCCGAGTTGGGCTTGAAAGCGCAGCCCAGAACGGTGACGCGGTGGCCGAGGAGGGATCCGTCGAAAGCCTGCTTGGCCAAGTCCACGACGCGATCGCGGCGGCGCATGTTGATGGCGTCGACCTCACGGAGGAAGGTCAGAGCCTGGTCCGCACCCAGCTCGCCGGCGCGCGCCATGAAGGCGCGGATATCCTTGGGCAGGCAGCCGCCGCCGAAGCCCAAGCCCGCACCGAGGAATTTGCGGCCGATGCGTTCGTCGTAGCCGATGGCGTCGGCAAGCTTGACCACGTCCGCACCGGCAATCTCGCAAATTTCAGAGACCGCGTTGATGAAGGAAATCTTGGTGGCCAAAAAGGCGTTGGCGGAGACTTTCACCAGTTCCGCGGTCTGCAGGTCGGTCACGATGAACGGGGTGTTCTGCGCCAGCGGCTTGGCATAGACCTCGCGGGCAACCTCTTCGGCACGACTCTCGGCGAATTCGCCGACGCCGAGGACGATGCGGTCCGGGGTGATGGTGTCCTTGACGGCGTAGCCCTCGCGCAGGAACTCCGGGTTCCACGCAATCTCCACGCTGGTGCCCTCCGGGGCAAGCTCATTGGCCATCTGCTGCAGCTCCGCTGCGGTGCCCACCGGGACGGTGGACTTACCGAAGATGATGTGCTCGCCCTTCAAGCGCGGCACGAGTTCCGAAATGACGGACTTCACGTAGGTCAGGTCCGCCGCATAGGAGCCGTGTGCCTGCGGGGTTCCTACGCCGAGGAAGTGCAGGTTGGCGAATTCCGCGGCGTCGTCATAGCTGGTGGAAAAACCCAGGCGGCCAGACTCGATGTTGCGCTCGAGCACCTCCGGAAGGCCGGGCTCGTAGAACGGCACGCGGCCATTCTTGAGGGCTTCAATCTTGTTTTCATCAACATCTACACCGAGTACCTCGTGGCCGAGCTCCGCCATACAGGCGGCGTGAGTCGCACCTAGGTAGCCGGTACCAATAACAGTCATACGCATAACCGGCTATTTTAGGCGCTGCGCTACCGTCTCGCCCGGCGAGATGCGGATTGTTTAGCGGAAGTTTAGATAGGACTTCGACGGTGTAGGCCCGCGCTGACCCTGATACTTCGACCCCAACGCGCCGGAGCCATACGGGGCCTGCGCCGGCGAGGACATCTGGAAGATGGCCAGCTGGCCCACCTTCATCCCCGGCCACAAGGTAATGGGCAAGTTCGCGGTGTTAGACAGCTCGAGCGTGATGTGTCCGGAGAAACCCGGATCAATGAATCCGGCCGTGGAGTGCGTCAGCAGGCCCAAGCGCCCCAGGGAGGACTTGCCCTCCAAGCGGCCTGCAAGGTTGGCCGGCAGGGTGAACTTCTCCAGCGTTGCACCGAGCACAAATTCACCCGGATGCAGCACGAAGGCATCGCCCTCAGCCACCTCCACCTCGCTGGTGAGGTCCGGCATCTCCTGCTTGGGGTCGATGTGCGTGTAGCGCGAGTTATTAAACACGCGGAAGAACTTGTCTAGGCGCACATCGATGGAGGAAGGCTGAATCATCTCGGCGTCATAAGGCTCAACGCTCAAACGCTCTGAATCATCGGCGGAAATGGCGGCACGGATATCACGATCAGAAAGAAGCACGGCACACAGTCTACCTCCCCACTGGGGTGTTTATGGCCTCGGGCGGCGGCGGTGCTAAGCTTTACAACGATGCACAATCTGCATTGCGCCGACGTAGTTTAGTGGTAGAACATCAGCTTCCCAAGCTGAGAGTGCGGGTTCGATTCCCGTCGTCGGCTCCACGTATTTTCCCAGTTCATGGACTAATTTCATACCTACAGGATGGACCATGACAGCCCCTATCTTCACGCCCAAAACCACAGCGGAGCTTCGCGCTGAACGTGAGCATGTACTTCAAGATCTTGCGCCCCGCACAATCGATGAGCTCCGCGAACAGCGCGCGGTTGATCAAATTTTAGCCATCGACGAGGCCACTCTGAATCGGTATGAAGCCCTGTGCTTCGTTATCGGCGACTAGACAGACACGTTTTCTCTCAGAGCTACATCGTCCCTAGCCTGAGATTCAAAAACTACCCCCACGTCAATACCAGGGCGTGCGGCAACAGACCCCCACACAGGCAGGACACAATGGGCAAGCACGAACCAGCGGAAAACACCGACGCACCCAAGAAAAAGGGCGTCAACCCCAACGCCATCATTGCGTTAATTCTGATCCTCGTCGGCCTCGGCGTCTTGCTCTACCCCGTGGTGGCCACGCAGTGGAACAACCACACCCAATCCCGCGCCGCGGAGGAATACGCCAAGCTGGAGAAGCAAGCCCCGCCTGAGGTCCTGCACACCGCGTGGGACGAGGCACAGACCTACAATGCCCAGCTGGGCCACATCAGTGTGGAAGACGCTTGGACCACCACCGATGACGAAGACTCTCCCGAGTACCAGCACTACCGTCAGTACCTGTCTGTGTTGTCGGAGACCGATGCCATGGGCCGCATCGTTATCCCCTCCATCAATTCTGATCTGCCTATTTATCACGGCACGTCGGAGAAGGCACTCTCCCGCGGCGCTGGCCACCTCTATGGCACAGACCTACCTGTCGGCGGCGTAGGTGATGGCGAGGGCCGGCACGCAGCACTCTCTGCTCACACCGGCCTACAAAACGCCACGCTGTGGGACAATCTCACCAAGGTCAAGAAAGGTGATGCTTTCTATATTGCCGCCGGCGGCGAGAAGCTCAAGTACGAGGTGCACGATATTCGGGTCGTCGAGCCTGCGGACACCAGCTCGCTTCACCGTGAGCCTGGCCAGGACCTCGTTACGCTCATTACGTGCACTCCCTACGGCGTAAATACCCACCGCTTGCTCGTCACAGGCCACCGAGTGCCGATGGATCCGGAAGACGAGGCCGCATTCAACAGCTCGGGTGTTCACTGGCAGTGGTGGATGTGGGCCATCCTGGCTGCCGCTGCCATCATCGTGCTTCTGCTCATCTACTGGTGGCGCAAATATGTCAGCAACGCCAAGGACACCGCGCTTAACGACGACCCGCAAGACTCCTAACCGCCAATAAAACTGCAATAAAGCCCGCCCTTCCCTGGAAGAGCGGGCCTTTTCTAAAAGTCGCCGCAAGCGCTGGTTCTATACCCGGCGACGTCGCAAAGCGAGGCACCCTGCCGCGACAATCGCGGCGCCAGCGAGAGCCCACAGGCCTACGCCCTCACCACCGGTCTTGGGCAGTGCACCCTTGGTGATGTCGGCGACCTGAAGGATGCCGACCTTCTTTACGCAATTGGCAGCAGTGTCGGACTCAGCGCACCTACTACTGGTGATAGCAGTTCCTCCGGAGAGCACCTTGATGACTGCATTGCCATTCTGATCCCACTCCGTCGAGAACTTGATTGGCGCGGGCAGCAGGTTATAGCCGTTCGGCGCCTTGGTCTCGATGAGGTAGTACACGCCAGGGGCATCCAAGCCTTCGAGCTTGACGCGGCCTGTGGTGGTGGTCGTGGACTGCTTCACTACGGGGTTAGCATCAGTATTGACGGTGCCATCCGCGTTGAGCTTCAAGTTGCCGTCAGCGTCACCACGGTGGACGGTGAACTGCGCGCCGTCGAGCAACTCGTCGGTTTGAATCTTGTCCGGCGCGGCTGGATCATAGCTCACCTTTTCAAGCAGGACATCCATCTGCTTGGTCTCCAGCGGGATACAAGAGGTGTCTTTCCAACCGCCCATCTCTGCCTCGTTCATGAGGCCAAAGTTGGGTTCATGTAGGCCATCCTTGGTGTAGCAGCGGGAGTTACCGGCAGGCTGACTCGGGTACCCGGCAGGGACGGATGTGCTATTCAATTTGGTTCGATCCAGCTTGAAGCGCACCGTCACCTCGTAGACGTGCTGCCCGGAGCTTCCATTGACGCCCTTGGGCTTAATGATCTTTGGAGTGTCGTTCTTGTTGAGTTCATACGGACCGGCCCCCTGGTACGACTGCGGCTGGCTGGTCTTGTTGAACTCGTCCTTGAAGACCACAGTGGCCCCAGTAACCGTGGCGGCACCAACGAACTTCGGGGTATCCGTCAGCTTTCCGTAGATCACCTCATTGGTGTCGAAGCCGGGAGCATCCGGGGCGGCTACTACGACGTTGTACTTCGCGGTATATTCATTCGCCGCACCAGGAACAGGTTGCGGTGCACTGTCGACAGCAACCTTGCTGAAGCAGGCTTCAGTAGCAACGTTGTCGCTACCGGCCTCACCATCAGTGGCTTGGAAAGCCACTTTGTTCGGGCTACACACCGTCTTGAGGTTGCCGTATTTATCCGTTCGCACCGGCGCAGAGACGACATACTCTACCTTCGCGTGTCCTGGAAGTGTACCAACATAGCCCTTCATGTATCGGGACTCACCGTCCGCTCCGGACGGGACAGTCATGCCTGCATAAATACCGGCCCCCGGGCCAATCTCGTTAGGCCCTGGATTACGCCCGTTGACGAGTGTGGATCCAGGCCCAAAGCCTTCGAACTTAGCAGTGGGACCGGAAGCATTCACCCCATAGTGAGTATCCGTTGGTAGGTACTCCCAGAACGTGCCTCCCGAGCTGGCGTTAGCTGTGGTGTTTTCCACCGAAATGGTCCAGAAAGTACGGACCTCGCCGTTTACCGCCTTGGTCTCGGAGCGTTGCTTCTTCACTGCAATGTTGGATTGCAGCGCTGGCGGCGGCGGCACCAGATCGGAAGCAGCATCCGTGTTAAATGAAGCAGGCAGGTTGTTCATTATGTTGACCAACTCGAACGTCGGACTTTCGGAGTCCGGGTTACTGATTTTTAGCTCAAAACCCAG
This sequence comes from Corynebacterium sp. HMSC059E07, assembly GCF_001814395.1. Lineage (NCBI taxonomy): Bacteria > Bacillati > Actinomycetota > Actinomycetes > Mycobacteriales > Corynebacteriaceae > Corynebacterium > Corynebacterium sp. HMSC059E07. Next base: position 28,674 of record NZ_KV816315.1, read on the forward strand.
CTGATTCGCAGCCGAACTACCCGATCCAAACCCTAGGTTTCCATTGGAATAGGTCCATGCCTTGCCCCACGAGGCGGAGGGGTTGGAGATAGTGCGCCCGTCCAAAGTCTTGATTCCCGTGAGATCCCAGGTCTTGACTGCCCCGGTCTGAGTATCGATGCGTTCAAGAATCAGCTTGTCGCCGGCCTGAGATCTACTCTGGAAGCCCCACATGTACTTCTGGGCTTGAGGGAGCACCGCCCAGTCCTCCGAAAAAGACTGCTGGTTTCCGAACACGCGTTTAGCAGTGACATTATCGACATCGATTCTATAAAGGCGCCGAGTACCAGAGGTAGACGTGTTAGCCACGAAGAAACCCTCGCTGGTATACACGCCCGCGTTAAGCAGATCCCGGTCGCTGCTCGTTTCGAAAGGGGTACCGGTGCTTCCGGACGTAAGGATAGGCCCAAGGTTATGTACCACACCGGTCGCCGGATTAATCTGCAGGAGATGTCCTGCTGGGTAGCAAGGATCACCATTTTCGCCGCGAATCTGGCTCACCGCGTAGAGCCAGTTGTCGCTCGAATTGAATGCTAGAGAGTTATAAACCCATGGGGTCTTCTCGCCTACTTGCCGGTAATCGCGGCCCTGGTCGATCTGCCGGCGCAGGACAGAGGTATCGCGGGTCCGGCCTGCAGGCTCACTGGTCACAACGTAGACAGGGCTACCGTCAGCAAATTCAGCTGGGGTGAGCTCGCGCTTTGGCTGCCTGCTTGTAACCGGATCTTGGCACTCTTCTTTCGCAGGAACAGTGAAGGAAGCTGTAAACACTGTATTGTCTGGCCCGCGGTGAACACCCTTAAACTGAATCTGTGCGGTGCCACCAATAGTAATCTGCGGCAGGATGACTTGGTATTCCTTGGCGCTAATCCTTTTGTAGGTCACCTTCGCCTCATACCAACCTCCGTTGGCACCGGTGTAATAGATCGTCAGGTCATCAGGGTTAGTCGATAAATAACTGTTAACGCTGGATTTGAGGGTAACCACCGTGCCTTGCGGAATGGACAGCTGGCCGCCAAAAAGCTCACCGGACGGAATCTTAAAGTTCGGGATATATCGGCTTCCCTTAAGCACGTATCCATCGTTTACCATCGTGATGGTGCGGTCGCCTGCAGCGTACGGGGTAATGTTCGGCGCCGCCATCAGACGGGCTGGGGCCGCGTCAACGTCAGCAATATCAAGCGGCTCAGTCACCTCCGAAGGGGCTTCTAAGGCTTCGCTGGATTCAGGTGATGACGTGCTGGTAGTCTCCTCGGCTACTCCACGCACGTCGACGGACATCCCGCTCAGTTCGGATTCCTCTGCGACCGCTGGGATCTTCAGTGAGAAAGCTGCCCCTGCTGGCACGTCAGTAGAAAGGCCAGCGATTCGGAAAGTCACTGAAGAACTGGTTGATTTTACAACGAGGTTGTCTCCTTCGCGGACGGGGATCACTTCGCCGTCGATAGTCAGTGTGTAGGCCGAGCCGTCGAACTCCAGTCCTGCAGTCTCAACAGTGAATTCCAACTCCTCCACGGTTCCGGCGTCAACAAAGTGGCCTTCAAATGTTGCGGAGTCGCCAACAGTCAGGCTCAGTTGGTCTGCGGAATCAAGCTCGACACGCAACGCTGTGGTTTGTGCCTCGGCGACAGCGCCAATGAAACCTGGAAGAGCAGCCGGCGCAGCGACGCTAAAAACTAGGGCCAGCACTGCAGCGAACGCCCCTACGACGCGCCAGCGATACGCTACCGGCTCGACCAGATGAGAATCTGTCCAGGACATTACCGTCCCTCGCTTTCTGAATTCTTCCTACGGCTAAAGGCAATCATCACGAAACCAGTGGCAATCAATGCCAACGCTGCGGCTACTACACCGATTACCTGTGCACCGGTCATCGCCAATGAGCCACCATTGCCCGACGGCGTTACTGGGGTTGAGGTCTTACCGGCACTTGGAGTACCCGGCGGCGTTGTCTCGGGTTGGTGAGGTGGCTTCCCTGGTTTAGTCGGTGGATAGTTCGGAGGTGTTTGCGGGGTATCCGGGCGTGACGGCGGAGCGCTCGGAGCAGATGACGACGTGGGTGGCGTCGGCGTTTCACCCGGTTTGTGGGTCTTGGCCACAATCACTCCTGGTACTGGTTTCGGGTTATCTACCACCGTGTGGAATGGAACCGCCACCACAAACGGGTTTATCTCTCGGTAGGAATCATCCGGCGCTGTAGACGTCACCACATAGAAGCCATGAGCTAGACCATCAAACGTCACCTCGCCATTGGCATTGGTGACCAGATCCACGTGCACATCGGTGCGCCAATCACGAACCTCGTCGAGATTCGCGTTCCGTACGCGGGCTGCGTCGTCAGCGTTGGTCGGGTCCAAGCCGGCAAGCCGGTCCAGATGAATTGTGACACCTTGGATTTTTCCCGAGGGCGCCTGGCCATCGTCGTTGGGATTGCCTTGTGTCAGCCGGATTGTCACTGTATCCGTAGCCGAAGTGCGTTCGGCACCAGTGGACTGCTGCCCGGCAACCTGCACCGCTTCTGCAGCAACCACGCCCGGCCCTGCGAACGAAACCGCACACGCTACTCCGACGGAAACCACTCGGGCCGACCAAGTATTTGTCAACCTCTTCATCGCCTTACTCCCGCACGCTACTTTCTTCACCAATAATTTCTTGCGCTCCGGCCGCCTTCTGCCGTCGCAGCCACCACACCAGCCAGCAACCAATGACAATCACCGCAGCCAACAGTGCGTACATCCACCATTGCCAACCCGGGCCGTGGGAGCCTTCAAATACCGACTCCTCCCCCGGCTCCATAGGAACCTGATGGCCACGCACCAGCAAGCGATGCGTGTTGATCCCGTACGGAGTGCACGTAATCAGCGTGACGTAGTCCTGATCGGCGACTGGCCGTAGGCCATCAACTTCACTCGGCAGAACCACTTGAATGCTGTCGACGACGTACTTCAATTTGTGGCCAGCAACCTGGATGTAGAACACATCTCCCTCGGTGGCAGAGTCGAGGTGATCAAACATCGTTGAATTCGCCAGGCCCGTATGCCCCGTGATGACGGAATGAGTTCCTGGTCCGCCTACCGGCAAATCAGAGCCATATAAATGTCCTAGTCCACGCTGCAGTGTCTTATCCGCGGTGCCATGAAACACCGGCAGATCAACGTCTACGGCTGGGAAGACAAGGCGAGCCATCGCTTCGGTCTCACCCAACTGTTCCAGGTAAGCCTCATAATCGGGATTATCCACACCGATACGGTTCAGCCACGGATCCAAGATCGGACCCGAAGTCTGCTCCTCGTTGTACGCATGCGCAGCATCCCATACGGAGTCCTGCACCTGCGCCGGTGTCTCTTTGTCCAGTCGCGCATACTCTTGCGCCACCCGTGAGGCATTCCAGTTGTTCCAGGCGGTCGAGACCACTGGGTACAGCATCACCAACAACCCGACGACAACGATTACCGCCGGAAGAGCTAAGCCTCCACGGCGCCTGTGCCGCCGGCCCATTTCCTGGCCTACCACCGAAGTCAACGACCCGCACCACCCAAAACAATGCCCACGCGCTAGCGCAGCGCGACCGGGATTACAACGAAAGAGAAAGATAGGGACCGGAATCTACGCCTAGTCCAGTCCCCTCATTGGGTCGGGCTGCCTACCTTGGCTACCCGACCCGCAGCGCAGACCACCATGGACAGTCTGCGCCACCGGAACTACGCCCGGCTATTAGTTGCGCGCGGTACGGCGAGCGAACCATGCACCAGCTGCGACGATGGCTGCACCAATAGCGGCCAGGATTCCGACACCGGCACCACCAGTCATCGGCAGGTTCGGGGTGTCCTGCTTGATGTTGTCGATCTCAGACACGAGGGTAATCTTGTCGTCACCGTTGAGCTCACCAGTCTTCGCGATATTCTCGCGGGTGAAGTCAATCTCGGTAACGTTCTTCTCCGGCAGTGCATAACCAGCCGGAGCCTTGGTCTCCTTCAGACAGAACTTCTTGGTTGCCGGAGCAACCTCCTTGCTGTCCTCGAAGTCGGTGACGTGCAGGCCGTCGATTGTAAAGGTACCGTCAGCGCCGGTAGTCCACTTGTTCGCACCGTTTACCCTCAGCGGGTTCTCGAGCTTATCCTGCGCGGAGGCACATCGGTAGAGCTCAAACTCCGCACCCTGCAGGACCTTACCGGCCTCCTTGCCGTCCTTCTTCACAACCTTCAGCTTGCCGTGGTAGGTCACGACCTCGTTGGTCTTGTTCTTGACCTCTTTACCGGTATTCGGGTTGTTGAAGATGACGTCAGCCTGGTTCTTCAGCTCAGTGGTGTCGCCAACCTCCTTGCGCTTGACCTCGAAGGTCAGGGACATCTTGTCGCCGGACTCAACCTTGGTCAGGCCCTGGTCAGTCAGCTTGACGATGAGCTTGTTGCTGTTGTCAGCCGGAGTGTTGACCTCGTAGTCACCGGTTTCCAGAACAGTGTCGCCAGCCTTGACCTCGGTAACCTTCTGGAAGTCCAGGCGCTTATCCAGCTGGTCTTCGAAGCGGAAAGCAGTCAGGCTCTTGCCCTCGCCCCAGGTCGGGGCGTAAGCGTTAATGGTGTAGGTGTAACCATCCTGGATGTGCTTATCTGCATCCTTGACGGTCTTCTCAGTCTTGGTCTCGGTGTTCTTTGGGTAGGCCACGACATTGTAGTTCCACGCATCGGAGGCCTCATTGACCATCGGCACCGACACGATGAACGGAGCACCAGACACGATGCCGGCAGGAGCATCGGTCTCCTCAACGAGGTAGATGCCAAGATCCAGGTTCTCGAAAGCCACCTTGCCGTCGTCACCGGTGGTCGTCTCGAAAGTTTCTTCAGTCTCGTGGCCCTTGGCATCGGCAGCCGTCTTCGGGAACTTAGACCAGTCGCCATTCTGCAGGTCGTAGTTCAGCTTGGTGATCTTGTAGGTCACACCAGCGAGCGGCTCACCCTGTACGCCTTCCATCTCCTGGCCGGTAGCTGCATTACCAGACTCGGCACCCTTCTTCTTGTAGAGGGTGATGGAGCCCTTCTTGGAAAAGTCGATGTTGGCCGGGTTAACGGAGGTGCCCGCGGGAGCCTCAGAAGTGGTAGTCGCCGAAGCATCGGCGGCGGTATCGTCCTGAGCCAGGGCGCCCGGAGCGGAGATCCCCAGGGAGAGGCCTACGACTGCTGCGAAAGTGACCGAACGAGCGGTACGAGAGATCTTGTTCACGGAAACAGGTCCTTTACATGAGTTGTGTAATGAGACACCGCGCCTCATCAGCTGTACGCAATCCACTCCCCACGGTTTACACACCATGGCCCGGCCCATCGCTAAGAATCTTTCACCCACATAGAGCGACGTTCCCAAGAAGGTAAGGCACCTACCCGGGCCCCTAGCCTAAGTAACGGTAGCCTGTGGATTACATAGCTAGACCCTATACCTAGAAGAAGAAATGCGATATCGAACAAATGCCCGCTTCCCATAAAACCAGCTAGCCCTCTCAAGTAATCGCCCCCCCCGCGCAGATAATAATTATATTCGCAGTTAAACTGCGGTATTGGTAGCTGCCATTCCACTTTGAGTGATATCGACCTCACCGCCCCCTTACGGGGGCTCTAGCAGCCTTGCCCAGGCACATTGGTGGCAACTATCTCACTGCGAAACGCTTACCAAGAGCGCCATGCAACCACCAGCACAACCATTAACACTGTCAATATCGCCAGGTAGACGTGAATCTTCATGGGCAACCACTGGGGCGCGGCAAGAAGGTACCTCAGGACAATCCCGAAGCCATATATTTTCTCGGTCTTTAACAAACTCCAGATAGAAAGCTAACATCCCTAGGTTTCTTGGCGGGGCTCTCTAAGAACGATCACCAGTAGTTTTCGCGGCACGAAGGAGCGCCGCATAAGCGCCGTCGCGGGCCAGCAGCTCAGCGTGGGTGCCGCGCTCGGCCACGCGGCCGGCGTCGAGGACGATGATCTGGTCGGCATCGCGGATAGTGGACAGGCGGTGGGCGATGACCAAGCGGGTAGCATCCGCGCCAAGCACTGCCTCCTGGATGGCGCGCTCCGTCTCGTTGTCGAGGGCGGAGGTGGCCTCATCCAAGATGAGCACCCGTGGTTGGCGCAGCAACGTGCGGGCAAGCGAAAGGCGCTGCTGCTCACCGCCGGAGAAGCGGTAGCCGCGCGAGCCCACCACTGTGTCCAGACCTTCCGGCAGCGCGGCGATGACCTCGTCCACGCGCGCGGCGTTAAGCGCCGCCCACATCTGTTCCTCACTCGCATTCGGCTGCGCGAAGAGGAGGTTCTCCCGCACCGTGCCGTGAATCAGGTAGGTCTCCTGGGAGACCACGCCAATGACCTCCGCGCGCTGCTCAGGTGGAATATCGCGCAGGTCGACCCCGCCCAGGTGCACGGTGCCTTCGGTCGGATCGGCAAGGCGCGCAAAAAGTGCGGCCACCGTGGACTTGCCGGACCCGGTATGCCCCACTAGCGCGGTGGTGGTGTGGGCGGGGATGGAAAGGGAGACGTCGGAAAGCGCGTCGGTGTCGGTGCCGGGGTAGCGGTAGGAGACGTTGTGGAGGGTGAGGGAGGCGTCGGCAAGCTGGGCGGGCTGGGTGGTCTCCGTGAGTTCGGGCTCCAAGTCCAGGTACTCGAAGATGCGGCTGAACAGCGCCATCGACGCTACCCACTGCGCGCCCACGTTGAGCAGGCCGGTAATGGGACGGAAGATCTGGGTCTGCAGGGTGGAAAAGGCGATGAGCGTGCCAATCGTAATGCCCGGGCGCAAGCCGGCCGCCAGGTAAATCAGGGCCGGCATCACGCCGAAGATGATTTGCGTCAGCGCCATGCGCCAGCGCCCGGCCAACTGCGATTCCAGCTCCAAACGGATGAGGGAGCGGGAGGTTTTCTCAAAGCCGTCATAGACGCGCTCCTGCGCACCCAGCGTGGCCGCCAGGCGCATGCCGGACACGGACAGGTTCTCCGAAATGGTCTGCTGCAGCGTCGCCTGCGCGCGGCTGTTTTTCTCCATAAGGCTGCGGCGCAGCACGGCGGCGCGGCGGGTGAGCCACACGGCGGGTGGCAGTACCACCAGGGACAAAAGCGAGAGGGTAGGCGAAAGCGCCACCATCGCCACCAACGTAGCCACAGTCATGGTGAGGTTGCTGGCCACGGATGTCGCGGTTGTGGTCACCATGCCGCGCATCGCCGCGATGTCATTGGTCAGGCGGGATTGGATCTCGCCGCCCCGGTTATTGGTAAAGAACTGCAGCGATTGGCGCTGCAGGTTGGCAAAGACCTGCGTGCGCAGCTCGTGCATGATGGTGTGCCCCACCCGCGCGGATAAAAAGGACTGGATAACGCCGATGGCCTGAGAGACCACGGTGATGGCCAGCATGCCGCCCACCAGCCACAACAGCAGTGCGGTGTCGTGGTTGGGAATGGCCTCGTCCACGGTGCGGCGCACCAAGAAAGGCTGCACCACCGTCAGCCCAGACGTCGCGATGATGAGCGCTACCACCACAAGCAGCGTGCCGCGGTGGGCTGCGAAAAGGCCGGCGACGCGACCAAACTTCACTGGGTGCTGGGCCAGCTGATCGACGTCCGCCGGGTCCTTCACCGCGGTGTGCATCGGCCGGGTCATGGCTTAACCGCAGGTAACGATGGGCTGCGGGTCATAGACCGTGGTGGTGGTCTCCCGGGAGATTTCCTTGCCGGAGAGGTCCTTGATCACGCGGGTATCCGAGGTGGTGAAGCCCGGCGTGCCAGACGACGGCGAGCAGTCCTCGCTCACCGACTTGCGCTGCGGCTCGGTCTTGGCCCAGCGGCCGTTGTTGATGGACTCGACCTCAACCGTCTTCACGCCCTTGAAGCGCACGGTGATCTCGTCACCAAAGCTGGTTTCGATGCGCACCGGGTGGTTGGAGGTGTTCTTAAACTGCAGGTCAATTGCGCCTTCGTACACGGTGGCCTCGCGGCCAGCCGGGTAGCGCGAAATGTAATAGGAGTGCGGGGTGTGTGCCACGTCCTCCATGCCGGCGAAGTAGGCCGCGTTGTACAAGGTGGTGGCGAACTGAGAGATGCCGCCGCCCACGGCAGCGCCCGCGTGACCATCGATGATGATGCCGGATTCCACATAGCCCTGCGCGGTACCGCGCGGGCCGGTGTAGCCGTTGAGGGAGAAGGTCTCACCCGGGTTGACCACGGCACCGTTGACCTCCTGGGCCACCAGGCGGATATTGGTGCCGGAGGCCCCGGAGAAACCGCCGGTAGAAAACTCGGACACGGTCTCATCGAAGGTGGCCTTCTCTGCCATTTCCGTGGTGAAGTCTGCGGGGTCCGGCTTGTAATCGGCATCCCATTCGCGGTCGTCCTCGCTGCTCACACGGTCCTCGAAGCCCTCGAGGGTCTTCTCCCAGTCGATGATGGAGCCATCCACCGAGGGCGTGATCTGCTTGTCGTTGCCGCTGAAGGAAATTTTGGCGTTGGTGCCGGGCACCTCGGAGCCTTGCATGCGCTCTTGGAAAAGCTCGCGCGCGCGGTTCTTATCCACCTTGAGGCGTAGCTCGCCATCCTCCGCGGCGATGGAGACGAACTGGGAAATCTCCGGCTTGCGCAAGGTGCCGGTGGTGTTGTTCTCGCCCTTCAGCGTGAGCGGGTTATCCAGCGCGCGGGCGGCATCCCCGGTGCGCATGGCCTCAATCGCCTCATCATTAATCTGAGGCTCCACCACCATCGGCTCGACGTCGACGCCCTCGGGGTCGAGCCAGTGCTTCACGACGCCCTCGTGCAGCACTCCCTCTTCCACCGCCTGGCCAAGCTTGGGTTTGGTCTCTTTGAGGGAGCCGTCGATAAGCTCCAAGTTTCCGTCTTCCGGCTCGATCTTCAGCTCGTTGCCCACGCGCTCGAGTTGGCCGGAGAGCTGGTTCTCATCGATGTCCACAGCCACAGGGATTTCCTGGGTGGGCTTAATGAAGCTGTACAGGCGCGAGAGGGGGTTCAGGGAAGCGTCGGGAATGCCGTCGACGGCTTTCTGATAATTCAGGCTTAGGCCGGAGTCTTGGGGGATAAGCTGCGAGCTTTTCTCCCCGGCGCGGATATCCACGGGCTGGGCCGCGACGTCCCCGAGTTCCTGCTCCAGCTTCTCCACCGCAGCGGTGCGCTCCATGCGGGAGATGTCCACGCCGCCGACCGACGTCGCGCGCGGGACCTTGTGCTGGTTAGCCATGACGTCCCACGCATAGGCGATGCCGGCGATGAGTATCAGGCCGACGAGCACGCCAAGGGTCACCTGGAGCCCCTTGCGTCGCTGTTGGCTGTGTCCGATTGCCTTTTTCACGTGTACGAGATTAACGGCTGCCAGCTAGTTTTTACTAGTCGCCCTCTTGCTGGGCCACCACGTCGGCGGCCGCGTCGATGACCGCGTTGATGTCATCGTCGGTGGACCACAGCGGCATATCGGCCCCGGCGGTGAGGGCTGCGGCCACGGCCTCCGGCACGCTGAAGTTCTCCGAGATGGAGGCCATCCCTCCCAGGTCATCGGTGTAAATCGTGCCCTCGAAACCCAGTTCCTCGCGGGCCAGCTGGTAAGCCCGCGGGTTGAGGGAGGCGGGCTCGTCCCCTAACCCAGGCACCACGAGGTGGCCCATCATGAGGGCCGCTTCCGGGGCTTGCGGGATTGCCGTGTGGAAAGGCACGAACTCGTGTCCGTACAGTTCTTCCAGCGGCGGGGTCACCGCCTCACCCAAGTGCGTGTCCCCGGAGGCGCGCCCGTGACCGGGGAAGTGTTTGAACACGGCCTTCACACCGGCGGCCTGCAGACCGCGGGCAAAGGCCGCGCCATACTCGCCGGCGGCCTGTGGGTCGGTGGAGAAGGCGCGGTCGCCGACGACCTCCAGGTCTCCCCCATCCACGTCGAGCACCGGGGCGAAGTCCACCGTCACGCCGTGGGCGCGTAGGCTCTGCCCAATCTCCGTGGCTAGGGCCTCGACCTCCTCCGGGCTGTGGCCCTCCGCCATGGCCCGCGGAGAGGGGTAGTCGCCCAAAATTTCGGAGAAGCGCTGTACGCGCCCGCCTTCGAAATCGATGGAGACTTCGAAGTCGCGGCCCATCTCCTCGCGCAAAGCGTTCACTCCCCGCGGGCCATCGCTGAGCAGCTCAGGGTCGGCCCAGCTGGGGATAAAGAGCCCGCCCACGCCGGCTTCGAGTTTCGCGCGGGCATCCTCGTAGTTCAGCGCCGGCGGCATGAGCTTGACGGCAGCGCGAGCGCGGACGCCCTCAAGCGCGGCATCGTGTTCTGCCGCGTCCCCCGACGCGGCGCTCGAGGCCGCGGCGCTGGTTTCGCTGGGCGGGGCGTCGGAAAGCACAGGCTCCTCACTACACGCGCTCAGCGCACAGGTAGCACTCAACAGGAGGGCGGGCATTGCTTTTCTCATGCCCACCAGTGTGCCTGAAGCACCCGCGCGGGAAACAAGCGGTTGTTAGGATGGTCACATGAATAACGGAGAGACCATGCTCATTGCCTATGACGGCTCCGACCGCGCCGACCGCGCCCTCGAGTACGCCGCGCGGCTCCTGCGCCCCACCGACGTAGAAATCCTCACCGCCTGGGAGCCATCCGCGCGCCAAGCCGCCCGCGCGGTCAGCCGCACCGGGCTGCACCAATCCACGGTCTCACCGGACAGCGTGGAGGATGACCCGGCCTACGAGGAGGCCCTCGCCATCTGCCACCGTGGTATTGCCAAGGCCGAGTCCCTCGGCCTGCGCGGCCATGCCCACCTGGTGGAATCGGTGACGACGATTCAGAGCGCGATTGTCGACGCCGCCCACGAACTCGACATCGATGTCATCGTCACCGGAACCCGCGCGCTCACGGGCTTCCGCTCGCTGTGGAACAACTCCACCGCGGAGTACATCGTGCGCAACGCAGGCCTGCCGGTCTTCATCGTTCCGCCGGAGAACGATGATGAGGACGACGCCGCCGCGGAGAGCCACTCCTAAAAGGCGGCATCGAACTGCTAGAATCTGGCGCCATGGCATTCGACAGCGATTCACTCAACAAGCGCACCCTGGGCCCGGCCCTGGGCAGCGCGGTCGTTGGCGTAGCGCTGGGGGTCGTGACCATCCTGGGCATCGCGCAGTTCTCGCAGGCAGATGCCGTTCCAAACGATAATTCCGTCAAGGCCTCCGACGCCGTGATGGGCGGGCCGGAGTACGGCTCCCGCGAGTAGCGTGCGCGCACGCATCGGGGGGCTTTTCTTTTTAGCCCTCGTGGTTCTGGTGCAGCCGTGGGGGCTGACCGCCGCCGATACCAAGCATGATCTGGTGGCCAACCCGGCTGGGTTTTTGGCCGGCGCCCTGCATGCTTATACCGATACTTTTACGCTGGGCCAGCTCCAGAACCAGGCCTATGGCTACCTCTTCCCGCAGGGCTTGTTCTTCTTGCTGGCGGATCCGCTTCCGGATTGGATAGCGCAGCGCGCCTGGTGGTTCTTGGTCCTGGCCGTGGGCTTTCTGGGCTTCTTCCGCGTGGTCCGCACAGTACTTCCCGCCGCGCCGGGCTATGCCGCACTGATGGGCAGCCTCCTCTATGCGCTCTCCCCGCGCACGCTGACCACGCTGGGTGCGATTTCCTCAGAAACCTGGCCGGTCATGCTGGCCCCCTGGGTGCTGCTTCCTTTCCTGCGGCCGGGCCGTCTGTGTTGGCGGGATGCCGCGCCCTCGGTGGTGGCGGTGGCCTGCATGGGCGCGGTCAACGCCACGGCCACGCTGGCTGCCTGCCTGCCGGCGGGTGTGATTCTGCTGTGGCGGCGCGCGGGCAAGACTGGCCTGGTGTGGTTGGCTGGGTGCGCTGCGGTATCCGCGTGGTGGATTACCCCGCTACTCATCTTGGGCCGCTATGCCCCGCCTTTTACGGAATTCATTGAGTCCGCCGGCGTGACCACGCGGTGGCTCAACCTGGCGGAAATCCTGCGTGGCACCACCAGTTGGGCGCCGTTTGTGGATACCGAGCGCGTTGCCGGCAACGAGCTGGCCACCGAGCCGGTCTTCGTGCTCGTCACCGTGTGCGTTGCCGCCTTAGGACTCATGGGCCTGGCCCGGCTGCCGCGCGAGTGGGGTTTCATGCTGCTGGTGGGCGTGGCCGTGCTCGGCACGCATGCTGCGTGGTACCTCGACGCGCTTGATGGCCCGCTGGCCGCGCTGCGCAACGTGCACAAGTTCGACCCGCTGGTGCGCATCCCGCTGGTACTCGGTGTGGCCGCGATTGCTGCCCGGGTGAGGTTGCCGCGGACGTTGTCCCCGGGGCGTCGTGAAGCAGCGGGCCTTTTAGTGTGCCTCGTGGTGATGGGTGCGACCGCCCCCGCGTGGGCGGGCAGGCTGCTGCCGAAGGGCGCGTACGAGGAGGTGCCCGGCTATTGGCAGGAGGCCGCTTCCTTCATGAACAGCCTAGATACGCGCGTGCTCATCTACCCACCGGCCTCCTTTGCGCGGCAGGACTGGGGCTGGACGCGCGATGAGCCGGCGCAGCCGCTTCTCGACGTCCCCTGGGCCGTCCGCGACGCCGTTCCCCTCATTCCGCCGGAAGCCATTCGTGGCCTGGACGGTGCGATGGCGCAGATTTCCCGCGACCCTGCCACCGCACCCGTGGTGTTGCAGCGCCTTGGCATCGGGGCCGTCGCGGTGCGCCACGACCTCATGTCTGGTTCTTCGGAGCACATCCCGGGCGAGGTCCACACCTTCGGGGAGGTCGACGTCGTCGTCTTCGATCCCGACCTCTCCATGAACCTAGCGCCTGCGGATCCGCCGCGCGTGGCGGGCGGTGGGGAATCGCTCGCGCTCCTCTCCGGACCTCACGAACTGGTCGCCTCCAACGCGGACATCGTCACCGATACGCCTGCGCTGCGTGACCGCAACTACGGCACGCTCTCTGGCCCGGTCTCCGCGCCGCTGGCCCCCGATGACCCCTCCACCGTGCGCAATCGACTGCGCGATTACCCCTCCGCCGGCCCGCTGACCCAGGTGGTGGAGCACGATGGCCGCGTCACAGCGTCCTCGTCTGCCGCAGATGCCTCGGCCTTCGGCGGGGCGAACCCGGCGCGTTCTCTTACCGCGGCCGTTGACGACGAGAACTCCACCGCATGGTGGCCAGCGCCTGGCGATTCCGGCTGGTTAGAGCTGCACTCCGATTCCACGTGGACCTCGCCCAAGCTGCGGCTGATGACCACCGGCACGACTGAGGTGACCATCCACAACGGCGACTCCAAGGTGACGGTCACCATGGAGGCCTACCGCGCCCGCGATATCCGCGTGCCCGGCGCGAAGGCCTCCACCATCCGCATCGAGCCGCAGCGCCGCACCGGAATTGCGGAGGCCTCCATCGTGGATCAGCCCACCCCGCGGCGCATCGTCACCGTGCCCGATGCCTCGCCCGATGCCGAGCAGTTCCTCTTCCAGCAGGACAGCGAGCACATCCTCATCCGCTCCTTTACTACCCCGCGCGACATGATGGTGCGGGTCTCCGGTGGGAAAACAGTGCTTATCGACGGCTCCCCCCACGCCCCCAACTCCACCCTCAACCTGCCCGCCGGTCAGCACCTCGTGCGCACCACGGGCGATTGGGCGGCCCTGACCGATACCGCGTCTTCCTTGCCCGCGCCCCTTCCCGCTTCCTCTGACCGCCCTTCAGCCGCAGCCGGCGCTACCCCATCGGCCGCATCGGGCGCTGACCACGGCTATACCCCGCTCGCTGCCGGTGAGACCATCGAGCCCGCCGACCACGACCGCCTCCTCATCACCGGCCGTGCCTTCAACGAAGGCCTGCGCGGCGAGCTGCGCTCCCCCAGCACAGCCGCGGTCTCGACGCCAGGTTCAGCACAAGATTCAGCGCCGGCCTCAACGCCGGCCTCCAGTTCGGAACCGCTGGCCCTCGAACCGCGCTCCATCGATGCCGACACGCAAGCCTTCCTCATTCCCGCCGGTGCCAGTGGCACCTTCCACATGTCTTTTGCTGCCGACCGCGCCTATCGCGTCGGCCTGGGCCTCGGCGGCGCGCTCGCCGCGCTGACCACCGCGCTGTGCCTGCTCCTCATGGCCCGCGGTCCGCGCCCTCACCCCGCTTCCCCCGCCTCGCCTTATGCTTCCGCCTCCGCTGCTTCCCAAACGCTCTCGCCCGCCCGTGTTGCCCACTCGTCTAGCTCGGCGCGTGTCCTTCTAGCCCTGCTCATCGCGGCAACGATGGCGCTCGTCGCGGGCCTGCCCGGTGTTGCCGCCGCTGCCGCGGCGTGGGCCATCACCCGCTGGACCACGTTGCGCTCCGACTACTTGGCGGGCGCGCTGACCCTGGCCGCGGGCGCGATGCTCGCCCGCGCACCCTGGCCCACGGACGGCTACGCCGGCGACTCGCTTCTGGTGCAGCTGCTCTGCGTCGCGGCTATCACGTGTGCCTGCCTCCCACCCCGCCGCACGCCCTAAGTACCCGGCCCCGCTGCACATAGCTTGTCCGCCCACTGATGCAACCTTCTGGGCCACTGGTTTCGACGTGGACCCGCTACACGTGGTGCTCCGCACAAGGCGCCTGTCAAAGGGCATCTCACAGAAGGCGCCCTGCAGAAGGCATCTTTAGGGCTAAAAACGCCATCTAGAAGGGGCAAATGGCGTTTTTAGGAGCAAAGACGCCTTTTTACTGATGCCTTTTACGAGATGCCTTCTGCGCAATCGGCGGCGACGCGCGGCAGAGAACGCGGGACGGCGATGCGGCCGCGGGCGAAGGAGCGGATGAGGTCGCGGCCGGGGACCTCGACAAGCGCGTAGGTCGCAGCAGAAAGCACACAGCTAACGACCACCGTGAAGACCAACACCACCGCGAAATCCCCGGCAGAGCCGGAGAAAGCAGACACGCCCAACAGCGGGAAGGCAATGGCCAGCACCGCTACGTGCCACATGAAAACACCATAAGACCAGCGGCCCAGCGCTCGCATCACCTCGGAAGAAAGCCAGCTTTCCCGCGGGGCCAGCGCCACCGGCACCACGATGCACGCCCCGCACACCGCCCCCGCCGCAATGCGCC
This sequence comes from Corynebacterium sp. HMSC059E07, assembly GCF_001814395.1. Lineage (NCBI taxonomy): Bacteria > Bacillati > Actinomycetota > Actinomycetes > Mycobacteriales > Corynebacteriaceae > Corynebacterium > Corynebacterium sp. HMSC059E07. Next base: position 43,773 of record NZ_KV816315.1, read on the forward strand.
GCGCAAACTCACCCGGTTCTGGATGCACCAAGCCCTGCGGGCCGAACCACTCGCGGCTGGCCAGCCACACGCAGCCCGCCGCCACCGCCCAACAGGCGGGACGCACAATCCGCCCAGCACGCAGGCGCACCTGCGCGGCCTCGGCCTCCGCGGCCAACATTCCCACCGCAAACCACGAGAAATACGCGGGCGGCCAAATCTGCGTATTGACATCGCCGGATTCATATCCGGCCACAAACGGCAGAAAACCCCAGAACAAACTCAGCACGCCAGCTCCAGCAATAAGTGCAACCCGCGGGCGCGCCGAGAGCTTATCCAACAACCACGCCAACAGCGGCAACACCGCGTAGAAGGCGAACTCCACGCACAGCGACCACAATTGCGTTAACCCGGGAACCAGGCCATCAGCAATATAGAGCTGCGTGCCAGTCAGGTTGGTGATGACCTGCGGGAGGGTTAAGGGGGAAGCGTCGGGAAGCAAGGCGAGGACTACCACCACACACACCACATACAGCGGTGCCAAGCGCGCCACGCGGGAGAGCACGTACTGCCCCGCCGTGTGCGCGTGCCGCCGGCGCCACAACAAGAAACCGCTGAGGACGAAGAAGACCGCCACCCCGTAATCCAGGCGCTCAGCCCAGGCCCAGCCGGTGGCCGTCTGAAAGGACACGTGCGTGACCACGACTGCCAATGCTGCCAGCGCACGCACGCCTTCGAGCTCAGGGAGAAAGCGCATGGCCCACTACGATACTATTTCTGCAGTAAATCCCTCGACCGATCGGAGCTGACGTGTTCCTTCGCTCCCGCCTAGCGCAGGTGACGATTGCCGCCGCGGTGTTCCTCATACTCGGGTCCATCCTTCCGCCGCTGTATAACAACCAGTCCCGCCCGCTGCCCAGGGACCTCAACCTAGAGATCCACGCGGAGCACGATGGAGCCACGTTTACCCGCCACACCACCACCGCCCCCGCGAAGAAGGATTCCGTGGCCCGCGCGCAGTCCACCGTGGACCTCACCTTCAACGGCGAGACCATCGCGCACATCACCGAGGAATCCCAGCTCAACCGCGAATCCACCTACCCGGTGGCGGGGCCGAACACGACGCAGCACATCGAGCTGCCCGCCTTCGACGTACAGGTGGAAGACCGGGTGGAGCGCGATGGCATCAGCTACTTCTTCCCCGCTGGCGCGGAGCAGCGCTCCTATCCTTTCTTCGATCCGCTGACCCAGGACACGGAGCCCATCGATTTCCTGCGCGATGAGAAGCTCGACGGCATCCCCACCTACGTCTTCCACCAGGATGTCGCGCCAGTCTCGCTCGGGGAGGTCTTCGCCTTCGAAGCCCGCCGCTCCGGCCCCGCGGGCGATTTTTACTCCGCGGAATCCCTGGAGCGCTACAACCTCAAGCCGAAATCACACGTCATCCTCGAGCCTTTCTACGCCGTGAGCCGCACGGTGTGGGTGGAGCCCACGACCGGCACCATCGTCAACGAGGAGGAGCACCCGCGCATCTTCTGGGCTACGGACGCACGCCAGGCCCAGGCGATGGTCGATGCCGATGACACGCACGAGCGTGCGCTTCTCGACGTCCCCCTCTCCTGGTCCGATTCCACCCGCACCGAACGCCTCGACTCGGTTCGCCGGGTCATCGACACAGTCAAAATCTTGAGCCTCGTCGGCTGGCTGGGCAAGGCCATCGGCGTGGCGTTGTTGGCGGTGGCGGCCGCGATGTTCATGCGCCGCCATGCAGCGCAGAGCGCGTAGGCGCCCGTGATTACGTCCCGAGCATCCCTTGCGGTGCGCGCCGCCCTCTGCGCCTGGGGCGTGGCGCTCGTGCTCGCGGTGTGTTGGCCCTTCGTGCTGCCCGGCGAGTTCCTGTGGCGCGACATGGTGCTGCTTGACCGCCCAGCCCTGAGCGCTGCCGCCTTCGGCGCCGGTGACCTTCCCGCCCGCAATGCACCGCAGGACGGGGTGCTTGCCTTATTCGGCGGGGCGTGGCTGGCCAGGGTCTTCATCCTTGCTGCTGCGAGTGCCTCGGCGTGGGTGGCGGGCCGGTGGGCGCGCGAGTCCAGCCCGTGGGCGGCGGCCGCTGCGATGGCGTGCGCGGTGGCCAATCCTTTCGTCATCGAGCGCCTCCTGCAGGGCCAGTGGTCGCTGGCAGTCGCCGCCTGGTTAGCGCCCGTGATCGCGTGGGGTTGTTTAAGCTACCACCCGCGCGTGGCGTGGCTGGCGCTGTGGGCCGCGTCCTTGACGCCCACCGGCGGGCTCTTCGGGGGACTCATCGCGGTTGTCTGTGAGCGCGAAAGGCGGTGGCTCTTCGCGGGCGGCTCAGTTTTGCTGTGGTTGCCGTGGCTAGTTCCAAGCCTCGTGGCCGGTTCGCCTACCACCCACGGCGACCCCGCCGCCCAAGCCGCGGCCTTTGCCCCGCGCGCGGAGGCCTACGTGGGTGCGGTCGGCTCGCTGCTCGGCTTCGGCGGCATCTGGAATGCCGCGGCGGTGCCGGCCTCTCGCGAGCAGGGCTTCGCCCTGGCGGGACTTGCCGTCGCCGCCCTCGCTGTCCTGGGCGCTGCCCGCCTTCCCCGGCGCGAGCTGCGCCCGCTCGCGGCCCTGGCGGTTCTCGGCATGGGCCTGGCCATCCTCGGCGCACTCGCCCCAGGTCTCACCGCCTTCGCCGTGGAGCACGTCCCCGGTGCGGGCCTACTGCGCGATTCCTCCAAGCTCACCTTGCTCGCCCTGCCGCTGGCCGTGGCGGGTATCGCATCCCTGCGCCAACTTCCTGCCGCACTCGCGCTGTGCGCCTGCCTGCTCCAGGCTCCCGATGCACCGCGGGAGCTCGCCGTGTTACTCCCACGCGAAACGGGCATCGACCGCCAGCTCGTCGAAGACCTTGACGGCCGCCTGACCTTCTTCGCCGACCGCTCAGCCATGGTGCCGCTTGACGGCGGCATTGCCCTCGACCCCTATTCCAAGGCCGCCAACAAGCTCGACTCCGGCGAGCTCACCGTCGACGGCATAAACGTGGATCAGCCTGCGCCGCGCTACCTGGCGGCCACCGAAGCCTGGAACACGCGCGACCTCGCCCGGTTGGAGGAGCTCGGTGTGGGCGCGGTCGTCGAGGACGGCCGCATCGTCGCCACCACCAACGCGCAACCGGCACCCGCCCCGTGGGGGCTTAGCGCCGCCTGGTGCGTACTTCCGCTTCTAGCAGCTCTTCGAAGCGCGCACCGGTTTTCTCCCAGGAAAAAGTAGCCGCCAACTCACGGGCCGCGTTGCCTAAACGGTGACGGAGGGAGGGGTCGTCGACAAGCATGCGCACCGCCTGCGTGAACTCCTCCTCGCGCTGCACCAGCACACCGGTCTTGCCGTCGATAACGCTATCTTGCAGGCCAAATGTATAACCCACGGTGGGAACCCCATGTTGGGCCGCCTCCATGACTGCCAACCCCCAGCCTTCTTTTCGAGACGGCATGAGATGCACATCGGCTCGCGCGAGCAGCGCATGCTTATAGTCCTCCGTCACCTGACCACGGAAGCGCACGCGGTCTTCCACCCCGTGGGCGCGCGCATACTCGCGCAGGTGGGATTCCCACCAGCCGGAACCGATGACGTCGAGAAGCGCGCCCGGAATCCGCGCCACGGTGTCCATCGCGTGCTCAATCTGCTTGTGCGGCACCAGGCGCGACAGCGTCACCAGGTGGATATCGGCCTCGCGCTCCAAGGTGGGCACGTGCTCCGGCAGGGGGTCCACGCCGTTCTCAATGATGTGCGCGCCGTGAATCCCCAGCTTCTCCAGGTCGCGCTTCGAAGCCTCCGAGACCGTCACCCACGTGTTCTCGCGATACAGCGCGGGCACCACGCGAGATTCCAGGAACCACCCCAGCCGCGACAGAACGGGGCCGGCCACCGGCCACTGCTCGCGGTGACAGTGATGCGTCAGGATCACTACGGGCGCGCGGGTAGCCAGGCGCGCGAAGAAGGGAATGCCGTTGTGGGTATCCACCACGACATCAGCGCCGCGCAAAGCGCGGCGCCCCAATAAAATCGACAACAGCGCACGCGGATACACGCTGAACTTGGCCCCGGCGCGCGAATAGAGCACGCCGTTACGGCGCTCGCGCTTCGCGGCGTTCATGTGGCGCGCGGTGCGGAAGACCACCTCGTGGCCCTGAGCAGCGAGGTATTCCCCGACGCGCTCGAGGTAGCGCTCGGAGCCGCCACCTTGCGGGTGGGTGGAATCGCGCCAGCACAAAAGAAGGATTTTCATGACGATGCTTTAGCCTAGTGGGTTATGAAACGCACCCGTGCCTTGGCCACCCTGCGCCGCTCCTGGCGACTGCTGCGCTCCTTCCGCTTTGAGCAGACAGCGCCCGCGGTCTTTTATGGCGGTCTGGCTGAGGACACCGCCGCGCTTGTCGACGCCCTCTCCCGCGACCATTCCCTCTCCCTCACCGGCGCGCGCGTGCTCGACGTCGGGGGCGGGCCCGGCTATTTCGCTTCGGCCTTTGCCCAGCGCGGGGCCAGCTATGTCGGGCTGGAGCCGGACGTGGGCGAGATGGCCGCCGCCGGCATCGAGGTGGCCCAAGCCGTGCGCGGCGACGGCACTAGCTTGCCCTTCGCAGATGACACCTTCGACATCACGTATTCCTCCAACGTGGCCGAGCACATCCCCAACCCGTGGGACATGGGTGAGGAGATGCTGCGCGTAACCAAGCCCGGCGGGTTGGTGATCTTGAGCTACACGGTGTGGCTGGGGCCCTTCGGCGGGCACGAGACCGGCCTGTGGGAGCACTACGTGGGCGGCGAGTTCGCCCGCGACCGCTACGCCCGCATCCACGGCCACCCGCCGAAAAACGTCTTCGGCACCTCACTCTTTGCGCTCTCCGCCCGCGAGGGCTTGGACTGGGCGCGCAGCGTGGCTCCGCCTAGTCCACAGGGCGCAGAATTCCTCGCGGCCTTTCCGCGCTACCACCCTGCCTGGGCCTGGTGGGTGCTCAAGGTGCCGGTGCTGCGCGAGTTCCTCACCTCCAACCTGGTCTTCGTCCTGCGCGCTTAAGCCCCTAAAACGACGAAAGCTCCCCCGCAGGGGAGCATCCGTTTAACCGCGATGATTAGGAGGCAGACTCAACGCGCTCCTTGAGCGCGGTGAACTGATCCCACACCTCAGACGGAACGCGGGAGCCCAGGAAGGTCAGGTACTCCTTGTTGTCTTCCATGTCGCCAGCCCAATCGGCCGGGTTCACGGCAAGCGCCTCGCGGACGTCCTCGATGTCGAAGTCCAAGCCGGTGAGGTCGATATCCTCTGGGCGGGCGGTGTGGCCCACGACGGTCTCAACGGCGTCGACGTTGCCCTCGATGCGGTCCACGATCCACTTAAGAACGCGGGAGTTCTCGCCGAAGCCCGGCCACAGGAAGCGGCGGTCCTCACCGCGGCGGAACCAGTTCACCAGGAAGATGGCCGGCATACGGTCGCCGCCCTTTTCACCCATATCCACCCAGTGCTGCAGGTAGTCACCGGCGTTGTAGCCCATGAACGGCAGCATGGCCATCGGGTCGTGGCGCAGGGCGCCGACCTTGCCCTCAGCGGCAGCGGTCTGACCGGAGGAGAGCAGGGCGCCAATCATGGTGCCGTGGTTCCAGTCGAAGGCCTGGGTCACCAGCGGGACGGTATCGGCGCGGCGGCCGCCGAAGAGGATGGCGTCAATCTTGACGCCCTTCCAGTCATCAAACTCCGGTGCAGCGGACGGGCACTGCGTAATCGGCACGCAGTAGCGGGAGTTCGGGTGCGCCGCCTTGGTGGTGGAAGCCGGGGTCCAATCGTTGCCGTGCCAGTCGATGAGGTGCTCCGGGGCCTCGCCCATTTCCTCCCACCAGACATCGCCGTCGTCGGTCAGCGCGACGTTGGTGAACAGGGTGTTGCCCGGCTCCATCGTCTTCATGGCAATCGGGTTGGAATCGTAGTTGGTGCCCGGTGCCACGCCGAAGAAGCCGTTCTCCGGGTTGACGGCGTACAGGCCGTCCTCGCGCAGCTTCATCCACGCGATGTCATCGCCCACGACCTCTGCCGACCAGCCCGGAATCGTCGGGGTAATCATGGCCAGGTTGGTCTTACCGCAGGCGGACGGGAAGGCGGCCGCGATGTGGTACTTCTTGCCCTCCGGGTTGGTGAGCTTCAGGATGAGCATGTGCTCTGCCATCCAGCCCTCTTCCTTCGCCATGACGGAAGCGATGCGCAGCGCGTAGCACTTCTTGGCCAGGATGGCGTTTCCGCCGTAGCCGGAACCGTAGGACCAAATCTCCTTGGTCTCCGGGAACTGCGTGATGTACTTCTTGTCGTTGCACGGCCAGGCGACGTCCTCCTGGCCCGGCTCCAGCGGGGCACCCACGGAGTGCAGGGCGTAGACAAAGTCGCCGTTGTCCCCGATCTTGTCCAGGGCCTGCTGGCCCATGCGGGTCATAATGCGCATGGAGAGCACAACATAAGCCGAGTCGGTGAGCTGCACGCCGAGCTTCGGGTCCGGATCACTAATCGGGCCCATGCAGAACGGCACGACGTACATGGTGCGGCCCTTCATGGAGCCGCGGAAGGCCTCGGTCATCTCTTCCTTCATGGCTGCCGGCGGGGCCCAGTTATTGGTCGGGCCAGCGTCCTCAGCAGTCTCGGTGCAGATGAAGGTGCGGGACTCCACGCGGGCAACATCCGAAGGATTCGAGCGAGCCAGGTAGGAGTTCGGGCGCTTCTCCTCGTTGAGCTTAATCAGGGTGCCCTTTTCCACTAGCTCGGCGGCGAGGCGGTCAGCCTCCTCCTGGGAGCCGTCTACGAAGACGACCTCTTCCGGCTGGAAGAGCTCGACGCTCTCACTGATCCACGAAATAAGCTTCTCGTTCTTCGTGGGCAGTTCACCTACAAGGCCCTTAATAGTTGCGGTCATCTCACATTCTCCTGTGGTCGGTGTGGCCAGGGTGCTTTATTTCGCCGAAGGTTCCAACGACGTTTCACCAACCAGAGTACGGACACTGGTGATAACAGAATGTGTAATGCCCGCCACCCCGGTTATATCCACCCAGTTCATATCGACTATGTCGAGGACAGCGGAGTGTGAAATGTGGCACCCACCGGCCTCAATCGCCCCCATACGGGGGTTCTGTTTCTGTGGATCGCTCATCCCGTACGCCCGTCCTATTACCCCCACCGCGACCTGTGTGGCCTCCACCGAGGTGCCCCTCCACCCTCCACGGCGCGGCACGTTGCCCCTCACCCCTGCTTAAGGGAACAATGTCAACTGATGAATAGCGCAGACTCTTCCCAAAATCCCGCCGCGCAGATGCCTCACGGCCGCGGCCTCCAGACGGATTTCAACGCCGAGTTCAACAATGATTTGGACTACCCACGCCTCGGCAACGTGACCTTCCGTCGCGGCACCCTCACCGACAACCAGAACGCCCTCTTCGAGGAGCACTGGCCTAGGTTGGGGCGCCTGCTTGCCGACGAACCCCTCGACATCCCCGCCTGGTTCGGCCGCGAGGGGGCGAAGACCATCGTCGAGATCGGCTCCGGCACCGGTACCTCAACCGCAGCCATGGCGCCACTCGAGCAGGACACCAATATCATCGCCGTCGAGCTCTACAAGCCGGGCCTGGCCAAGCTGCTGGGCTCCATCATCCGCAACGACATTGAGAACATCCGCATGGTCCGCGGCGATGGCATCGAGGTTCTCATGCGCATGTTCGCGCCCGAGTCCCTCGACGGTATCCGCATCTTCTTCCCGGATCCGTGGCCCAAGGCCCGCCACCACAAGCGCCGCATCATCCAATCCGGCACGCTCAACCTCTTTGCTTCCCGCCTGAAACCCGGCGGCGTGCTCCACGTGGCCACCGACCACGCCGGCTACGCCGAATGGATTAATGAGCTCGTCGAGGTCGAGCCTTCCCTCGACTACAAGGGCTGGCCCTGGCCGGAGTGCCCCATCCTCACCGACCGTCAGGTCATCACCAAGTTTGAGGGCAAAGGCCTGGATAAGGAACACGTCATCACCGAGTACCTGTGGGAGAAGAAGTAATGGCCGGAACCTACCTTCTGGTGTGGGACGCACCCAACATGGACATGGGGCTCGGCGCCATCCTCGGGGGGCGCCCCACCGCCGCCTACCGCCCGCGTTTCGACGCCATCGGCCGCTGGCTGGTGGACCTGGCCTTCGATAACGACGCCACCCCTGAGGCCGCCGTTTTCACCAACGTCAGCCCCGGCGGCGCCGACGTCATCCGCCCCTGGGTCGAGGCTATCCGCAACGTCGGCTTCGCCGTGTTTGCCAAGCCAAAGCTCCACGAGGACGATGATGTCGACCCCGACATGGTCGAATACATCAAGGCCAACCGCGAGAACCTCTCCGGTGTCATCGTGGCTTCTGCCGACGGCCAGAACTTCCAGCACCTGCTTGAGCAGCTCTCCGCTTCCGGCCTGCCCACCTGCGTGCTTGGATTCCACGAGCACACCTCCTGGGCGCTGACCCATCCCGATATCGAGTTCGTCGACCTCGAAGACATCGAGGGTGTCTTCCGCGAACCGCTGCCGCGCGTGAACCTGGACAACCTGCCTCCAGGCGGCGCCTGGCTGCAGCCTTTCCGCCCGCTGTCCGCGCTGCTGCCGGACCGCGCGCCCGAGCACAATTAGGAGCCGCATGTTTTATTCTTGGGGCCGCTTCTCCTATGCCCACCGCAAGGTCATCCCGCTCATCATCGTGGGTCTCATCCTCGGCCTCTTCTTCGGCTTCGGCACCCGCCTGGGTGACCGGATGAGCCAGGAGGGCTGGGAGGATCCCTCGGCGGCGTCGACAAGCGCGGCGCAGATCGAGCTCGAGACTTTCGGCCGGGACAATTCCGGCGACGTCATCCTGCTTTTCGATGACCCCGATGCCCACGCCACCGAAGCCAAGGCCTTCCTGGATGAGCTCAAGGCGCAGCACCCGGAGCAGATCGACTCCGTGACCAGCTACTTTGATAAGCGCAACCCGAACCTCATCACGCAGGATCACTCCACGGCCTTCGCCGCCATCGGGCTGAAAGGCGACGGCGAACAGACCCTCAAGGACTTCCGCGCCATCGAGGATTCGTTGCACGCTGCCGACGTCCCTGTGCAGGTAGCGGGTGCCACCGCCGTGGCCGACGCACTGGATGAAGGCATGTCCAAAGACATCTCCCGCGCGGAGAAAGCCGCCCTGCCGCTCGTCGGACTGCTGCTCCTCGTAGTCTTCGGCTCCGTCGTCGCGGCCTTCATGCCGCTCGTCGTGGGTGGCCTGTCGATCCTGGGCTCTCTGGGGATCCTCTCGATCCTCGCCGGCTTCCAGCAGGTCAACGTGTTTGCGCAGGCCGTCGTCACGCTGCTGGGCTTGGGCCTGGCCATCGACTACGGCCTGTTCATGGTTTCGCGCTTCCGCGAGGAGCTGGACAAGGGCCGCGATACCAAGGAGGCCGTGGCGATTACCACCGCCACCGCCGGCCAGACCGTGGTCTTTTCCGCCGCGATGGTGGCCGTGTCCCTCTCCGGGCTCTTCCTCTTCCCGCAGGCCTTCCTCAAGTCCGTTGCCTACGGCTCCATCTCCGCCGTCGGCCTCGCCGCACTCCTGTCGGTCATGGTGCTGCCGTCGTTGTTTGGCATGCTGGGTCACAATATCGATAAGTGGACTGTGCGAAAGACCTCGCGGCGCGGGCGCCGCATCGAGGACACGTGGTGGTACCGGATGCCACGCTGGGCCATGGGCCGCGCGGGTCTAATGACCACCGCCATCTGCGCCCTGCTCATCGCGCTGGCCCTGCCGGTGCTGGGCGTGAAATTCGGCGGTATCAACGAGACCTACCTGCCGCCCAACCAAGACGCGCGCGTGGCGCAGGATCAGTTCAACGAGCAGTTCCCCTCCTTCCGCACCGAGCCGGTCAAGCTGGTGGTGAAGAACGCGACGAATGAGCAGCTTGTCGACGTCGTCATGCAAGCCCGCTCCATCCAAGGCCTTACCGAGCCAATGGGCCCGAAGACCGCGACCGTCGACGGCACCACCGTCCTCGGCGCCGGTATCCAGGACCGCGAGGACTACGCACGAATCGTCCACGAGCTCGAGAACATTGAGGCACCCGACGGCGTGGAGCTTTATGTCGGCGGCACCCCGGCCATGGAAGTCGAGTCCCTCGACGCGCTCTTCGACACGCTACCCTGGATGGCCCTCTACGTGGTGCTGGCCACCTTCATCCTCATGGCGCTGGTCTTCGGCAGCTTCATCCTGCCGCTCAAGGCCATCATCATGACGCTGCTCTCGCTGGGTGCAACGCTGGGCATCTTGACGCTCATGTTCGTCGATGGCCTCGGCTCCGGCCTGCTCAACTTCACCGCTGGTCCGCTCATGAGCCCGATTCTGGTGCTCATCATCGCCATCGTCTTTGGCCTGTCCACGGACTACGAGGTCTTCCTAGTCTCGCGCATGGTAGAAGCCCGCCGCCGGGGCGCTTCCACGGACGAGGCCATCGCGGCGGGTACCGCGCACACCGGCGGCATCATCACGGCGGCCGCGCTCATCATGATTGTGGTCGCGGGAGCCTTTGGCTTCTCCGACATCGTGATGATGAAATACATCGCCTTCGGCATGATTTTTGCACTGCTTATCGACGCCACCATCGTCCGCATGCTCCTCGTCCCCGCCGTCATGCACCTGCTGCGCGAGGACAACTGGTGGGCCCCGCGCTTCCTCACACGCCTGACCCACCGCCTCGGCGGCGAGAACTCCCCAGCTGCCGAGCCGGTGCCCACCGCCCCAGTACTGAACAACGAAGAGGCCGCACCGGCTGCGCAGGACGACGCGCCCCACTCCCCTGTGACTACGGCTGAGCAGGTCGAGGAGGCGTCGGCAAGCGATGCTCCTGTACGCGGGGACCGCAGCGCCGACACCGACACCGAGCTCATCCCCTTCTCCGAGCTGGTCAAGCGCCTTAAGTCCACGGATGGTCGATGAAAAAGAACTGGCTGACCTGGATAATCTCCCTGCTGATTCTGGCCGCGCTGGCGTGGTTCTTCCGCGACCAGCTGGACTTCATCTCCGAGGGGCTGCACCGCCTGCGCCACGCTGAGCCTTTCCCCGTGGTGCTGGTGGTGTTCTTCGCGCTGCTCTCCATCGCGGGCATGGCGGAAGTGATGAAGCGGCTCATCGGCGCGGGCGGCGTCAAGGTGCCGTTGCGCGAGACCTACGCCATTACGCTGGCCTCCAATGCCTGGTCCACGACCTTGCCGGCGGGCCCTGCCTTTTCGGCCTTGCTCACCTTCCAGGTGCAGCGCCGCTGGGGTGCGTCGGTGGCGCTGTGCAGCTACTTCCTGTTTTTGTCCTCGATTATTAGCTCGATGTTCCTCGCGCTCATTGGGCTCGTCGGGGTGTTTTTCCTCAACGCGGATATGGCGCTGGGGTCGCTCATCACCACGGTTGTCCTCATGCTCGCGGCGCTCGGCGGCATTTTCTGGCTGACCTCGCACCCGGTGACCCTTGAACGCTGGCTGCGCAAGCTGCGGCCCGGCCCGAAGCGGGACCGCGCGATCCAGGAGGTCCGCAACCTGGGCGAGGTCCACCTTTCGCGTGGCCCCTTTGCTGTGGTTGCCGGGGCGTCGCTGGTTCACCGCCTGGCCGATATGGGCGCACTGTGGGCATCCGTGTGGGCGGTGACCGGGGAGATTCCGTGGCTGCGCGCCGGCGCCGATGACACCACCCTGGCCGGTGTGGCCCTGGCCTTCCTCGCGGCGAAGCTGGCTGGCTCCGCGCAGGTCACCCCGGGTGGCGTGGGTACGGTGGAGGCCGCGCTCATCACCCCGCTGGTGGCCACGGGCCTGACCGTGGTGCACGCCACCTCCGCGGCCATCATCTACCGGCTTATTTCCTTTGCGCTCATCACTATCATTGGATGGGTCATCTACTTCGCCCACTACGCCCGCGATGGCTTCTCTTACGCGGCGTTGAACCGGAAGGAATCCTAAATGCGCGTTGCCCCGCTTATCGACGTCCTCGCTCTCGCCCTCTTCGCCATCTGCGCCCGCCTGGCGCACGGTGGTCTGAGCTTTAGCTCGTGGGTTGATGCCTTCTGGCCGTGGACCGTGGGCGCACTCGTGGGCTGGGTCATCATCATGGCGTCGAAGCTGAGCGGCCTGTGGAAAGAGGGCGTCGTCGTGTGGCTGAGCGCCATCATTGGCGGCATGGCCCTGTGGATGCTGGTCAACGGCCGCCTGCCACACTGGTCCTTCCTCATCGTGGCCACCGTAATGTCGGCGCTGTTCTTCTTTGGCTGGCGAGCCATCGCGGCCTTTGCTTCCCGCTCCCGCACCTAGAGCTTCCGTGAGCTGGGAGTTTAGCGTTCCGGTTGCGGGATAGTTAGGGGCGGTTTAGTGTGTGAGGCATGAAGTTGGGGGACTTACTCGGGGTACTCGCTCGCGGCATGCACGTCGTCTCCTTGTGCGCAGGGCACACGCACGAGGACATGCTGGCGCTGGGCGCGACGCCGCGCGTGGCGCGGCAGCTCGAGGGACTCCACCGCGTGTATTTTGGCCAGACTGCTTTCAGCGCCAAGCAGCGCCGCGCGCGGGAAACGAACCATGCGCTGGATACGCTGTTGCAGATTGAACGACACGTCGCGCGAGTCAAGAACTCGCGCCAAGCATGGGACCTGCGAGTGGAATTGTGTGCGACCCCAGAAGACGAGATTTCGCGTGTGGCGAAGCGCAGGCTCGCGGAGCTCACACCCGAGCCCACTCCTGGCGTCCGCGTGCGACGCGGTACGGGCGGCATGCACAAGCTCATCATCACGGATCGCCCGCGCGCGATTGCCAATCTGGTAGGCACGCTCAAAGCCACATCAGAAGACCTGCTCAAGGCAGTCCACGAGGTCTTTTCCGGCAGCGGCGCGCCAAAGCCGGCGTTGCATGCGCACGTCATTGTGCGCCTCGACCAGCTGGACAAGATTGTGCGTGGCGAGGGCGATGACATCCTTCTGCAGGCAACCGACGGCGGCACGATGACGGGCGCGGAGTTCCTCCGCACCACGTTTTCTGAGCGTGGCTTCGTCTCCCTCTTCCACCCGGTCGAGGGGCCGGTCAATGTGTATTACGGCAGCCGCTTCGCCAACGATAAGCAACGAATCCTGCTCAGCGCAGAGCATCCGACGTGCGCTTGGCTCGGCTGCACAAGACCTGCCGCGGAATGCCAGATGCACCACATCAGAAGGTGGCAGGATGGCGGGCCGACGAACCTCGACAACCTCGTGCCGTTATGCAAGTATCACAACGCCATCAATGACGATGACCCCGCCCGCCCCACGTACCGCGGGCGCATCGACCGCATCGAAGGCCGCATGGCGTGGCTGCCTCCCGACGGTGGACCGCCAGTCCCCATCCCCAGCCCGGTCTGGGAGTAAAAAGCCCCTCCGCAAGGAGGGGCTAGAAGCGCTGACTTACTTCGAGCTCAGCGCGGAAACGTCTACGCCGGCCTGGTTGAGCAGCATAATGACGAGGTTGATGATGTCACCGCTGAGGTCAAGAACGCTAGAGAGCATTGGGTTTCTCCTTTGATTGAATTCCTAGTCTTTAGGCTTATCGGATAAAACAGGCGCACATGTTACGCCGAGACACAAAATTCAGCGCGATCCGCAGGCCTCTTCGCCCGCCGCCGGGTTTAAACGACGCTAGAGCGGGGAGATGGTGTGCTTCTTAGGCAGGTCCTTCTCCTGCTTATCGGCAAGTTGGCGCAGCGCGCGGCGCAGTGCCAAGCGCGACTCGGAGGGCTTAATCATCCCATCGAGGTAGCCGCGCTCCGCGGCGACATAAGGCGCGGTCATGGTCTCGTCGTAGAAGTCCATGAACATCTTCTTCGTCATAGCGCGCTGTTCCGGGGTCTCGGCGGCCTCGAGCTGCTTGCCCGCAATCATGACCACGGCGGCGGCCGAGCCCATCACTGCAATCTGGGCCGTCGGCCACGCCAGGTTGATGTCACCCGTCAGGTTCTTCGACCCCATCACGGCATAGGCACCACCATAAGCCTTGCGCACAATCAGCGAGACCTTCGGCACGGTAGCCTCCACCACCGCAAACGCGAACTTCGCGCCGCGGTGAATCAAGCCCGCCTTCTCCTGGTCCACGCCCGGCAGGTAACCCGGCGTATCCACCACGAAGACCAGCGGGATGTTGTAGGCATCGCAAATACGGATAAAGCGCGCGCCCTTATCGGCGGCATCCGCATCGATACAGCCCGCCGAGTGCATCGGGTTATTGGCCACAAAACCCACGGCCTTGCCATCAATGCGCCCAAAGGCGGTAATGACGTTGGGGGCGTAGTTTTCCTGAATTTCGATGAGATCGTCATCGTCGCCAAGCTGCGTGAGCAGGTCCATCATGTCGTAGCCGGCGTTCGTATCATCCGGCATGAAGGAATCCAGCTCGGTGTCCTGGGCTACCTCCTCATCAGAAGGCGCATCGAAGACCGGGGATTCGTCGAAGCAGGTCAGAGGCAAATGATCCAGCAAGTCACGAACTAGGTCGAAGGCCTCATCCTCCGAGGGCACCACGACGGACACGTTGCCGTTGAGCTCCTGCTGGCGGGCCGAGCCCAAATCGTGGGAAGAAATCTCCTCGCCCGTGACCTCCTTGATCACGTTCGGGCCCGTCACGTACATCTCCGCCTCACCATCGACGGCGATGATGAAGTCCGTGGTCACCGGCGCATACACCGCGCCACCGGCGGACTTGCCCATCATGATGGAAATCTGCGGGCTGCGACCACTAAGCGGCAGCTGGCGGCGGGCAATCTCCGAGTACATGGCCAGCGACGTCACCGCGTCCTGAATACGCGCACCGCCGGAATCCTGGATGCCGATGACCGGGCAGCCAATCTTGATGGCCAAATCCATGATGTCGGTGACCTTCTTGCCAAAGGTCACGCCCACGGAACCGCCGTAGACAGTCTTATCGTGCGCGTAGATGCACACCGGGCGGCCGTTGATGCGGCCGTGACCGGTGACCACGCCGTCGGAGTAAATCGCATCCGGGTCGCCGGGGGTCTTGCCCAGGGCGCCGGTTTCGACGAAAGAGCCTTCGTCGAGAAGCGCGGCGATGCGTTGGCGCGGAGTCGAACGCCCAGCTTCGTCGCGGCGTGCCCGGGAGCGCTCGCTGCCGGGGTCCTGGGCACGCTCGAGGCGCTCGCGTAGGTCCGCTAGCTTGTCAGCGGTGCTAGTCACTTCCGAATCTTCTCCTCGATCCATTCCTCCATGTGCTTGCCCACGATACCGATTGCGGGCTCGTCGGGAACCGCCAGGTGGTCGCCCGGCAGCTGCACAATCTCCAGATCCTTCACGATAACGCCCCAGCCGCCGTCCGGGTTAATCTCCGCATACGCCGGCTCGAGTTCGATGGCGCCGTCGTGCATGCGCTCGGAGCGGAACAGGATGACGGGCACGCTTACCGACGCCCACCTTCCCATATCCAGCGAGCCCAAAATCTGGTTGTCCACGAAGGATGCGCGCTGGTGCTCCAGCACGCCGGCGGACAGGCCGTGCTCGGAGGCATCGGTGGAGCTGAGGAATTCGGCGAGCATGGCCATGAGTGCGTCTTCGCCGACGGTCTCCAGCATTTCGTAGGGCGGCTCGAAGTCGAGACCGTAGGTCTTCTTGGCAAAGGCGGCGTAGCGACCCCAGCGGGCCTTGGTTTCCTCCAGCGTCTTCGGTGCCGGGTGGGCCGGTTGGGTGGTATCCAGCAGCGCGATGAAGGCAACCTCAGCAGTATCCTCGCCGCGAGCTTGACGTTCCTGCAGCTGGTAGGCCACCTCATAGGCCAGCGCGCCGCCGAAGGACCAGCCGCCGAGCACGACCTTGCGCCCGCGCGCGTAGTGCAGGATGTCCTCGATATAGGCGGCAGCGCGATCCTCCAGGCTGCCCTCGATGCGCTCCACGCCGTAGACCGCAACATCCGCCGGCAGGCGGCGAGTCAGCGGCTGGTACACCACGGTCGTGCCGCCGGCTGGGTGGAACATGAAGACGGCGGGGCCATCGGCCTCGCGCAGGACGCGGATGTTGCCCTCGACCTCAGTCTCCAGGCCCTCGCGGACCAGATCCGCGAGGTTCTCCAGCGCTTCGGCCTCGTGGACCTGCTGTGCGGTGACCTCGATACCGGCGCGCTCGGTGAGGCGCTCGGCAATCTTTTCCGCCACCTCATCGCTGACCTGGGGCAGCGCGGAGGTCACGCCGGCCGCGGCCTTACCCGTGAAAGTGGCCCAGGTGCCGAAGACCATGCGCTCGGAGGCATCGCGCGGTGCGACGCCCACGCCTTCGCCGCCCTTCTCGCTCACCGCGGAGGCGTCTGGGGTGGTGTCGTCGCTCTCGGTGAGCGCGGAGGGTGCGTCGGCGGCCGCGTCGGCGCTTGCGGTTGCGGCATCGGGCTGCTCGGACACGGCTTCCTCGACCATGGTGATGACGTCGGCGAGGGAGGCGTCGCGAAGCGCCTGCACCTGCAGCGGCGGAATCTGGAAGTCATTCTCCACCCGGTTCTTGATGCGCATGCCCATGAGCGAATCCAGGCCCAGATCAATGAGCGGCAGCTCGCGCGGGAGATCGGAGACGTCGTAGCCCATGGACTCCGACACGATGAGCGCCAAGCGCTCCTCCACGCTCTCCTTCTCCGGGTCCCAGCGCACGGCGTCGACGCCCACGTCGGGGTCAGCAAACTGCGGCGCGGTCACGGCCTGCGGCAGGCTCGGCTCCGCCGTCGGGGTGGGTTCTGCAAGGTTGAGGGTCGAGGCAAAACCTTCCGCGATGAGCTTGGTAGTCGCTCCATCCACGTAGTGCACCGCCACAGACAGCCCGCCCAACGTGCGGCGAACAATCGTGGTGACCTCGCCCTTCGCGGGCAGATCCAGGTGCTCCTCGCTCGCAGCGATGTGCGCGCCCGGGGTGACGGCCTCGGCGGCGGCCTCCAGGATGGCCAGCGCGCTCGGCGCCTGGTCAGCGTTCGTGGAGAACGCCACCGCGCCCTCCGGCAGCGTCACGCGCGCGCCCGGCAGGCCGGACACGCCCGACGAGGGACGAGCGTTGGTCCAGAAACGCTGGCGGCGGAAGCGGGTATGCGGGGCGGCGACAAGCGCGCCCGAGCCAAAGACCTTAGTGTAGTTCACCGGAGTTCCCGCGACGTAGAGCTTGCCCAGCAGATCCAACAGCGACTCGGTGGGATCCACCTTGCGCTTCAGGCTATAGAGCAGCTGCGCATCCGCCTTGCCCGCAGCAAAGGCCGTGGACATCAGGCCCATGAGCGCAATCGGGTTCGGGGAAATCTCAACGATCTGCATGTGGCCCGCCGCAAAGGCTGCCTCCGCTGCGTCCTGCAGGTAGACGGGCTTGCGGGTCATGCGGATCCAGTAGTCCTCATCGTGCAGCACCGTACCGGGGCGGTAGACCTTGCCGCGGTCCACGGAGGAGAAGAGCGTCGTGTGTAGCGGACGGGTCTCGATGCCAGCGATCTCCGCATAGAGCTCACCGAGGAGCGGGTCGACGGCGGAGGTGTGGCCCGCGCCCTTGACGTTGAGCGCGCGGGCGAACTTGCCCTCGCCTTCGAGGCGCTCCACCAGCGCGAGGACCTCTTCGCGCGGACCACCGACGGTGGTCATGCCGGGGCCGGTGTACACGGCAGGTTCGATGGAACCAGGAAGGGCGTCAATCTCCTCGGCGGAGAGCTCGACGACGGCCATGGCGCCCTGCTGATCGTCGGGAAGCGAGGCCTCGCCCTCCCCCATCAGGCGTGCGCGGTGGCAGGCGATGAGCATGGCGTCGGCCGCCGTGATGCCGCCCGCAGCATAGGCCGCGCCGATCTCACCCATGGACATGCCGATAACGCCGGCAGGGCGCACGCCGAAGGTGGCGAGCAGATCCGTCAGCGCTATCTGGATGGCGGTGATGGCCACCTGCGCGGTTTCGGTGTTGTAGGTCTGGGCGTCGTCGTGCACCAGCTCCAGGATGGACCAGCCGGATTCGCGCTGCACGATGGCGTCGAGCTCCTCCAGGCGCTCCTTGAACAGCGGCGAGATCTCAATCATGTCCTTGGCCATCTTGCGGTGCTGGGAGCCAAAGCCGGAGTACATGAAGACGGGGCCGTGGACGGAGGGAGAATCCGCCGCGGCGATGCCCACGGAGACGGTTCCCTCGGCGACCTGTCGCAGGCGCTTGACAGCTTCCTCGCTGGACGACGCCACCACTACCGCACGCGAGCGCCCATGGTTGCGGCGCGCAAGGGTACGGGCCAGGGAAAGCAGGTTCGGGTTCTCTGCCTCGATATAGTCCGCCAAGTCGGAAGCCGCTGCGGCGCGGCGGGAGGGCAGCAGGCCGGAGACCGGCAGGGCCACTGGCTGCCCCTCGCCGATGGCGACCTGCGGGGCGTCCTGGTGGGTCAGCCCGCGGTAGTCGGTCAACACCACGTGGGCATTGGTGCCGCCGAAGCCGAAGCCGGAGACACCCGCGACCTTCTGGCCGGAATATTCGGGCCATTCGCGCGGATCCTCGACCACTTCGAGGTGCTCGGCGTCGAAATCGATATAGCGGTTGGGGCCCGCGTAGTTGATATTCGGCGGGATGACGCCGTGGCGCATTCCTTCGATGACCTTGATGAGGCCCACCACGCCGGCGGCGGACTCGGAGTGGCCGATGTTGGTCTTGGCAGAACCCAGCAGGGTCGGGTTCGCGGCCTGGCGGCCCGGGCCCAACACGCGGCCGAGCGCGGTGGCCTCGATGGGGTCACCGAGGATGGTGCCGGTGCCGTGGGCCTCGACGTAGTCCACGTCCTGCGGGCGGATGCCGGCGTCGGCATAGGCGCGCTCGAGGACGTCGACCTGCGCCTCCGGGTTGGGGGCGGTCAGGCCGTTGGAGTGGCCGTCGGAGTTGACCGCGGTGCCCTTGATGACGGCATGGATGGTGTCGCCATCGCGCTCGGCGTCCTCGAGGCGCTTGAGCACGAGCACGCCCGCGGCATCCGCGCGGACGATGCCATCGGCATCATCGGAAAAGGCGTGGATGGCGCTGGTGGGAGAGGTGACACCCAGCTCACTAAAGGCGATGGAGGCGTGGGGTGAAGCCAGGATGTTCACGCCGCCGGCGAGTGCCGTATCAGCCGCACCCACGCGCAGGTCCTTGACCGCCTGGTTGACCGCCACGAGGGAGGCGGAGCACGCGGTGTCCACGTTGATGGAAGGGCCGCGCAGATCGAAGGCGTAGGACAGACGGTTGGCAAT
This sequence comes from Corynebacterium sp. HMSC059E07, assembly GCF_001814395.1. Lineage (NCBI taxonomy): Bacteria > Bacillati > Actinomycetota > Actinomycetes > Mycobacteriales > Corynebacteriaceae > Corynebacterium > Corynebacterium sp. HMSC059E07. The sequence goes on from NZ_KV816315.1 coordinate 63,050, forward strand.
AATCGCCGAGGACGTACCCGTCATGGCATAGGGATGCATCTCAGCCGGATCGGCGGTAATGAGCATGCCGTAGTCATTGTTGGTGGAGCCCATGTAGACACCGGTGGCCGTGCCGCGCAGCTGGTTGGCGGGTACGCCGGCGTCCTCGAGGGCCTCCCACGAGACCTCCATGAGGATGCGCTGCTGCGGGTCCATGTTGGCCGCCTCCAGCGGGGAGAGACCAAAGAACTCGGGGTCGAAGGAAGCGATGTCCTCGATATAGCCACCGTCGGTGTTCTGCTGCTCAATCTTCTCGCTGGTAATGGGATCGGAAGAGTATTCCGACCAGCGTCCGACAGGCAGCGGGCCGGTGCCAGCGCGGCCTTCGACGAGCATGGTCCAGAACTCATCAACGTTCTTAGCGCCCGGGAAGCGGCCAGCGTAACCGATGACGGCGATGTCACCGCCCGCGATGGTGGCCGGGCGTGGCGACGCCTCTTTCGGTGCGCTCTCCCCTGCAGCGGCTGCACCGTTGACCAGGCGCTCAGCCAGCTGCGCGATGGTGGGGTACTCGTAGGCCACGGTGGGCTCGAGCTTAATGCCGAGGAGGTTTTCTAATTCGCCGGAAAGAACCACTGCGTCACGCGAGGACAGCCCAAAATTCTCGAGCGGTTTGGTGTCCGTGATTTCCTCTGCCGACAGGCCGGTGGTCTGCGCAACCCAGGTGCGCAACCAGCCACGAAGCTCTTCAACGGTCATAAATCTCTAGCTTTCTTACGCGGACTAAAAAAATCTAACTCTGCATTCGATTTTGCGCAGCACGAAAACGCGCACGTCGAAGCGTACATAGGGGTTATCGACCAATTATCTCACTTTGTTAACTTGGGTTTCATAACCGACATACCCACAGGCAGCAGCAACCCCCGCCCCGCAGTAGCGCGGGAACGGGGGTTTAAGCGGCGTGGGCTTTAGGAAGCGAGGTAGATCTTCTTGGCCACGCGGCGGGCAATCTTGCCCGAGGAGGTGCGCTTGATCTCGTTTGCGTTAAACCACTGGATGACCGCCGGGGTCACGCCGTGGTTCGCGGAGACCGCGGAGCGGATGGCTTCGGACGCGGCGGCGTCATCGGCCGGGTTGGCGCCATCGGCGCGCTCGATGAGCAAGACGAGCTCCTCGGTGCTGCCGCCCTCCACGGAGAAGGCCGCGATGGAGTCCGCACGCACGTGGCCCGAGGCCTCCTGCACAGTGCCCTCGATGTCCTGCGGGTAGTGGTTGCGGCCTGCGACCACGATGAGGTCCTTGAGGCGACCGGTGATGTAGAGCTGGTTATCCACGATTGCCGCGAGGTCACCGGTGGCCAACCAGTTATTGTCCTCCGGGGCATTCGGCACGCGGGTGCTCTCCGCCAAGCGCTCCCCCAGCGTGTTGTGGAAGGTCGAGGCGGTTTCCTCCGCGCGGTCCAGGTAGCCGGCGGCTCGGTTCTCGCCGTGTAGCCAGATTTCGCCCACGCGGCCATCCGGCAGCTCGGTCTTGGTCTCCGGGTCCACGATGGTCAGGTGCTGGGCCACGACGCTCTGGCCACAGGAGGCATAGGCCACGGAGTCCGCGGACTTCTCCACGATGACCGCCTCGCCCTCGACCAGACGCTCGCGGTCGAAGTGGGAAATGACCGGGCGCTCCGGAGTCTGCGGCGTGGTGACAATCAACGAAGCCTCCGCCATGCCATAGGACGGGCGCAGGGCATCGCGGCGCAGGCCAAACTCTTCCTTGCCGAAGGTCTCCCAGAAGGAATTCACCGCAGACTCGGTCACCGGCTCCGAGCCGATCACGATGCCATCGACGTTGCTGAAGTCCAGCTTCTCCCCCTCCGCCGGGGCGCCGTAGCGCGCAGCGAGCTCGAGGGCGAAGTTGGGCACCACGGCATAGGTTCCCTGCAGCTGCTCATCGATAGGCTGGCGCTTGAGCTGATCAATCCAGCGCTTGGGCTGCTGCACGAAGTCACGCGGCGTCATGATTTCCAGGTTGAGACCCAGAATCGTCACGAAGACCGCCAGGATGATGCCCATATCGTGGTGCATCGGCAGCCAGGACACCACGCGCGCCGGCAGCTTGATCTGCACCGCGGTGAAGATCTGCAGAACGTTGGTCATGATGTTGCGGTTAGTCAGCAGCACGCCCGCAGGTGTCCGGGTGGAGCCGGAGGTGTACTGCAGGAAGGCCGGGTGGTCCACCGGCGCGGTCTGCAGCGCGGCCAGGGCCGCCTTGCCCTCCTCCGTCTCCAGTGGGTTCACCCAGCTCTGCGCCAGGGAATCCGGCAGGGAGTCGATGGAGATGATGCGTGGGCGCTCGGCCGCCGGGCGGTCCGAGAAGTATGCGCGGTTCGCCGCGGCCGAGATGTTATTGGTCAGAACGATCGACGGGTTAGCGTCACCAAAGACCGCCCGCAGGTGGTCGGTGTGGCCGGGCTCGTTCGGATCATAGAGCGGGATCGGGGTCATGCCCGCGTACATCGCGCCAAGGAAGCCGAAGATGTACTCGGGCGAGTTGCCCGCCAGGATCGCCACGCGGTCCCCCATCTTGCCCACCTGTTGTAGACGCGCAGCCACTGCCTTGATGCGGGTATTGACCTGGGAGCGGGTGATATCGCGCGGTGTTCCCTCCGGGTTATCGCTATAGACCCATTGGCGCATGACCGGGCGATCCGGGATACCCGCCTGCTGCTCCGCGGCATAGACGTGTTCGGCAAGGCCCGCCAACGTGAGGTGGGGCGGCAGGGCGATGTTGCCCTTCTCGTCGAAGAACTGGCCGATCAAGGCTTTCAGGTCCATGTGGGAAAGCTCCTTCGTAGGGTAGAGCGGGGCACATACCCCTGCATCACGTACTTTTGACATTAAAAATATCAGAAGGACTACGCCGACCGTTACATGGCGCGCAGGCGGGACGTCGCCAAGCGCTATTGTGCGTCGATGGTGTCCTTGGCCCACTGCGTCACCCATTGGTTGGCCGTGGTGCCTTCGATGGTGTCCGGATTAGAGGCGTACAGTGCGTGGACGCCGTTGGCGTCGATGAGATCGCGGGCGCGCTCGAGGCCGTTGCTAACGTCCAGTGGTGCATCACAGATGGAGTCATTCGGCGCGCAGATTTGGAAGGTGCGGTCCGCTAGCGTTCCGAAACCGTTGGCGCGCTCACCGCGCATCGTGGCGCCCGGGACGATGCCCTGAATCAACGTCGAGACCGGCTGCAGGGCAATCTCCGCGCCCACGCCGCCGACGTGCGCGCCCGGGTTAATGCCCACGCCGTCCTGGCGCCGCCCGTCCGCGATGAGTGCGACACCCGCCACGCTCTCTGCGGGCACGGGCCCGTTGCCGCCGCCGATTCGGTCCGCCACATCACCCGCGATGACCGCGCCCTGCGAAAAGCCGCTCAGGATGAACTTCGTGTTCGGGCAGGTCTCGTGCATGTAGGTCAGCTCGCCTTCTAGGCGCGAGGTGCCCTCGTTGCGGGAATCGTCGTAGCTCATCTCGTGCTGCGCGTTAATGTTCTTGAACTGCGCGGTGTACGGCAGCGTCCACACCTTAACGTCCTCGGGAACGTAGGCCTCCTTCAGCGGATTCGTAATCGACAGCATGAAGGAGTTCGGGTTCGCCCCCGGGTTGATCGGATCATCGTCCGCAGCGGATTCCCACGTTCCCGGCGCGGAGATGAACTCTACGCGCGGGCACCAATCCGGTTGCTCCGGGCTCGGGTTTGCTTCCCCCTCTTCCTGGGAGGGGGCGGGCTCCGCAAGGTTTCCTTGCTCTCCTTCCTCACGGGTGTTGAGGAAGTGGACCGCTCCCCCGCCAATCACGGCGAGGAGAACAACGACGGCAAGGACGGTAAGTGTTTTACGCATGAAGAAATTTCTACCTCGAGAAGGCACGGGATTGTCTGGAAAATCCCTGCCACGTTACTGAGCGCAGAGCTTGCGGCCCTGCTCGGTAATGAGCCGGACTAGTTCCTCGTGGCTAAGCTCGGTGCGGCCCTGCTCGATGAGCTGTCCGGCCACTGCCGGTGCGGTGACGGCATCGCCCTGGCAGGAGGCCTGCGCGGCACCCACCACTTGGTCTTCCACGCCGTCGACGTTGACGCCGGCCTTCGCCACCGCAGCCAGGAAGTCCTGTTCTGGGCCTTGCGCGGGAGCGGGGGCGGGGATCTCGGAGATCTCTCGTGCGCCGCGGTCTTCCGGCTCCCCGTCCTGTTCCTCTTCGGTGCGCGACGCCGACGAAGAGCTTTCCGACGCCCCACTAGCTGACGCCGAGCTTGCCGACGCCCCGCCGCTCGCCGCGGAGGAACGCTCCAACGGCGCCACGGAGGTGTCGGTGGCCTCGCCCTCCTCGACGGTGGCGGAACCGCAACCGCTCAACAGGGCACCGGCGGCGAGCAGCGTCGCTGCACCGGCTGCCGCGGCGGGACGCGCGGAGAAAAGACGCATGGCGATTCTCCTACTTCTTATCCGCCTGGACCTGGCCCATGACCTCACGGATGACGCCATGCTGGAAGGACTGGGTCAGCCCACCGGCCGGAATGGAGGTGTAGTCCTCCGTCGGCCAGCCAAACTCGCCCTGCTCCCAGCCGTGCTTGCCCCACTCGTCGAAGATCTTGCCCTTGAGGATGTAGTGCGCGCCGGAGTCCATGGACCAGTAGATGTTGCCGTGCTCGAATTCCTGGAAGAAGCCGCCGTTGACTGCCTTTTCCTCACCAACCGGGAAGCCCAGCTCGGACTCAGCAGCCTTCAGCTCCTTGTACTTCGCGCCGATGGCGCCGTGGACGATGTGGAAGGAACCGTCCGGGTTGCGGGTCAGCACGCCGTCCTCGAAATCCTGGACCTGGCCGTCGCCGACCTTGCGGGCCTCGGCAACCGGGTACTTGAGGTCGCCGCCCTCGAAGCCGTTCTTGCCCCATGCATCGAAGAAGTCCTTCGGGATCGGCCAAGCGCCGGTCTCCGGGGTCCAGTAGATGGAGCCGTGCTCGAAGTGGACGTAGCGGCCGCGGCCGTCGGGGGTCTTTTCCTCGCCGGTCGTCGGGAAGCCCAGCCAGGAGGTCGGGCCACCGAGCTCGGAGTAGCGAGCGCCGATGCGGCCGATCACGGCGTGTGCGCCGGTCTCCGGGGACCAGTAGGCGGTACCAGCCTGGAAGTCCTGGGCCTTGCCGCGCTCGGCGACGTCATACTCGTTGTTCACGCAGCTACCGATGATGCCGGACTTGGTGGCCTCAGCGATGGCCCCAACCGGGGTGCAGTCCGCGCCGCGGTCGCTCTTGTCCAGGCCGAGGGAATCAGCGATGTAAGGCCATGCCTCGGTCATCTCAAACTGCCAGTATTCCCAGCTGTGAACGCCGGTCGGACGGAACTTGACCACCGGCTCGACGCCAGCGCGCTTAGCGTAATCAACGAAGGTCTGGGTGGACATGCGGGAGATGGCCTCCAGGCCCACGCCGGCCATGTTGGCCTGGCCCTTGGCCACCGAGCCGATCTGGCCGTAGTCATCCTTGCCGTTACCGGCGGAGACATAGACCTTCATGTCCTTGAGGTTCTCGATGCCCAGCTTCGGATCGTGGTCGATCCAATCCTGGGAGTACAGGTCACCCCACATGTTGGTGGAGGTGAATCCGCCGGCATCGGCCTGCGCGGCGGTAATGGCCTCCGGCATGCCGGTGGTGGTGGTATCGAGGTAGCCCGAGAAGGAGCCAACGTACTTGAAGGCCCAGGGGTTGCGCTCAGCAAGGTTGACAGCGGCGGTACCGCCCATGGAGATGCCAGTGACGGCGCGCTTGCCATTGGAGCGGTAGCCCTTCTCCAGGATCGGGATGAGTTCCTTCATCAGGAAGGTCTCCCACATGTAGTGCCTGCCGTTGTCTTCCTTCTGCCAGTCGGAGTAGAAGGAGGACTCGCCACCCACCGGCATGATGAGGTTGACGTTGCGGTCAGCGTACTGGGACAAGATGTTGGTCTCGATGGTCCAGCCGGACTCGTCGTCGCGGGCGCGCAGGCCATCAAGAGCCCAGACCTCCGGGAAGGTCTTGTCCGGGTTGGAGTACCAGTCACGCGCGAGCTGGATCTGCACAACCTGCTCCTTGTCCGGCATGGCGGCGGACTTGATGTAGACCTTGAGGTGGCGGTTGGTCAGGTACTCAACGCGGGACACGGACACGCCCTCCGGCAAGCCCTCGATCTTCGGGTATTCCGTCTCCACCGGGGTACGCTGCGGCGGATTGGACGGGGCGAAGGAATCGGAGAGGTTGGAGCTGCCCAGAAGATCAGTAATTCCGTCGCTGGAAGAGCCGGAAGACTGCGCGTTTGCAATAGGCAGCAGCGCAAAGCCCACGGCCACGGCGGTGGGCAGTGCAGCAATGGTCAGGCCCTTGCGGGCTGCGGACGGGGAACGCAGGCCGGAAGCCTTGGCGGACCGGCGGGGCTGAGTTGACGCAGTGTTCGGCATTGAAGAGTCCTTGTTAGGGGTAAATCGAGATGAGGGCACGCGCTACCGCGAGCGGGCTCCGCAGGTTCCCCTCCTGCGGAACTCGCCACCGTACGCGTAGTGAGCGGTCTAATGTGTTCTCAAGTTTAAGTTTAACTTGAGACTTTGGGAAGGGGGACACGCCCACCATGGCTATGAAAAAGCCGCCGTGCTCAAGAGCACGGCGGCCACGCAGGAGATGATTACCAAGCGTTCATTACGTTAAGCACCTGTGGCTTGGAGCGTTCGAGTTGGTATCCGAACTGCTCCCAGTTGTGCAGGCCCTGTGCCGGGTAATTCGTCTGCAGGCGAACGCCCATTGCGCGGGCCTTCAGCTCCCACAGGCGGGTGGTGCCGTTGGCAAAGCCTTCCAGGGCCACGCCGGCCGCGATGTGCTCCGGACGGTAGCGCTGCTGATCCACCGGCCCCGGGATGCCGGACGCGGCGGAGACATAAACATCCGTTCCGTGCGCAGCCAGATCCGGGATCAGGTTGAACGGATCATTGCTGAAGCGCTTCGGGTTGATGATGGAACCGTACATGGCGTTGATGTTGAAGCCGCCGGCGTCGAGAAGCGCCAAGCGCATGAACGTCTGAGCGCCCGGCAAGGTAGTGGTGAGGTAGCCGGAGTAGGACAGCGCCTGGCGGAACTGCTCCGGGTGCTTGCCAGCGAGGGTGATGGCAGCGGTAGCGCCCATGGACAGGCCGGCAACCGAGTTATTGTTGCGGGCCACGCCGAAGTTGCCCTCCAGGTAGGCCGGCAGCTCCTGGGACAGGAAGGTTTCCCACTGGTAGTTGACGGGATTGACCAAGTCATAGGTGGCCGGGCCGTTCCAGTCCGCGTAGAAGGACGCTGCGCCACCCACCGGCATCACCAGGGTGATGTTGTGGTCGACATAGGTGCGTGCGGCATTGACGTCATTGATCCAGGCATTGGTGGAATCGGTAGCACGCAGGCCATCGAGCAGGTACAGACCTGCGTTGCCGCCGTTCTTAGCCGGCTGGATCTGCACTGGGATGTTGCGGCCCATTGCCTGGGACCACACGTCGCAGCGCTGCACCCAGTAGCCGACGCGGTCCCACTCGCAGGCACCGGTGGCGTCGCCACGCAGCCAGTCCCGGTTGGCGGCGGATGCTTCTTGCGTACCCGCGGTCACTACCAGGCCCAAAGCCACAGCGATGGCTGCCACCACTGAGAGGACCCGAGTCCGCAGGCCAGAGCTTAGTGAACTCATGTTTCTCCTTAACGTTTTTACTGCCACTACTACATCGCCAACACGCCAGCGATAGTTACAGATCAATAACAAGAATCTTGTTTAGCGTAACGCACCCTGGCAATTTTCGCCTACCCATGGGGGTGCTCCCCAGCTCACGCCAAGCTAATGGACAGGATACTCGCTCGGGTCAGACGGCAGCATGAGCGTGCGCCCCGAGGTCAGCGAGAAAGCTAGGTTCGCGCGGAAGCGCTCCCATGTCAGGGGCGCGCTATAGGAAGCGATGAGCTCCTGCACTTCTGGGCTGTCCAGCGCGGCGCGCGCCTGGCGGGTCTTGTCCTTGTCATACCACGGCGGGAGATACTCGATGTCCGCGCCCGTGAGTGCTGCTTGCCATTCCAGCTCGAGGGATTTGTCGTGGCCCACGCGCCCGCCTTCCTCGCGGGGCATGCGTGCGGCCATCGGCGTAGCCAGACCAATCGTGTCAAGAACCCGGACATTGAGCGGCGCGTTCATCGACGTCATGCCCAAGTTCACCAAGTACACCGTCGGCGGTTCGTTCATTCCCGGCTCGCGCGGAACGGTGAGCCAGTTGAGCAGGTCCTTTTCTTTATCCTCCACATAGATGGTGGCCAGGGCATCTCCGCCGACGAGTTTCTCGCCGGCTTCTTCATAGCCGCGCATGAACTTCATCCCCAGGTAATCCCGCGCCGAGCGCGGCGGGTGGCCCGCCTCGCGGTTGGTGGCATAGGTCCAGAAATCACGCTCGTCCACGATGGACAGCGGCTTTTCATAGGCATCCCAATCCGTCGGATGCCCGCGCAGCACGATGATGAATGCCCACACCGCACAGAAGGCCACCGCGAGCGAAGACACAAGGCCCTTGAGCGGCAGCACGAAAACGGGGAGAAGCGCGGCGAAGAGCGGCAGCAGCAGCATGCGGCCGTGCATGAAGTCACCACCGACGCGCAGCACGTACAGCACGTGCACCGCCGCGGCCCCGACCATCAGGTAGGTCACGGTCGTGGCGCTGCGCAGCGCCGCCGGGCGCAGCTGGGTGCGGAAGGTCCACAATGCCGCACCCACCAGCACGAGAACGGGCAGATACAGGGCATAAGGCCCCACGAAATCCTTCAGGTAGTTCAGGCCGCTGCCCCACGCGCTTGACGACGCCGACTTGGCCACCGCCGTGTGCGGAGTCACCAGGCCGTAGTAGCCCATGCGGAAGAATTGGTAGCCCGCAGGGATGGGAAGGGCCGCGCCGAGGATGCCCAGCCACGCCTTCCAATTACGGTGTGCCGCCAAGAGCAGCAGGCCGGCCAGTCCGCCGTAGAGCGCGAACTCCGGGCGCACGAGCCAGGACAGCCCGGCCCACAGCGCTAGCCAGTAGGCGCTGGCGCTATCGCGGGACTGCACCCAGTGCTGCAGCAGCGCCCACAGGGCCGCGAGGTAGAAGATGGACAGGCCCCATTCGAGCCCGGAGGTGAAGAAGTCACGGGCCGGGGGCAGCGCGAGGTAGACCAGCGCACCCGCGGGAGCCACCAGCGGTGCGGCAAACTGGCCCGAGCGGAAGAAGGCGCGTGCCGTGGCCCACGCCCCTAGCACCATCGCCGCAACCGCCAGCACGAGGCCCAGGTTGACGGCGATGGATTCCAGCGGGGCGTTCGTTACCCACCGCACGAGGAGGATCAGGTATTGCCACAGCGTCGAGGTATTGGCCTCCACGCGCTCGCCCGCGTTGAAGACGGGCCCGTTTCCCTCCTCGAGGTTGCGCACAGTGCGCAGGACGATCAGGCCGTCGTCGGAGATCCAGCGGCGGGCGAATCCACCCCAAAACGAGAAAACTCCGATCACGATGACCGAGGCCAGCGCGCTGAGCGCGGCCGCGGTACGTGTATCGGATTTTCGCATGAGGAGAGAGTTTAGCACTTGCCTTGCCCTGTTCCCGATCGCCGCTGGCTAGCCCACCATTACCGGCATGATGTAGACCGCCATGGCGATGCATGCCAGCCACACCAGGGCCAGAATTTGAAGGACGCGGTCCTCCAAGGCGATCTCGTCTGGTGCACCGCCATTGCCGCGGTCCACATCGGCGGCATAGCGCAGGATGGCGATGGTGAACGGCACCATGGAGATTTGGTACCACACGCTGGCCGGCCCATCAGACTCGTTGGAGAGCTGGAAGCCCCACAGGGAGTAGGACATAACCACGGCAGTAGCCGCCAGCGTCCATACGAAGCGCAGGTAGGTGGGCGTGTAGCCCTCCAGGGATTTGCGGATCTTGGCGCCCGTGCGCTGGGCTAAAAGGATCTCCGAGTAGCGCTTACCCGAGGCCATGAACAAGGAGCCGAACGCGGCCACCAACAGGAACCACTGGGAAAGCTCAATGCCCGCGGCCACGCCGCCGGCCATGGTGCGCAGCATGAAACCGGAGGACACCAGGGCGATGTCGATCACCGGCATGTGCTTCCACCCGAAGCAGTAGCCCAGCTGCAGGCCGATATAGATAGCCATGACGATGGCGAGCTGCAGACCGGCCGTGGCCAGGAAGGACAGGCCAATCGAGCCGATGATGAGCACGGCCGCCATGACATAGGCCAGGCCCACCGGAAGCACGCCCGCCGCGATCGGGCGGAAGCGCTTCGTCGGGTGTGCACGGTCAGCCTCCACATCGCGGGCATCGTTGATGAGGTAAATGGAGGACGCGCCCATGCAGAAGACGATGAAGGCAAGGAGGACGTCGAGAAGCACGCGCGAATGGAACAGCGAGTCCGCACCCGCGGCCGCAGGGGCGGCCAAGACCAGGACGTTCTTGACCCACTGCTTGGGGCGCAGGGCCTTGACCATGCCGTCGGCGAGGTTCTTCGGGGGCTTGCGCTTGCGGCCGGTATCGATGCCGGAGGTGTGCGGCTCAGAGTGGAAGACTCTCTGCTCACCGTCGTCGACGCGGTTTGGTCGTTCGCTCATGCGGTCTTCCTTTCATAGCGGTGACATGCTTCCGCGGTGGCGGCTCCCAGCAGGGCGCCGAACGCCGTATCGGATGGGTAATGTACCCCGAGCACCATACGCGAGGCCATCATGACCGGCACACCAACGAGCGGTGCCGGGGTTCCCAGAACGTGCGCGGCGCCCACGAGGAACGCGGTTGTCGACGTCGCGTGGGAGGACGGAAAGGACAGCTTAGACGGGGTTTTCACGCCCACCTTGACGTAGTCATAGTCCGGGCGCTTGCGGCGCACAATGCGCTTGATCACAACGCTGGCCGCGTGCGCCGTGAAAGCGCCCACGCCAACAGCTACCCACTGGCGGCGGCGCGCCGGCTTCTGGTAATTCACGGCAGCACCCAGACCAGAGAGAGCCAGCCAGCCCAGGGCGTGCTCGCCGAAGTGGCTTAAGCCCCGCGCGGTGGGCAGAACGCCGGGGGCCTCGAAGGCCACGTCCTGAATCTTCTCGAGGACGTGGGATTCGGCGACAGAAAGCTTATTGGGCATCGAAGACCTTTCGCCAGGACTCGCGGGAGGTCAGCTCCGGCAGGGCCGCGCGGTACTCGGCGCGCAGGTCATCGAAGTTCTCCTCGATTTCCTTGAGCAGCTCGCGGGTGGATTTCACCAGCTCGAGGGCTAGCTCGCGGTCGCGCTTGCGGAAGGCCACGCCGGTGCCGCCCGCGGTGGAGACGGTGGCGGAATCCACGCGGGAGAGCGTGAACCAGCGGGCCTCCTCCGGGGTGAGGTTGAGCTGCGGTGCCTCGTGGTGCGCCGGGTCTTCCTTGGTGACCAGGTGCTTGGCGGACTTGATGAGCCACGGAATCTTCTTGATCTTGCCCAGGCGGCCGCCGATGTTGCGGGTGGGCACGCCCGGTGCGCCGGTGGGCGCGGGCAGCTGATCCGCCGACTCGATGATGACGGCATCCGGGAATTCCTTGCGGATCGCCGCGATGCGCGGCAGCGAGGACTCCAGGATGTCGAAGAGCTGTTCCGGTCCGGCGAGGAAGTCCTTCATGGCCTCCAGCTGGATGGCCATGGTGGAGTACTCCATGCACATGGTGTGCTTGAGGGTGGACTTGAAGATGGACTTGGTGATCCCGCGCGCATCGCCCTCGTGGTAGAGGGCCGCCACGATGAGGCGGTTACGCAGGTGGAAGTAGGCCTGCCAGTCGATGGCATCGTCCTTATCCGCCCAGGCCATGTGCCAGATGGCCGCACCCGGCCAGGTCACCGTGGGGAAACCGTGGGCGGCGGCGCGCAGGGAGTACTCGGTGTCATCCCACTTGATGAACAGCGGCAGCGGCTGCCCGATGCTTTCGGCGACCACGCGCGGGAAGAGGCACATCCACCAGCCGTTGTATTCCACGTCGACGCGACGGTGCAGCGCTCGGGAATCATACTTCTTCGGGTCGAGGTGGGACTGCGCGTCACCGATAGCTCGCAGCGGATACTTGGCAAAGTCGTGGTCGTATACGGCCTGCTCGGCCGCGCCCCACATGAAGTCGGCGCGGTTCACGCGCTCGCCAGTGGTGCGCAGCTGGGAGCGCTCCTGCAGGTTCAGCATCTGCCCGCCCACGATGAAGGGCTTGGCGGCATAACGCGCTGCCTGGACTGCGCGGAGGATGGAATCCGGCTCAATGGCGATGTCATCATCCATGTAGAGAATGTAGGGCGAGTCAGTGTTCTCCAGCGCCTCGAACATGATGCGGGAATACCCACCCGAGCCGCCCAGGTTGCCCTGGCGGAACTCACGGAAGCGCTCGCCAAAGTGCGCCACCGCTTCGTCATAGCCCGGCTCGTCCGCCGGGTGCTGGTTGCCCTGGTCCGGCATAAGGACGTAGTCGATGATGCCGTCCACCACCGGGTCCTCCGCCAGCGCTTGCAGCGCCGCGACGGCGTCGGTGGGGCGGTTGAAGGTCGGGATACCCACGGCCACACGTTTCTCCTGCGCCGGATACTCGCTGCCGTCCGGCAGGAGCTGCGGGTTCGGGGCGTGGGGGGCACACCAAGCGGCGTCGGTAAGCACGGTGTCCTCAACGGCAGAGGCATCGAACCACAGCAGGCCGCCGTCCTCGAAGTTCTTCAGGGGCAGCTCAAACTCGTGGTGGCCGGTGGTCACCACGTGGTTGGCCACGGCGATGCGCTGGCCGTCTTGCTTGGAACGGTAGAGGGAAATGTTGGCTTCGCCCTCGACGTCCATCACGAGCACGATGGACTTCAGCTGGGACCAGCGGCGCCAGTAGGCGGCCGGGAAAGCATTGAAGTAGGTCTCGAAGGAGGCTTCCTCGCCGGCGGGGATAGTTACAGTGGTGCGGCCGCTCCAGCTGAGGCGCTCGCGGTTTTGCTCAGACTCGATGAGGTAGAGCATGCGGACGTCGACCGGCTCGCCGCGCTTGGGCAGCAGGATGCGCTGTACGGGTTCTAGCGTTTCGCGCGCAGCAGAATTGTTGGCAGTCACGATATCTTCGGTTCTCCACACAGGTTTCGACAGTATTCAGGAACCAAGATTAGTGGTTTCGCACTCTTCAGCTGAGTTCCCACGCGGCTGAAAGCTAAGCCGAGAGGGGTGCATCCTCCGAGATGGGTTCGATGCCCAGACGGTTGAGCATGTAAAGCACGCGGGCGCCGAGGTCGTCAGCCAGCTCGCGGGTCTCCTCTACGGTTTCTGCCGTAGCGATATCCCAAATCTTGATGTCCTTGCCGACTTCGTCGCCTATGATTGCGGCGCCAAAAGGAAATCGACCTCGATGGTCACGAACTCGTGGCCGCAATTGTCAGAGGCTCAAGAGAGTGTCGAATCGGAGGGAGATTGAGAAAGTAGAGAACAATACTGACTAATTTTTCGCTAACTGACAACTATTAACTCTGTGCAATAAGAAGGATACTCCTCATAGCAACACATGATCAGTGTGTCTTTCTTCCTATTTCAGTCAGCTCAAAGAGTCGACTTTAGCGGACCTCTTCCCAACTGCTCCCCAAGTGAGATAAACGCCGGTACAAACAAGAAATGCTGCAAAAAGAACGCCAGCAAGGGAAAACGAAACCTTCAGAGAAATCCCCGCCATCACATGCCCCAATGAGGAACCAAGGATGGGCCTGACCCCCGACGTGTCTACTCTCCGGGGGTCAGGCCCCAAGCCCACCCGTGGAGTTCACAACCTATATAGGAACACGCCCCGACGAGGTGACGAGAATCCCCTCGTCGCTGTCGGACGGCGGTTTCCCGACCGGTGGCCCGGCCGCCGGCAAACCTCACCCGCGGCCGCCCGGGCCCTGTCCATGGCCAAGCCCAGTCTGGTGCCCCCGGCGCCAACGACTTCCGGTGCCACCCCGGGACGGTGAATTGCCCGTCATCCTCATTCCCGGGACCGGGTCGTCGAACAGCTCATCGGTACCGGTGCCTCGAACCACGGGCCCCGGGAGCACAGCGCAGCCGATCGCTTTGACGTCCACCCCGAGATGCGCCACGGATACTCCCGAAACGCCGGCAAAACGAACGCGCTTGCCTGGGAACAGCAGATCTCCGGTTCCATGCTGCTGAATGAGCTGACCATCGGCGACATCACTCGACCGAGCGTGCGGTACACCTTCCTGGGCACGCGGCACGACAATGCCGTGCTCCCCCACTAAAACTCCTTCGTGCGGGAACCCGGCGTCACCAACATCACCGTCCAAGACGTGTGCCCCGCCCACCGCACCGAGCACTACGGCTTCAATTACGCCCCTGTCGCCCAGGGCATCGTCGAGGACCCGCTGACCGGGACGGCGTGGCGGGACCACTGCACCGGTACCGGACCGGAGCGATAGTCCTCGACGGACGAGGATCAGGCGCCCGGGGAGCCTCCCGTCCGGCACGTCCACGACTCGGCGTAGCGGCCGCCCTTCGCCAGCAATTCATCGTGCGTGCCCCGTTCTGCGACCGTCCCGTCCTCCGAAAGCACGACGATGAGGTCGGCATCGCGGACGGTGTGCAGGCGATGGGCGACGACGATCACGGTGTGATCGCCGCGCAACGCTTCCATCGTGCCGACAATCGCCTGCTCAGTGGCCGCATCCAGCGAGGACGTTGGCTCGTCGAAAAGCACCACCGGGGAATCCTTCAGAAGCGCCCGGGCGATGGCGACGCGCTGCCGCTCGCCTCCCGACAGCAGCGTCCCCTCCTCCCCCACCGGGTTATCCCACCCGGAAGGCAGCAGCTCCACGATGCGGTCCACCCCGGATCGCCGGGCGGCCTCGCGCAAGCGGTCTCCGTCGCCGGGCTTGGAACCGAATCCGGGGTCGGCGAAGACCACGTTGTCCCGCACGGACGCGTCGAAGAGGAACGTCTCCTGGAACACCGGGGTCACCAGCGAGTTTACGCCGTCGGTGCCGATCCGAGGCAAGGGCACCCCGCCAATGAGGATCTCCCCCGAGTCCGGATCATGAAAACGCGACAGCAGCCGCATGACCGTCGTCTTGCCCGCCCCCGACGGTCCCACTACGGCAACCAGTGCTCCCTGAGGTGCACGGAAGCTGACGCCGTCGAGAACCTTCTTATCCCCGTACCCGAAGCTCACGCCGCGGAACTCCACGTCATGCCCGTCGGGCAGCTCCGGTGCGGCAGGCTCGGGAAGGGCGGGGATCGCCCGCAGGTCACGCAGCGCAGCCAACGTGTTGCGGCCCGCGCCGAAACCGCCGGACAACGCTCCCGCCGTGGTGATCGGTCCGGTGAACTGGACGACCACAATGAGCATCGGCGCCAAATGCGCCGGTGACATCCCGCCCGTCGCGGCGACCGCCACGGCGACGACCACCGCCGCCGTGAACACCGCATGGACGACCGAGCCCAACCGTCCGATGGCCGCGCCTTGCGTCGACGTCGCCTTCGCGAACGCATCGTGTTGGGCCTGGATCGCCTCATCCACCATCGCGTCCGCCGCCGAACCGTCGCCCGCGGCGCGAATCACCTGCTGGCCGCGGGTGAACTCGATCAGCCTGCCGGAGACGGCAGCTACGGCGTCAGCATGCGCTTCGTCCGACTCCCCGCCAACCCGGCCAATGGCCCGGTAGGCGAAGAAGAGCACCGGCGCCGACGCGACGAGAACCAACCCGACGCGCCAATCCACCGCCAGAATTCCGAGAGCGATGACGGTCGGCGCAACCACAGCAGCGATGACGGGCCTCAGGATCACGTGCGGCACGGACGCCGCGAACGCCATGCCCGAAGACGCCATCTCCGAAAAGCGGCCGGCCGTGGACTTGGTGACGTACCCGAGTGGCAACGTCAGCACGCGTTCGCCCAGGGAACGCAGCAGGGACGACAGCACCGCTGCGGAATTCGCCCTGCCGACCGTCCCCGCGGCGAGGGACAGCACCGCATGGGCGGCCGCGAGGCCGGCGATGACGCCGGTGAAACGCCACGCCGTCGCATCATCTCCCACGGCCAGAGCCGACAGCAGCGGCAGCAGCGCGACGAACGCCGCACCCTGTGCCAGCGCGGCAAGCGCGGCCAACGCAATGAGCCACGCCAGCGTCATCTTCGAGCGCCGATCCGTCATCGACCACAAGTCCCGGATCATCGGTTCCCTGCCTTTTCATCGTCTGCTTCAGTGCCCCGCGGGGCGGATGGTTCGTCGTCGAGCGCGAACGCGCGCCACAGATCCCGGTAGCGGCCACCGCGCGCAAGCAACTCGTCGTGGGTGCCCGCCTCCGCGACCGCTCCCCCATCGAGAACGAGGATGCGGTCGGCGTTGCGGATCGTGCTCAATCTGTGCGCAATCACGATCACCGTCCGCGAACGAGCCAAACGCTCGATTGCGGACTGAATGAGGGCCTCGGAAGCCGGATCCGCGTAAGCGGTTGCCTCGTCGAAGATGAGCACCGGCGCGTCCGTGACAATCGACCTCGCGATGGCCACGCGCTGCGCCTCACCACCGGAAAAGGTCACGTCGACGTTGACCACCGAATCCAGGCCCTTCGGCAGCGCCGCGATGACCGTATCGAGGTTCGCGAGCTTCGCGGCCGCCATGATTTCGCCGTCGGTGGCGTCTCTCCTGGCCAGCCGGATGTTCTCCCGCAAGGGCAGCGTGAGCAACTGCGGATCCTGGAACACCACCGACACCGAACGGTGCACGTCGCGCACGGCGATGTCGCGAAGATCGTCGCCGCCCAGCAGCACCGAGCCTTCGACAGGGTCGTGGAAACGTGCCAACAGCCGGGCGACGGTGGACTTTCCGGAACCGGAGGACCCCACCAGCGCCGTGAGGGTCCCCGGTTCGAACGTCGCGGACATCCCGTCGAGGACCCGCGGCCCATCCCCGTAGGAGAAGACCAGGTTCCGAACCTCGAGCGCGCCCCCGCGCGCGGGCACCGGATCGGCGGGCTCGGCGATCGGCGGCGTGCTCAGCACCTTCGCAATGGACTTCAGAGCGGCGAGCCCCGCGATGATGGGTTCGGAGTTCATGGCCACCCGCACGATCGCCGCGGAGAGTCCAAGGCCGAGAACCAGCCCGGCGACGAGACCCTCGGGTTTGCCGCCCGCGGTGTCCCTCAAAGCGAGGCCGGCGCCGCACACCACTGCGAGGACCGTGATCGGGGACGTCACCACGTCGATGAGCCCGAGATAGATGTTCGACTGCCGGGACCAGGCGGACCACGCGCGGACGAACGACGACGCCGCAGCATCGTAGCGGCCCGCGCCCTGGTTGGCGCGTCCGAAGGACTTCATCACAGGGATGCCGCGCACCAACTCGATGACCGCAGCCGTCACTTTTTCAGAGGCTCGCTCGTAGTCGCGCTGAAGATCGGCTCCGCGCGAAATCATCATGCCCATCAGGGCGAAGGTGACCAGCACTGGGACGACCGCCACCGCCGCGATCCGCCAATCGACCGCGACGAGCGCGATGAGGGAAAGCAGGGGAACCAGCACCGCCACCACGGTCTCGCCGACGGTGTGGCCCATGAGCTGGTGGACGGCCGCGACGTCCTTCTCAACCGACCCGATGATCCCCGACGAGCGCCGGGCGTCCAGCCAACCCAGCGGCAGCTTCCGGATATGGGCAACCAACCGGCGCCGGAGGTGGAGCTGCAGGTCGTTATCCGCCCGGTGCGAGAGCATGCCGGCGGCGCCGTCCGCAGCCATTCGCACCGTCGCGGCGACGACGATGACAACCACGGCCAACCACGTCCGATGCACCGGGGCCTCCGGGTACGTCATCGCGATGTCGATGATGCCGACCAGCGAAGCGACGGTAGCCACCGACGACAGGACGGACAACGCGACCACCGCACGCATCCGGGTCCGGATCGGGGCGAGCAGCGACCACGGGCCGACGGTCCCGTCCACGGCGCTCACTTCCCCGCCTCCCCGATCGCGCTTTTCTTCGCGAGAGTGCAGAAATACACCATGCCGGCGCGTGAGGCTCCGTCCAGCTTCAGCCCGTTGGCTTCGGCGAGGTCCTCGAGCTCGCTGCCCCGGAACACCCGGTGGCCCATCTTCGCCATGACGGCCATGTCGACCCGCTCGTTCACGTCGGGATCCTCGACGAACGTCTGCACGTAAGCGATGCCGCCGTCGGCGAGCAACCCGGAGACCCTGCCGAGCGCGGCTCCCGCATCCTTCATTTGGTGGAGCGCGCCACACACCCAGATTTCACAGGCCCCGCCGGGCTCTCCCGCGAGCGGCGTGAGGATGTCGGCAACGTGGAATTCCGTCCGGGCCCCGAGCCCGTCGGCGGCGGCGCGTTCGCGGGCGATGCGGATCGCATTGGGCGACAGGTCGTAGCCGACGATGTTCGCCCTGCGATAGCGAGACTCAGCGGCGAGCGTGCGGGCGAGCCACCCGGTTCCACAACCGAGGTCGAGGACCCGGGCCGGCGCATCCGGCCCGGGATCCAGCGCACGGAGCTTCCGGTACACGGCGGCGGCGTCCATCGGTTCGCGCGCATAGCGGCTTAGGAACCTCGGCTCGACCTTGTCCTCGTAGGCCGCGAGGAGCCTGCGGTTGTTCTGGACGATCTGGGCGATCGACTTCATCTGGTTCTGTCTCCGGGTGTGTGGGCCGCGTCCACGCGGCGGTTTCGGGTTAGATGCTCGGATTCGCGGGCCGTCATGCAGACTCCCCCGGCCTCGTTTTCACGGCGATGCCCCACGCCGCGAGCACGGCGATACCAAAGAACCAGGCCGCGCAGACCACCAGACCCGCAGCCCCGGTGCCGTTGACGGCCTCGCCGGCCGCGGATACGGGGGTGTGCCCGGCGATTCCGCGCAGGAGGGGACGGAAGTGGTCGGCGGGCATGAGCACCGTGTTGACGAACATCGCAACGATGATTAACGGGATGAGGGCCACGGAGCCCTGGGGGCTGGTGATGGAGAACGCGATGTACGTGCCGGTGCATGCGGCCGCCGCGGCAACCATCGCGCCGGTCACCGCGATCCTCCACCACCAGGACGCCTCAGGGGGGCTGTCGGAAAGCAAGGCGGCCACCGCCGCGACGACGACCGACATCGCCATGATCCGGATGAACTCAGCGATGATCCGTGCGACCGGCACGGCCGCGTACGGCGCCGGCATGGTGATCAACCGCTCGTGGAGGCCATTGCTGCGTTCAACGAACACAGTGGACGATCCCGTGATGGCCAAGATGAACGCCCACGTCGTCACGACCAGGATGACCGCGTTCGGGAGTTCGAACTCTCCGGTGAGCTGCCTGACCAGGCTACCGAACATGCGGTTGACGATGAACAGGTACACGAGCGGAGCAATGAACGTCATGAACCAGAAGTCGGGGCGCCGCAGCCAAATGTGGGCAATGCGCCGCAGATGCACGAAGATGGGGCCGATCATGATTCGCTCCTCGAGGTGAACCGGCGGATGAACAAGACGATTCCGGCGACCGCCGCGACACCGAGCCACAGGGCTGCCTCTTCCCCGGCACTATCCGGGAAGGCATCCGGGGACGCCGCCCTGATCACCTCGATGATCGGCGAAAACGGCATGTGACGTACGACGTCGCGCAGGGAGCCGTCCAAAGCGGTCGCCGGAATGAACGCGGTGGAGAACATGAGCAGCAGCATTTCCAGCGCCTGGATCGATGAGGCTGTCGACACCGGGGCGGGCACCATCAGGATCACCCCGTCCGTGACCAGGGACAGGACCGCGGCGGCGAGCAGTGACCACAGGACTGTCCACGCGACGTCACCGAGAGCCATGTCGAGGCCGCAGGACCACGCGACGACCAGCAGCGCCGCGATCGACGCGGACATCCGCAGCACATCGGTGGCGAGCCTGCCGGCGACATAGCCGCCTGTGGCCCCGGGCAGCACGCGCACGCGGTCAACGAGCCCGGATTCGACGTCCTGTCCCACCGCCATCGCCGACGCCGCGGCGGTGAACATCGCCGCCTGGAACAGGCAGCCGCCGAGCACGAAACGCAGGTACCCGAAGCCGGATTGCCCTGCCGAGTACCCAAACACCGCGTACAGGCACAGCAGGAAGAGGGGAGGAACGACGAACATGGAGATCAGCGACGCGGTGTTGCGTCGCAACAGCAGCAGATCCCGACGGAGGAACGCCGCGACCGACGTCGCACTCATCGCGCCGCACCCCCTGCGTTCATCGATATGAATACCTCGTTGAGGGTGGGTGGCGACACGCTCAGCGAATCCGGCAACGCTTCCGAGGCCTCCATCGCCTGCGCCACCGCCTCGAGGACCTGCGGTCCGGGGTCGACGTCGAGGGACACCGACTTCCCCGCGACGCGGGCGCCGTCCAGGCACGTTCGTCCGAGGCAGCGGGCGAACGCCTCCGCCTCGGCGGTGGTGGCAAAGGACACGCGGAGCACGTGCGACCCGAAGTCGCGGCGCAATTCCTCCGGCGTTCCGCTGGCGACGATGCGGCGGTCCTTGAGCAGATGGACGTGGTCTGCCAGCGCCTCCGCCTCTTCCAGGTACTGGGTGGTCAGCACCAGGGTCATTCCGTCGTCCCGCAGTTGCCGGATGAAGCCCCACAGCTCTTCGCGGCTGACCGGGTCCAGCCCCGTCGTGGGTTCGTCGAGGAACAGCAGCCTGGGCACGACGCACAGCGACGCGGCGATGTCGAGGCGGCGCCGCATGCCACCTGAATAGGCCGACGCCAGCGTCGAGGCACTGTCTGCGAGCGAGAATTGCGCGAGCAGTTCCGTCGCGCGGGCGGCCGCGTCGGCGCGGTCGAGTCCGCGCAGACGCCCGAAGAACTCCAGGTTCTCCCGGCCGGTGAGGTTCTCGTCGATCGCCGCGAATTGGCCGGTGGTGGCAATGTCGGCACGCACGCCCGCCGGGTCCTCTTTCACATCGCGCGAGAAGATGCTCACCTCGCCGGAGTCTGCGGTGATGAGCGTCGACAGGATTCGGATGAGGGTGGTCTTGCCTGCGCCGTTGTGGCCGAGGAACGACACGATCGACCCGGCGGGCACGGTGAAGCTCACGCCGTCGAGCACATGCTTGCGCATCCGGGCACCGCGCTTTCCCTTGCGCCCGCCGTCCGGCGGAGCACCTGCCCCGCCTTCGGGCGCGGTGCCGGCTGTGCCCGCAATCGGGTAGCTCTTCGTGAGGTCGCGGACGACGATCGCCGCACCCCGTTCAGCTTGATCCGTCATCGTTTCTCCTTTTCTTTGGTGTCGCAGTGGGCCGCTGCCGGCAGTGGCCCCGTGGTCGGGTTGTCATGCGGCGTTTCGATATGGATGCCTGCATCGCGGGCGAAGGCGAGGACCGGTTCGAGGAGCCGGGGGTGGCTGACGAGATCCCGGCACCCCGGCGCGACCGGCTTCCCCGCGACCGACGCAACGGTGGCGGCGGCAATGGCCGCGGTCATTTTGTAGGAACCCGGGCCAGTCGCCCGGACGACGGTTGTCTCGGCCGCCGACCCCGCATCGCCCGCGCCGGCGGAGGACAGTGCGATGACCAGCTCGGCGGGTTGCGGAGTGCCGTTCGCCCGCGCCTTCCGCGACGTCACGGCCGCCCCGAGACGGGCGAGCAGACCGGAGACGACGGGCATCGCGTACAGTCTCGACGTGCGGATCTTCTCCACCGACTCATCGGGGAGAGCATCGAAGGCGACGTGGTAGGAAAATCCGAGGATCGAGGGGCACACCCCGCGTACGACGTCGATGTCCGGGCATTCGTAGCCGATTCCGCTTTGCGACGACACCAGGTTGCGCCGCACTTCGACGATGGCGCCGCCGAGCATCGCGCGGTATCCGCCGCGAATGGTCCGGAACATCGACTCGACCGACGCGGCCCCGGATTCCTGGTCGGCGCCAATTCGCAGATCGACCCGCACATCGCGGACCTCTTCGGCCCCCGCAGCGCAGGCCCCGAGCATCAACAGGGCCGTCGACAAGCCCGGGCACAGGCCGAACCCGGTGAGCACGGGAACCCCCTCCCGCCGAGCATCCCCGTCGAGGGCCATGATTGCGCGGCGGGCGTCGATCGAATCGTTGACGTCGATGTACCCGGTGCCTGAGTCGATGCAAGCACGGGCGAGTGAGTCTGCATGCACCTCGAACGGGCCGATGCCGGCTTCGGCCAACCGAGTCGCAGCCGCCACCGCCTCCGAATGGACCCGGCCGTACGGGACGAGGACGTCCCGCCGATTCTCGACGAAGGTGATCCCCTTCTTCGTCTCATCGGCCTTGTCCCGAAGCACGTCGCTGATGGTCCGGATCGTGTTCACTGGTACCTCTTTCGGTTGCCGGCGCCATGCCGGTGCCGGGCGGACCGGGCCCGCATGGCGCGACCCGGAGGATGTGTCTGAAGGGTTGAAGCAACTGGGTGGGGCGCGTCTCCGTACAGGCTCGGAAACGCTCGCGGGCTCGGGGCCCGCCGGTTCCGGGTGCCCGTCAAGTCACTGCGGACACCAGGGCGGCAACGAAGGCCGCGGCGGACGCTGCAGCCGCGAAACCGTCACGCACTCGCCAGGGGTGATCGGTGCGGAAGGTACGTCGCGGATGGCGGCCGAAGTTGCGCATCACCAGGGTCAGGGACAGCTTTTCGGCGCAGCGCACGGCGCTGACGAACAGGGGAAAGGCGATGCGCGCGGGCGTCGTCGCGCGAATGAAGCCGGAGCGGAAAGACTGCCCCGGTCGCATCGAGCGCAATCTAATCGCCCATGTCAGCTGGGGGATTTCGCTGCGCAGGAACGCCGCGATGCTCACCCCGGAAATCGCTATGGTGCACCATGTGTAGGGCACCCGGAGGCGTTGCACCATGGCGTCGAAAAGCTCCTCGACGCGCATACACGCGGAGACCAGGACCGTCCCCGCAAACACGGCCGTCAGTAGCAGTCCGTGATGGATGCCGTGGCGGACAGCCTCCGCCGGATCCCCACTGCCGTAGAACTCGGAGCGCCACCCGAGCAGGCCGAAGAACACCCCGATCAACAGGACGAGGAGGACCTTCCCCGCCGTCGCCCGAACGTCGCGTTCCGCGATCGCAGCGAGTGCGAGGAACGCGACCCCCGTCAGAGCGAGAACGGCGTCTCCGCCGGAGAGCAGCCCGGCGACGAGGACGAGCATCACCGCCGCGACAATCGTGATGGCGTTCAACCCCGCGCGCCTTCGAGCGGCGGATCCACTGGTCCAGGGGCTTTCGTCCAAGGACGTCCGTGCGCCGGCCGCGGGCAGTGCGCGATCCCGCCGGGACGACTCCGGGGAAGCCGGCACGTCGGCTGCGGGACCGGACCAGGCGACCTTCCCTTCGGCGACGATGCTCGCCCGATCCGCCCACGTTCGCGCAGCACGGCGGTCGTGGCACGTGAACACAACGGTTCCGCCGGCCCCTGCGTATTCCGCTAGGGCATCCAGTACGATGCGCGAGCTCGGCGAATCCAGATGCGCCAACGGCTCGTCGAGAAGCAGCAAACGGCGATTGGCCGCCACCGCCAGGAAGATGCCCAACCGTCTTTTCTGTCCGCCCGACAGGACGAACGGCGAGACGGGGTCAAGTGCCCGGGGGCACAAGGCTTCCCGCAGTTTCCACAGCTCATCGGCGCCGAGTGGTCCGTGCGGGTCCGTGCCGGCCAGCGCGGAGTCGATTTCCGCGGCGACGGTCGCGCGGGTGAACTGGTGCTCGGGGTTCTGGAACGCCAACGACGCGAAGGCGTCGGGGACGCGCCGGGCGGACGCGCCGTCAATCCGGAGGTCCGCTCCCGCCTTCATCTGGCCCGACAGCACCGCCAGCAAGGTGGACTTACCGACTCCGTTGGCACCGACTAGGGCATGAATCTCGCCCCGTTCCAGTGTCAGATCGGCCCCGTTCAGGATCCGCTCCCTGCCCCGGGCCACATGGGCTCCGGTCAAGGCCAGCAGTGGAACGGCGTCCGCCTCCGATTCCGGATCGGCGCCATCCCCGGCTCCCCGGGGCCTTCGCCGCCGGTCCGGACTGAGACGGTCCGGTGCCCCCGTGCCCGGCGTACTGGCGTCCGGCGCTCCGGCGGTCGCGGCCGACGTCGCAATGCCCTTCACCGCGATACCCTCCGGCGCTCCGTGCGCGGCGACGCTCCCGTCCGCATCGAGGATTGTCACCGTGTCGACCCACCCGTCGAACGGACGGAGGTCGTGCTCGATGAGCAGGATGACGCGCCCCGGGGCCCGCAAATCACGGATGGCGGCGAACAGCGCCCGCCGACCGTCCTCGTCGACGTGGGCGGCGGGCTCGTCGAAGATCATGACCTCCGGCGCCCTGGCCACCGCACCAGCGATGGCCATCCGCTGGCGTTGCCCGCCCGACAAAGCCCACGGATCCTTCTCCGCGAGCTCTGACAGCCCGAGCTCCGATAGAGCCTCGGCTGATCGCTTGGCGACGATACCGGCTTCCACGAGGGAAAACTCGAGGGCCATGGCCACGTCATCGACGACTCGGAGCGTGAGCACCTGCGTCGCCGGGTCTTGCCCGACGAAGGTGACCCGGTCCCCGTCCACGGGGCGTTCGGTGCCGTCGGCATCGACGATGTGCACGAATCCGGCATGGTCGATGGGGATGTGCGAGGGAATCAGTCCAGCGATGAGGTGGGCCAGGCTTGTCTTTCCGCATCCCACGGGTCCCGTGATGGCGTTGATCGTGCCGAAATCGAAGGAGAGATCCACCATGTCGGGTGCCCATCGCCCATCGGCGTGCCGCACGCCCGCGCCCCTAACCCGTAACCGGGCCGGGGCCGTCCCGCGTGTCGCACCGGCGCACGCGGGTGCTCCGCCGGTCACCGGGTGACCCCGCGGCTGCGAAGCCCCTTTGCGACGGCAAAGCCCAGGACCAAAAACACCAAGCTCGAGGCCAAGGCTACGGCGAAGCTGATCAGGGTCATGGGCGTGGTCGGCGAGTCGACGCCAACTGCGCGCGGGGCCATCGTTCCCATCAGCGCGGAGAACAACATCGCCGACGCCACGAACTGGGTACGCGTCCACCGCCGGTACAGGGTGACCATGAATGGAAGCTCGATGAGCAATCCTTCCATGATCAGCGCCCCGATCGCGGCGACGCCGAACGGGGTGGTCGCCGCGGACACGACGCCCATGGCAAGGCACGCAATGAGGCTCGCGCCAGGCTTGCGGACGACGATGAGGGGAACGACGCACTGCAGGAACCACAACCCGAGCGTCGCCGCGACGAGATAAACGTGGGCGATGCCGGCGAACACCTGCAGGTAGGTCAGGGGCACGACGACGAGAGACCCCGCGACGCCGATCGCGGCGGCGACGAGCATATCGCGGGTGGATGGTCGGCCACCCGCTGCGACCGGTGCGACGTGTACCAACCGCCCGTCGTCCGTCTGCGACGCCACCGCGTCGCCGTCGCCCGTCCCGTCCGGGCCCGCGTCCCCGACTCCCCCTCCGGAGAGGGGTTCTCTGGTCGATCCACGTTTTCTGTTCATCGTCGCCGCCTCGCTTCCGTTGCCGATTCCCGATCGGAACATAACTTGAAACAGTATTAGGTTAGGCAATCCTTATCAACTTATGCCAGACTCGAATTATTGACTTTGCCCCCGCTTCCCCCCATTACGTTGTTAGCAGTTCCACCTCAGGGCACCGAAGATTCATAGCCTGTCCACCCGATTGGGCTGGTTATGTTTATTTCCGGTCCCTCCGTCTGAAAGGACAGTGGAACTAGTCGCTGGCTTCGGTATGGCTTGTTCCCGCCCCTGTCTGAAAATGATCCGGGGGTGATGCCGCCGAAGACAGTGACATCCTCAAACTGCTAATAGGAACCCGACCCAGCCCAGGTGGTATGAGGTCTCACAGTAATGTGGATGCCAGCGCAAGCATGTCCGACAACCCCAGCGATGAAGCTTAAATAGTCCAACTTCTCATTCATCGCTAGGAGGCATACACCCATGGCCTATGACTTCGTCATTGGCGTAGACGTCGGCAAATACTTCCACCACGCCTGCGTCCTCGATCCCCAAGGCAGGCAAGTCCTGTCCAAACGCATCAATCAGCATGAAGGCTCGCTACGCAAGCTCTTCGGCCAATTCCTCGCCGACAACGCCTCGGTCCTTGTTATTCCCAACAACATCGGCCGGTTGACCGTCGCAGTCGCCCAAGACATGGGGGCAGATGTTCGCCATCTACCAGGGCTTGCGATGCGGCAGCTCTCTCGCATCCACGTCGGCAACTCCAAGACCGATGTACGCGACGCCTACGTCATCGCCCATGCCGGTCTTAACCTTCCAGATTCCCTGCGCAGTGTCGACCGCGTTGAGGAAGTCTTTATCCAGCTGATTTAGGCCGTGACAGCGGCATCCTCCGAGATGGGCTCGATTCCCAGGCGGTTGAGCATGTAGAGCACGCGGGCGCCGAGGTCATCGGCCAGCTCGCGGGTCTCCTCCACGGTCTCGGCGGTGGCGATGTCCCAAATCTTGATGTCCTTGCCGGCCTCGTCGCGCGGGATCTCGCGGCCCAAGTACACGATGTAATCCGGGATGGTCACCAGACGCAGGTCCTCGAGGTAGCGGTCCGGGTGCTCCGCCATGCCGCGCTCTTGGAGCACGTGGGCCATGTGGGAGTCGGGGTCGTTTTCGGGGTGGGCTACGGCGGCGTCGACAAGCAGGGCCTCGCCGGCGTACTTCTTCGTCAGCGCTACGGCAGCCTGCGCCAGCGCGTGGTCAGCTCCTGCGGCGAAACGCACGTGGATGCGGTGGGTGCCGAAGTGCTCGCGGACCTCGCGCTCCACCATCACGGGGATGAACTCTTCTAAGGTTGCGCCGGCCTCGTGGCGCTCAATGGTGGCGTCGAGGAAGGAATCAATCTCCTGCGCGGTGTACTCGTGGCCATAATCTGCGTGCAAGTCTTGGCGCAACGTATCGAAACGGCGGGCATTCGGGGAAGTCATCTCTAAACTCACTTTCTGTTCGCCTATTGTTAACCTGCTGTTAACTTTAATCAATCGTTGAGCGTCCGACAAGTTTTATGTGCGGCGTCCCGGCCCCGTGCGCTGGCGAAACCTCCCAAAGAAAGGCCAAAGGCCTGCCGGGTGTTCCGGCAGGCCTTCCTGGATTGTTCCTTCTTCTTATCGGGAATGCGCGTTGCGCGACTGCGCAGCTTGAGGTGTTCCTCGAGCCGCTCCGGGGACATCTTCCACATGCTGCGGTCTGCACGCTTCTTCTTGCGCTGGGCCATGCCGTCACCTCCTTCCATCGAGGTGTCTCAGCATAGCGCGCCACGGGGACTAACCCGTACAGGCCGCACGCGGCTTAGTGGCCGCGCTCCTGCTCCAGGGCCTTGCCCTCATTCCAGAACGGGGCCAGCTTGTTATCGAACATGCTCAGCGCGGACGCGATGGCCATGTGCATGTCCAGGTACTGGTAGGTGCCCAGGCGGCCACCAAAAAGAACCTGGTTCTCGCGGGCCTCAGCGGCGGCGAGCTTGCGGTAGGCCTCCAGCTTGGAGCGGTCCTCCGGGGTGTTAATCGGGTAGTACGGCTCATCGCCCTTCTCGGCAAAGCGCGAGTACTCCTTCATAATCACCGTCTTGTCCTTGGGGTACTTATCGGCGCGCTCCGGATGGAAGTGGCGGAACTCGTGGATGCGGGTGTAGTCCACGTCCGCATCGTTGTAGTTCATCACCGGGGTGCCCTGGAAGTCACCGGTCTCCAGCACCTCCAGGTCAAAGTCGAGCGTGCGCCAGCCCAGCTCACCCTCGGCGAAGTCGAAGTAGCGATCCAGTGGGCCGGTGTAGACCACCGGCGCGCTTGGCGACGCCCCCCGCACCTCCTCGCGCACGTCGAACCAGTCGGTGCCCAGACGGACGTCGATAAGCTCGTGCTCCGCCATCTTCTCCAGCCAGGCCGCGTAGCCGTCGACGGGCAGGCCCTCGTAGGTGTCGTTGAAGTAGCGGTTGTTGAAGGTATAGCGCACCGGCAGGCGCGTGATGTTGCCGGCCGGCAGCTCCTTCGGGTCGGTCTGCCACTGCTTGGCCGTGTAATCACGGATGAAAGCCTCGTAGAGCGGGCGGCCAATGAGCGCGATGGCCTTTTCCTCCAGGTTCTGCGCCTCATCTACGGCGAACTCGCCGGCCTGCTCCTTGATGAGCTCGCGCGCCTCATCCGGGGAGTAGTAGCGGCCGAAGAACTGGTTAATCAGGCCCAGGCCCATGGGGAACTGGTAGGCCGTGCCGTCGTGCATGGCGAAGACGCGGTGCTGGTAGTCGGTGAAGTCGGTGAACTGGTTGCAGTACTCCCACACGCGCTTGTTCGAGGTGTGGAAGAGGTGCGCGCCGTACTTGTGGACCTCGATGCCGGTCTCCGGCTCGGCCTCCGAGTAGGCGTTGCCGCCCAGGTGCTCGCGGCGCTCGACGATGAGCACCTTCTTGCCCAGCTGGGAGGCTGCGCGCTCGGCCACGGTCAGGCCAAAGAATCCAGATCCAACAACGATGAGGTCATATGCAGTCATGGGCATCAGCTTAAAGCAGTAACGCGCATAGAACGGCGGGTGACACCCCAGCGAGAAAACTCGCGTGTCACACCCCTTTCACTCTGACATCTGACGTAACATTTGTCCCGTTAGTTAACTTTTTGCGCTCCTCTTAACCTCGTGGCGCACACCATCCTAGGGAGTAACAGTGCACCTCAAACGTCGTCTTGTTCCCGCGAAATCGACGTGGTCCACGCCGGTTATCGCTACGGTCACCTCGATCGCTGTAGTTGCTGCCGCAGCCGTGGGCGGCCAAACCCTTATCCACACCCAGGAAGCGGGCAGCGGGCCCATCGAAGTGAGCTCGGCCTCCGAATCCTTCGGATCTGGCGAAACGGTCGTGGTGGATGACCCGGCCATCGCCGCCCAAGGCGAGGGCGAAGGCCCGCGCGCCGTCAAGCAATTCCACCGCGATGAGACCTTCTCCTCTTTTGCCGTGACTTGGAAGGGCGCGCGCGATGTCGCTGCCTTCGTCCGCGCCAAGCAGCCAGACGGGTCCTGGTCCGAGTGGTACGACATGGACTCAATGTCCTACAACAACGATGATCCGAACGCCACGAACGGCACCGAGCTCATCTTCGTGGGCGATACCAACGACGTGCAGGTCTCCATCAACAATGTGGATCTGGTAACCGGGTCGAATCTGGACGAAGAGTTCACCGAAACCCCCGTTGAGGACGCCGCGCTTGACGACGCCTCCTTCAACGTCGGCGACATCGCCCCCGTCGCCGAGACCGAAGAACTTCCCGTCAATAGCGACGTGGAAGGCCTGGAGGCTGTCTTCATGGACGGCAACGCCCAGGAGGGCGAGGTCATTGAGCCGACCGCCGAGACCGACGGTATGCCGCGCGTGGTTTCGCGCGCCGGTTGGGGCGCGGATGAGAGCATCCGCTGCTCGAGTCCCACCTATGACGATGGTGTGGAGGCCATTGCGCTGCACCACACCGCGGGCTCCAATAACTACACCCGCGCGCAGGCGGCCGCGCAGGTGCGCGCCGCGTACAAGTACCATGCGCAGAACCTGGGATGGTGCGATATCGGATACAACGCGCTGGTGGATAAGTACGGCACCATCTACGAGGGCCGCTACGGCGGACTCGATGAAGCCGTGCAGGGTGCGCACATCGGCGGCTTTAACAAGAACACGTGGGGTATTTCCATGATCGGCAACTACGAGACTGCGCAGCCGACGGAAGCCCTCTTGGAATCTGTCACCGACCTCGCCGGCTGGAAGGGCGCCATTTCCGGTGTCGATCCGACCTCCCGCGTCTCCCTTCGCTCGGAAGGCTTCGGTGGTTCGCGCTACCCAGCAGGCGCCTCTGCCCCCGTCTATGGCCTCTTCGGCCACAGCGACGTTCACTACACCGCGTGCCCGGGGCGCTACACCATCGCCCAGTGGCCGAAGATCCGCCAGGCGGCGCACAAGAAGTACCTCGCCATCAAGTCGGGCGCGTCGGGCTCGACGTCAACGGACTGGGGCAGCGGCAATACCTCTACCCCGGATTCCTCTGGCTCCACGCCGAACGGAAACGCGCCGTCTGCTCCCGCACCGGCTGCCCCGGCACAGGAGGCAACGTCCTCGCTGGGCGATACTGAAATCCCGATGAGCACCGTCACCGCACTAGTCGGCCTGGCTGGCACGCTCTTCGCCATCATGTATGCCCGCTCGGACCAGCAGATTGACACGGATAAGACGGTCAATGGGCTGCCGGTGGAGCAAATTCCTGGCATCGTGACCAAGGTGCTATCCCTGAGCAAGAACGAAGGCCTGAAGCAAACGTGGACGGCAGTTCTCAATGCCATCGGCCCAGCACTTGGCCTGGCAGTTGGCGGTCCGGATGAGTCGGCAGGCATCATCTACCAGCTCTTCCAAAACGGCATCGTGCTCAGTTCCGAAGACACCGGTACGCACGCGCTCGTGGGACGCATCGCCAAGGAATGGGCGTCCGGCAACAACTCGGCGACGCTCGGCTTGCCGACGTCCGACGAAGTCCCCACCGGCTTCGGCAAGGAAGTCCGCGTGCAGTTCCAGGGCGGTTCCATTGTCTACAACCCGGAGACTGAGCAGATTCAGGTGTTCACGGACTAACCCCAAAGCACCCCAAGTCTAAGCGGGATCGCCGATGTAGCGGGAGCCGCCTGATGGCTTCCGCTTCGGCATTTATTTGGGCTTGGGGTTTAGGTATCCGGGAGGGCTGAACCTAAAAAGTCCCCTGTGGTCTGCTGCTTCAATGCTGCCTGTGCCGCTTGGTATGCCGGCTGCGAAGTAATCGGCTCCGCCCAGGGTGGTACATACCCCACCCCGCCCCGCAACCTAAAGACATAGCCGGCACCAGTCGGCTTATCCGGGTCATCATCATTGATGCCATTGTGATAGGCACACAACATCGTCAGATTCGGCGGATCCGTCGTCCCACCCGCCTGCCACGGCATGAAGTGTCCCAGGTTTTGTTCCGTCTGAGTAGA
>NZ_KV816316.1:0-244 GCF_001814395.1 Corynebacterium sp. HMSC059E07
TGGTGAGTCTGAGGGTAAGACCTCGGTTGAGGTTCCTGAGAACCCGAAGACTGTGAAGCCGTCTGATGAGAAGCAGGACACTGGTGTGAAGGTCACCAACCCGGGTGAAGACACCAAGGTTTCTGCTACCGATGAGGACGGCAACAAGGTTCCGGCTGAGATTGACGAGAACGGCAACGTTGTTGTTACTCCGGGTAAGAAGGTTGATGGTCCGATTACCGTAGTTGTTGAGGATCCGGATCTG
>NZ_KV816317.1:0-775 GCF_001814395.1 Corynebacterium sp. HMSC059E07
CGGATTTCCATATCACGGTTGCAACGGTGCGCTACTCCGTTCCGCACCAGCTTGTTGGCCGCACTGTCGATGTGCGCATCACAGGCCAGGTCTTGACCGTCTTTGACCAGGGGACAACCGTGGCAACCCACCAGGTTTCGCATAAGCGTGGGGCCTATGTCACTGACTATGAGCACATTCCATCTGGAATGGACTCCACCCGTGGGCTGTGGACAAGCGACTACTTTTATCGCGAAGCCAGCAAAACCGGCCCGGCAACACGCAAGGTCATCGAAGAACTCATCGCGGCGAAAGCCATCCCGGCTCAGGCGTACCAGTCCTGTAGAAACGTGCTGTCGATGGGCAAACACGGCAACAAACCAATCCTGGAAGAGGCATGCCAGCGCCTGATGGCCAACGACGGCAGCCGACGGGCTGTGTCATATACCGCGGTCAAAAACATGATGGCCGCCATACGCAAAGAACACACCACCCGGCCCCGCGGGTTAGACCAGGCCCCGCGCAGCACCACAGTCAACCAGCCCACCGCCCCTGCAATCACCGACCGGGATACCACCGGCGCGTTTCTCGGCGGTGCAGACCAGTTCAGCATGGACAACCTCGCTAAGAAAGGACACTAAAAGCCCATGTCATCACCAACCCCGCCAGCAGATCGCTTCCTTGACGAGTCCGTCCTGCCCGACTTCACCGCGCTGCGGATGACTGCCTTCGGCAGAAGCGTCATCGACATCGCCAACGATCCCGCATTCGACGCATGGACGTTTTCCCAAAAGGT
>NZ_KV816318.1:0-337 GCF_001814395.1 Corynebacterium sp. HMSC059E07
CTTCTGCCTTGGGCTCTTCCTTCTTTTCTTCTGCCTTCGGCTCTACCTTTTCTTCCTTGGCGGCAGGCTTCTCGGAAGCGGCGGCGGAGCCGTCGCCGATGCGGGCGATGACGGCGCCGACGTCGACGGTGTCGTCTTCCTCGGCGAGGATTTCAACGAGGGTGCCGGCGACTGGGGACGGGATTTCGGTGTCGACCTTGTCGGTGGAGACCTCGAGGAGTGGTTCGTCGACCTCGACGGTGTCGCCGACGGACTTCAGCCACTGGGTGATGGTGCCCTCGGTGACGGACTCACCGAGTTCCGGCATCTCTACGTCGGTGGCGTCACCAGAAGCAGC
>NZ_KV816319.1:0-420 GCF_001814395.1 Corynebacterium sp. HMSC059E07
GGTTCTTGATGTTGGTGTAGCCTCCCGCCTGCCAAGGCACCAAATGATGGACCTGGCAGTAATCAGCGGGTTTATTGCAGCCTGGTCTTGAACACGTGTGGAATTCAGCGTGCAGGGTAAGGCGTTGTTTGAAGTTTGCCCCTCGTGATAGCCGCCAGGTGTCGATGGGTCCTTCAATGGGGTGCACGATGGTGGCATACCCTATTTCGGCGAAATTGTGGGTGAGGAATTCTGCCCCGGTCATTCGCCCGCCGTTAGTCAGGTTGAGCTCTATTTCGTCCCCGTCGCCGTTGATGATTTGGTCGAGCTCGTTGAGGGTGACGATGACTTGTGTGCGCACCGCAGGCTTGGAACCGGTGCCCTCTTTGAAGAAGATGTCGTTGGCTGCTTGAAGCAGGTCGGTGGTGTTGGTGGATTCGA
>NZ_KV816320.1:0-29516 GCF_001814395.1 Corynebacterium sp. HMSC059E07
TCACCCCGCTACGCACCCCGAAACCGGAAGAGCCGGTTTTCCAGCGTTGTGGGGCTTTCTGGCCGTCTCTGCGGCCCATTGTGGCTAGTGCTTTGCGTTCACTGCTTGTAGCTCGCCCTGGAGCGCTAGAGCTAAGGCTTGTGCTGGTTTTTGGATTGGGTGACATAGCCGTGTATGCGTCGTGCCATGGTTTGGCGGTCGCGCATGGGTGGCATTTCGCTATCGCGTCCTGCGCCGCCGTGGGTGTGTGCGATGTTGCAGGCGTGTTCGTAAGCAACGCCTGAGTAAGCCACCGCTACCGGAAACTCACTCAGGCGCTACCAGACACTCACCACACCGCTACCATTTCAATCTTCTGAACACAGATCATCGCGATGTGCCTTGATGGTGCTAGCTACGCGCAGATCGCACACGCATTGAAGCTATGCTGCCATTTCTGCGGCGTTGGGATGTTCCAATCGGGATATTGCCAAGACCAAGACGCTGATTGCGGACCTGGGCATCACCAAGGAGTTGTTTGCTCAGCTGGATCCATCATTCTTCGACGAGCATTTCAGCGATCATCGCGGGGCCCGTCGCAAGCGCTACGACCAGCCAGACTTCGAAAAGCTCGCCAAGCGACTAGCCAACAACAAGCACTTGACCCGCCACAAGCTCTGGATGGACTACGTTGCTGCACCTGCCGATGAAGGCGAGTTGAAGTATCAGTACTCCCAGTTCTGCCAACGCCTGCGCACCCACATCCGCACCACTGGAATGACCTCGATTATCGAACACGAGCCAGGCTAGGAACTCTACGTCGACTGGGCCGGCGACAAGGTTTCCATCATTGACAAGGCCACCGGCCACGTTGGCATGAAAGCCAGCTTATTCGTGGCCATCTGCCCGTATTCTTCACTGTTGTTTGTAACATCAACAGCTAATGAGCTTTCCGGTGCCGTACTTCTTGACCCAAGAATGCAGCGAGGCACGGTTGATACCGAGCTCTGCTGATGCTGCGTTCAGCGAGAGGTCCTCATTATTCTCACAGAGAGCGACAGCATCGCGTCTGAACTGTTCGGAGTACCTGGACATGATGGTAGATTACCTTTCTTCCCAGCCCGACTGGGCCGGATATCAGGTGTCCACCAAAAGGGGGTCAGGTCCTTTCCATGCACTTGCCTGAGTTGCACATTGTGTATTATCCGGCTGCGATTCTCGGAGGGTTTCCAACTCTACTGTTGCTCGTCTGCTAGCGGCGAATGTACTGAGACTTTCAATGTGAGACCCGAATTCTAAATACTTGAATTTTCATCAAGTCCGAATCGGAAGTATGGGAGTGCTGCACTTTCTTTCTGAGATTGGAAAAAGTCTTGATATGAGGTGTAAGCACGGTCCAGAAGAGCTTCATATGTCGTAACCTCAATCTTTTGTTGGGCAAGTTGGTCTACTTCATTCCGGTCTAGACCGGAGTATGAACTATCGAGTTGCAGAGAATTTTTGGGGGCGACAAAAATTGCCTTTATGTCGGGCCACTTATATTTACCCTGCTTTTCGGCTGGCATACGCGAATAGAGTCCCTTTCTGTAGAGATTTATTTGTTCTAGGATATTAGTGTAGGTGACCTTTTTGGGAGAAGAGTGGCCGCTTCCGTCATGTCGCTTGAGTTCGACCACGACTGGGAGGTCTTCCTCCGCAACCTCCACATAGATGTCTATAAAACCACGTTTATGATCGTTATCAAATTCATCTCGGATCTTGGTGAAATGCTGACGCTTCATTGCGACATGTTCATCTGATGAAGTAGTTCGATTCCAAAACGGATTGAGTAGCCATGGGTTGTCAAACAAGCATTCTTCAAATGCGTTTTCTACTTCATTCTCTTTGTCAATCAGTTCATTCAGCTGTTTGATTGCATTTAGTCGCTTCGCGGAAGTATCAGCCATTTGCCACCGATCTTGGCGAGCAATATTACCTAGGTACCTAGTAACGAGACTGATTAACTGGTGTTCGTCATTCGCGCTGTCGGGGAGTTCATGACTAATTTCCTGGAGTTCAAGACTTTGAACTAACGTAGTGGTGCTGTTCAGAAAAGCAATTTTTTCCTCATCGGACATCCATTCCTCATTGTCAAAATCTTCGAACTGGCTCAAGATGCGCAGTAACCGTCCATTAAACTTCTTTTGAAGACTTGAAAGACTGTTTTCCCATTTTGCGTACCTTTCGTCGTTGCGGACCTGCTCGGGCAACCGACTCTTAGCTTCCTTTTCCTTCAGTCTGTCCCATTGCTCAATTGCTTTGTTTTGCATGGCCTGAGCGAGCTTTATGAGGTTATCCACATTTTCATCCGACTGATCTAGTCCCTGTCGAGACGAGGTAATGGGGTCCTCGGATTCTTCGTTCAAGAAATCCGCAGACATCTCACCGGTGACATATTGGCCACCCATCTGGGCAGACTTGTTCGATTTGAGTAAGTCTTCATCTGCGACTTTTCCGTTGATATATACCAGTACGCCACCTAAACCGAGGTCAGTCAAGCGCTTTGGTTTGTCCACCACTCCCAGCCATGCTTTGACTCCGTTTTGGTTATACTGTTCTAAGCCATCACGGGCTATTTTTGTCCGCTGGTGCGAAGGCTGGTATTCGAGAATTTCTCGGGCTTTAGGGAACATTTCTCGAATTTCTTTTTCTTCATATCCAACGTAATTTACGGCTTGGATATGGGTGTAAAGAAGCTCAAAAGGGGAAAGGTCGACTACATCTTCGTTTACGATAATCTTGATTTCGGAATTTCGAATTGAAAATCGGCGAGTTAATTGAACTTTTAGATTGTCAATCGTGACCTGTCTGATCTGCCTTCTCAAGTCCTCAATTACAACGATAAAACCAGATTTTATCCCAAGTGCAGCAAACTCTTCAGGTAACGTATCGAGAAAGTTGGCGGGCGTAGTATAGGTTTCAGAATTCTCGGTGCTAACCATTTTTTCGTAGGAGAGAGTGAACGTAAACCAGCTATCCTCGTCTTGTGTTTTGGTGTAAACGGTGAACTCACCGCCAAGACTAAAGGATGCGAGCTTTCCTATCCCCTTTTTCCCCATGGGTTTGCGTTCGGGTTTCCCGTGAGGAGCTTGTGTCGGCTTTTTGGGCTGACCGATACTTGCGTATTGTTTCTTAACGGCATCAACAGACATTCCAATCCCGTCATCTGCTATAACAATCCGCTCGCTTCTAGGAGTGAGCTTTACCCAAACATTCTCTGCGTAGGCGTCATATGAGTTAGCAATCAACTCGGCTAGAGCTGACGGTGAGCTCGTGTAGAGTTTTCTGCCCAAATGCGTTGCGGCAGTGTTTGCGGTGTGAAATTCGATTGATTCAGGTGTTCCCATAAGTAGAGTTTAGCGCACTTAATTGCCTACGTGAGCCTTAATGCTCTCACCAATGACCTCTCCCAGTCGCGGGGGCACAGCGTTTCCTATCTGCGTGGCAATTGGCTGAACGTGATAGTTACTTTCAGCGTCTCTGGGTACAAACGTGTAGTCCTCGGGGAACGTCTGCAAAAGCGCGCCCTCTCTCAGGCTTAATGCTCGATCTTGCGAGGGGTGCCCGAAACGTCCAGAACCATAGCCAATGAACTGAGTGGTGATTGTTGACGAGAGTTGATCCCATTGCAGACGTCCGTACACCGACTTAAAGGATTGTCCCGACGGCCTCCGGTATGCGTCCGGCAGTAGCGACTTCGGCCAATCCTCCCATGTTCCCCCAGGCTTGGAAGCACGAATCCGCTTCAAATTGATGTCAGCCAGAGCGCGCGAACGATGGAGATTGTCCGATTGGTGCGTTTCGCCAGCATTCAACTTTGGAAGCCGACCGATTTTATCTCGGACTGTGACCAAATTGTCCGTATTATGAGTCGGGGGCAACAGCGAAATTGGCCCCAGTCGGGAAGCAAGCAATAACAAGCGCTTGCGAGACTGAGGAACTCCATAATGCGCGGCGTTCACTACTTTCCAATCAATGCGATAGCCGAGCTCCTCAAGAAGAGCGACGAATTTCCCGAATACCGGCTCTTTGGAGAGATTGGGTACGTTCTCCATCGAGACTATCTCCGGCAGACTGTCCTTGACCTGGACGCCGAAATGGCTCAGCAACTCCATCTTTGAGCTTCTTGATGGAGAGGTTCTAGGTTGGCGATTGTAACTCGAAAAAGGTTGACAGGGCGCACATCCCATCAGGATTCTCACGTCGGTGTCTTTTGGGTAAAGAGCCGAAATCTCTCCCGACTTTATCTCTGCCACGTCCTTAAGTATGAACCCCGTACCGGGGTTGTTTTCTTCGTAGGCCAATTTGCTGTTGACATCAATGTCATAACCTGCAACCACATTGATGCCGGTCGACCTGGTTCCATAGGTTAGCCCACCTACGCCACAAAATAGATCAACGCTGCGAAGCTTCATTGCATAGTTCCTAACAAAATTGCTGTTGCTTTCCTTCATTGTGGCGACGTGGGTTAAGGACAGATGAAGTGGATGGAAGGCTTCCATACCTCATTTAAGTCAACGGGCCCGACCCCGGAAAGTAGACACCTTGGAGTGAACAAAATGTAGGTGTAAGCCTATCAGACCTTATGCCGCTTGGACCTCAAACTCATCGGGGGCTTCGGTTGGACTCATTTGTGCAGGCCGGCTTAGTTTGGGTGGAACAGCGGAACCATGTTGTCGGACATCAGGGGCGTGGGCGGGCGGATCGATGTCGCGCGACATGGCGGATCGATGTCACGGAACCAGACACCGCACACAAACCATCAGACACCCTCGAATCTTCCATGAAAACATTAAAATGCCAGCATCCACCAAACGCATCTTATTGCGAATTGGTTAAAATAGATTGGAAATATTTTAAAACAGATGAGTAAGTGAGAAACATTGGAACTGCACATTTTGACGATGTCCCGGGGGGATGCCCCGCGCCTCAAAGACTGGGTTTCGTACCATCACAAAATCGGCTTTAACTATTTTCACATCATTCTCGACGCCCCGAACGACGAGAGTGAAAAGCTGCTTAAAGAAATCACAACAGAAATTCCTATAAACCTTGACCTAACCGTCAAGGAGGCGAGCGGCTTCTACTTCGACCACCTATCTCCCGAAGAAAAGTGGGCTGCAGTAAAGAAATGGCGATCCGATCACGCCGAACATATTAAAGAAAGCGGCTTACCAATTGTGGATCCCCTCTCTGATCGGCAGTACAAATACTTGCCAGAAAAATTAGCTGAGTTAAGAGACAACTTTCCAGAAGATTGGGTAGCCGTTATCGACGTTGATGAATACATAGCATTGCCAGGTACTTCCAGCCTTAAATCGATAGTCACCAACGCAAAAAATCCCAGGCTACGGTTCTTAAATTTCAATTTCGATATGTCAACCTGGACCACCGATAAGCTAGTAAGAAATCAAGTATATCGCTGGGATCGCAAAGACATTCTCGAGTACGGAAAAGGCTGGGAAAATAGAGTCAAGTCTTTAGTCAAGATTTCCCATTCTCTTCCTATGAACTCCGTACACTCAATTTCACGCGGCCCTTTCGAGATACTGCCCGAAACAATCGCAAGACTGCACCATTACAAGTACCCAAATCAATCATTGGATTTGGAGTACTCAGTGCATGATTCCACGATTTCATCCGAAGGAGTTAAACGAGAGAACCCTCTTTCCTAACTGACCGAAAGAGCTTGTACTCAAAGCTATCATTAGTCTGTAACAGATGGCGGGGCTAAGACCGCCGCGAGCATCTGATTGAGCCAAGATTGTACTATTAACTTTCTGGTGTAGACCGAGCCCCTACCCTAATTCGGGACGGTACTTTTCCATAATTTTTTCCAAGTCACGGAACAGCGCCGGACCATATTTCGGGTGGCGCAATCCGAATTCCACGCTGGCCGGGATGAATCCTGCCGGGTTGCCAAGGTCGTGGCGGATGCCATCGTGGACTACGACATGGACGGGATGGCCTTCGGAGATGAGCAGATCGAGGGCGTCGGTAAGTTGCAGCTCGCCGCCCTTGCCTGGTTTGATGCGACGGAGGGCGTCGAAAATCGCGCGGTCTAATAGGTAGCGGCCCGTAGCCACCAGGTTCGACGGTGCATCCTCGACCGCAGGCTTTTCCACCATGCCCACGACCTTCTTCACACGGGCATCGCCAGTAGCCTCAATATCAAACACTCCGTAACTGGAGACGTGGACGGGATCGACTTCGACCGCCAGC
Organism: Corynebacterium sp. HMSC059E07; assembly: GCF_001814395.1. NCBI lineage: Bacteria > Bacillati > Actinomycetota > Actinomycetes > Mycobacteriales > Corynebacteriaceae > Corynebacterium > Corynebacterium sp. HMSC059E07. The sequence goes on from NZ_KV816320.1 coordinate 6,241, forward strand.
AACACCGAACCGCCCTGCTCCTGGCGCACCCGAATCATTTCGCTCATGGCTGCAGTCGGCTCAATGACGTCATCGGGAAGCATGACGGCAAAGTAGTCCTCATCGTCATCCAATACAGATTCAGCCAACCCGACTGCGTGCCCCAAGCCCAGTGGTCGTTCCTGGGTTACGGCAACCGGGTGAATGATCTCTGCAGCACGCTCAACCTTCGCCGCCTGCTCATCCTTGCCACGAGCACGGAGAATCTCCACAAGGTCGGGGAACTCATCAAAGTGGCGCAGGACTTCGTCTTTGCTTGGCGAGGTCACAATAGCCAATCTCGATGCCCCCGCCGCCGCTGCTTCCTCCGCGATCATTTCAATGCCTGGGGTATCAACCACTGGGAGAAGTTCCTTGGGAACGGTCTTAGTGGCTGGAAGGAAACGGGTGCCCATACCAGCGGCAGGGACTACGACGGTGCGGACAGTGTTGATATCATGCATAGATTAATCGTATTACAGAGCAAAATAGCCGCTCGGCAGACCCCTGTGTTTTGCGCTAGTTTGTGTCCCGGAAGAAGTCAACCGTGGTGCGAATTCCCTCTTCAATTGACACTCCTGCGTTCCACCCCAGCTGTTGCTCAGCCTTGCGCGAGTTCAGGCAGGAGCGGGGGACGTCGCCAAGCCGGGCCGGTGCAAACTCAGGCTGGTCCACAGCATCGGCTGCTGCCGCCACCATCGTGTGGAGCTCTCGGTCACTAGTCTCAACGCCAGTTCCAATGTTGAACCTCTCGCTATTCGGGGCATGCAGCCAAGCAAGGTAGAAGGCGCGCGCTACGTCCTTGACGAACACGTAATCCCTGGTATTTCCACCATTACCAAAAACCTTGGTGGGCTGTTCATTGAGCAATCGCTCTGCAAAGATGGCCACCACGCCGGCCTCACCGTGCGGATTTTGACGCGGACCATAGACATTCGCCGGCGCGATAAACGCGCACTGCAGCTGCGGGTACAAGCGACAGAACATGCCTAGGTACAACTCCCCTGCTGCCTTGCCGGCCGCATAGGGCGATTCCGGCATAACGTCATAAGACTCATCGACGGGGAAAGTCTCAGGATTACCGTAAATCGAACCGCCAGACGACGTGTGGATGATCTTCTTCACGTTGTGCCTACGCGCGGCGTTAGCGATCTTGACGGTGGCGACCACATTAGTTTCGCAATCTTCCTCTGGAGCTTCGACCGACCTGCGAACGTCAATCTGAGCAGCGAGGTGGAACACAACATCTGTTGGGGCCTGCGCAAAGTGCTTATCAAAATCGAAACTACGAATATCATCCCGGAGAATTTCAACTTTTCCCGAGGCTAGCGCGTCTGCAAGGTTCTCCTCGCGCCCCGAAGAGAAATTGTCCAGCACGTCGACGTCGTAGCCTTCCGACACTAGGAGATCTACCAAGTGCGAACCGATGAATCCCGCGCCACCAGTAACCAATGCCTTCATATTGTTACTGCCCTTCCAGAAGTAGATTTACCTGATTGACAGGCCAAGTCGAACTGCAGAAAGCAGCCTACGTAAAGAGGTCAGTTGTTCTTCGCTCAAGTCAGACTCAATCACAATTTCATCCAGCCCAAGATCTTCAGCGAAAAGCACGCCCACGCCGATGGCTGGGACAATGTCGGAATCGTGCCTCTTGAACATAAAACTGTTGGTTCCGATGGCCAACGATTTCATCGTACGAAGGGCACCATTGAACTCATGATTAGGCAAATCGTAGATTGCAGGCTTCTCCACGTCAGCAAACCCATCAAGCTGATTGGATACCGTTCCTGAAAAGGCTCCGATGGGAAGCCCCTTCGGGTAATACTCAATCGGGCCAATCGACGATGACGCATTTTCCGTGAACTCTCGAATCTCGTGCGCGGTATTGGGGCCAATCCTTCCAGGAAAGGTCATCTCGTCGCCCGCCCACGGGGAGAAAAGAAGAGTGAGAGCTACAGCGCGACGATCGGGATGGATAACACGGGGAGCATGATCTGCGGTGAATGCCTGGGCTGGCGGAAAAGCATCGTACTCGGTCCGTTCCCACACAAGGCTGAACTGTCCAAGCGAGTTTGTTTCCTGCGTGAACTTCATCTATTTGACTCCAAAATAGTGTTGACCAAGTACATAGCTGCCAGCTGGCAATTCAAAATCTTCACCCGAATCAATTAGCCGAACGCTGAAATCGAACTTCGAGTCCGCGAAAGTAGCAGACCCCTGAAGAAGCTCTTGCGTATCCTGATCGGCCGAGGCGTCACTGGGAAGCACTACTGCAAACATGTCGGGGCCTATCTTGCTCTCAAGCATCTTCGCTAGCGACTCCATCCAGCTTGCTTCCGATTCGTCGGAATCAGGACGCGCAGTGAAATCGAGACCATGTTGGCGCAGCCGGACAAGGTCCGCGAAGCTGGCGTGTCGTACCTCAGCGACATGGGCAGCGCCTACGCCTTCCAGGGTTACGAAATGAGAATTTACATCGCCATCCCATCCGTCATGGGGAATTACCTCTTCAGACAGGACTTCAACGGTGCGCTGGCTCAAATGATCCGGCAAATAAATTCGGGCTTGCTCAATCAAGGCTTCACGGTCCTCAATCTGTGGCCAAGCCCCCTCAGAGCTCCTCTGCTCCTCAAGCCGCTTCCTAGTCCAGTTGTTGAGGTTCCACGTGAAGAAGGCGAGCGCTGAATTCACAGCCTCCGCCTGGTTCTTATTATCAGTAACCGTGACCTGTCGAGAATGCTGGCGACGCAGCGTCACTGGCTTTCCGGTATGACCGAGCTTCACGCCGGAACGAAGCATCCTCAACATGATGTTGTTATCAACACCACTGGTTAATGTTTCGTCATACCTAAATCGGCGAAGCACATCCGTCCGAATAAACCAAGTACCGTGCCCGGGCGCCGCACCTTTTTCAAACGCCGTGTAGACAGCGGGAATCATCGAAATTTGAAGTTCCAGCTCACCGGTGTCGTTCTGAAAGTTGAGGAACGACCCGACATTGCCGTCGAGCCCTTCATCGAGCGACGCCAAGTGCCATTCAAGGCGACGAGGATGCATAATGTCATCGTCGTCGATGACGGCGGTATAAAGGCCCCTCGAAGCATCAAGTGCCTTATTTCTTGCAGCTGAGATACCTTGCGGTTCTTGGCTGAAGTACCGAATCCGCGAGTCGTTGAAACTATCCAATACTTCCTCGAGATTGTCAGTTCCTCCGTCGTCCACGACCACGATTTCAAAGTCCTGGACGCTTTGGAACAACGCAGACTGAATCGTCTCACCGATGATGTCAGCGCGGTCCTTAGTGGCGATAGCAATCGTCACCAAAGGAGCTGCATCTTTCGGCCTGTACTGCCAGTTAAGGAAGTTCCGTACGAACGTCTTGTCATTGTATACAACGTTGCGGTTCTTCTGAACTGCCAAAACTCCTTCGGGAGTCTTCGCAACCACCTTGGCTGTCGGTGGGTGCCACATGTGGTACATCCGGACTTGAGGATCCTCGATCCACATTGTCTTGAATCCGGCTCGGCGAGCTCGCTGAGCAAAGTCCAAGTCCTCGCCACCATAGGTGTGAAGTCTTTCATCGAAGCCACGAATAGCCTCAAAACCCACACGCGAAATCGCCATCATGCCGCCCATTCCCCACCGGGGACGCAGCCTGCTTGCGGCTTCCATCTCAGCCCACTCGTCTGGGTTCTCATCCACCCATTCATCAGTCATATGCTCAGGTAGGTCTCTACACTGCAGAAAGAACGCTGAATTCGGGTTAGACTTGGCTACCTCAACGATTCTCTCGAATGACTTCGGAGCGAAAACCATATCGGCATCGGTCGACACGAGGATATCGCCCTTAGAAACTGCAAATCCTGCGTTGAGAGCGCGAGAACGAGACCACGGTCCATCCGTCTCGGTATACACGTATTGAATCCCGAGCTCCTTCGCGAGCTCTTCGCTTGCATGCCGATCGACAGAGCCGAAGTCAGACAGCACCACTTCACCTTCGGCAGTTCCGAACGATTCTTTGATACTGGTAACTGCCAGTCTTAGACGTCGAATTCCCCAATCACGAAAACCAATGACTACCGATACGTCCACGGCTATACGTCCTCTCCGACAATAGTGACCCGATTCAATCCTTGGTTTGCCAAACGAACTCCTAAACGAATGTCAGTGATTGCATCCGCCAAGTCTTTGGCCGCCCTGTTTCTAATCTCAATCACAATACCCCCCGCAGTATTGTCCCAGATAAATTCCCGTAGGCTTACCCAACCAGTAGCCTTTCTGGTTCCACAATAATGGAAGAAAGTATTCAGTCCAGAAGACCAACTGAGATCAGTAGCGATTTCCGAGTCTGAATCGGGCAGACTTTCTCCAGCTGAGACACACACTACGAAATCTTTTGATTCCAATGGGCGAAGAGTCTCTACAAGAACTGAAAACCCCAGTGCTCCAGTAGGAACCGTAAATCTTTTCTTCAAGAAAAATCCTTAACAATCGACAATTTCCTAGACTGGGAGTCACGGTGCCCAAATCGTGGAAAATAGAGAGAAAGTGTTCCGACGTCCGAAGGACACTTTAGCACTTCTGTTGGGAATCGCTTGCCTGTTCAGGCAACTTTAAATACTCGCACCCCCTGTCACCAGAGTCAGTGTTGAGTCAATACACAGTCAACTACCAAATCTACTAATCGTGGCCCGTTCGTCCGCACCAAAGAGCCCACAGAAAGCCATCTATAGCTAAGGCATAAGAGGATCAGTACCCGCTCTGGTTCAAATAGGGAACTGTCACACTCGAGGCCGATGTCTCTTGCTACCCTGGGTACTGGGGGCAGCTATTTCCCCCAGCTACAAGTAGTTTAATTGCGACTATTTCCCACAATAATTGACGGAACTAGCCTCCTAATACTGCCAGAACGGCCGACAAAACCCGTTTCTTGTCAAATCTTTCTACAGTTGCCATGAACTGATTGCTGACGATCTCAGAACTCGAGTTAGTCACTGTCTCAATAATTCGCTCAGCGATATCGCTTGAAGTACCAGCTAACCACGCAGTCGGATAGATCCGGTCCGCCCCCGGCCAGTTCAGAGCAAGTGGCAAGGCGCCGGACGCAGCGCCGTCGGCGATAGTCAAGTGGAATGACTCAAACTCGCTGGTAGAAAGTACGATACCCACCTTGGAATACCATTCAGCCATGTTAGGGCTAAACCCGTCGAAGACAACTGCACCCGGGAACCTAGCATTGATCTCGTCGATTCTTCTGTACTGCTGCTCGTAAAACCGCATTTCTTCAGGGCGGTTCTTCATCCACGGATAGTCCTCAGGAGTCTTCCCCTTGATTCGAAGCACGAATTCTGGATCGCGATTCAGCAGGTCCTCTAACACATCGAGGGCGCGGTCTAGTCGTTTGGAACGCGGGACGATGCCTACGAAGCCAATGGTTTTCTCGACCCCCGGCTCCTTTGGGATCGCAAGGCTTTCAATGTCCACAGGATTCGGAATGATTACCGTTTTCTCCGGCGGGATACCATGGGACGTCACTGCGGCAGCACGAATGAGCTCTCCGACAAAGATAAACGTGTCGACGTTTTCAACAAACGTCTGCTTCAAGTAGGGCCGGAAAAGCTCCTGTGAGTGGACACGTACGACAAGCCGCTGATCCTCGCGAACGTTTTGGGAGTACCAGACGGCATTCCCCAATCCCCATTCGCAGAGAACAACATCTGCTTGTTTCAGCAACTCTAGGGAGTGCGCCTCATCATGCTTTGAGTGACTCTCCCAATGATCTATCAGCACTTCGGCGCCGGCGTCATGCAGTGCAGCTAAAATCCCCTGCGCGAACTTTAGATCGTGGCCAGCAATTACAACCTTCTTGCCATGGAAGGCATCAGCGGCACTCGTCTCATCAGTTTGGTGGGTGGTTCGTGTGGCTGCAGGTGAATCCGCGTCGTTCCAGAACTCAATGTCTTGTTCAACCGGCAATGTCACGACAACGCGTGGGTAGCCCAGACTCTGGTCCCCGATACGCCGGGCGACAATCCCGTCCGAGGAACGACCAGCGGCCTCAGCATCTCCGAGGAGCTCGATGGTCGGATCGCTGATAGCAAAGCTTTCGCCGTCGCGGACGTGAATCTCCTCGTAATCGCCGAACCGAGTCGGCAGCAGCACGTCTTCCGCAAAAGTACGTGCGGCTGGTTGAGCGAACGCGACCTCAAATAGATTGTCTGAGAGAGTCTCTGCTTCCTCCAGCGAATCGACGACGCGAATTCCGGCAGCCTCAATTTGCGCCCGATCGGCATCGTTCAGGGTATTCGATAGTACTGCGAGCGGAAGACGAGATTGCGATAGAAGGGCGGTGATGATTTCGTCGCGGGTGGTGGCATCGCAATCAACAAGCTCGAGACGGGCGACATACTGGGCGAGGTGGAGACCGCTGACTGGAACGCCAGCTGTGCGGGCTAAAATAGCCAGCGCTGTCTCCGTGGTGTGAGAGCGGTAGATGGTGCGCATCTGACGCCAAATTTCCTCGAGACGACCAAGCGGGTTCGAGGTCCAGTCGTAAAGCCAAGCACGGTGATCGTCATCGCGGTTGGAGCACGCTACATTCGAGCCAAGCGTCTCTGTAATGCCACGGCCGTAGGGGCTAAGCACCAAGCCACCACACGCTGGGATTTCCACTACACGACGGGAGAACATCGTCGGCGAGTTTAGAACCGAGTTCACGTTCAAATGCACTAAGTGGGTCCGGTAAGACTTGATGACCTCAGAATACGGGAGTGCGCCGCGCACACTTGGCTGGTACTTCAATGGGAATTTATACGGTGAATCCGGGTTCTTCGCCTGGCGATCGTAAATGTCCAGCGGGTAGCGACTCGCAGCCTCAAGCAGCATTTCGAGTCCCTTTGAGCGCTCCTTGTATCGGTCACCGTAGTAGGTACCGGCGTAGGCAATGGATTCATGGAACGGACGGTCCGTTGGCAACGGATTGTGGATCTCTGGCTGCGCGTAGAACGGCAACGCGGAAATCGTTCTGTTCACCTGTCCCGGAGTCGCGTGGTAGCGCGGGATGACATTGGCATCAGTAGTAAACACGTGGTCGAAGAGCGCAGCATTCGGGGCGAATCGCACGAAGTGAACCGGATCCTCCTTGTTCCAGAACACAGTGGGAACGCCAAGTTCCTTCGCCAGATTCAATAGTCCACGGAGATCAGCGCTTTCCTCATCCGAATAGTGGCCGATGCCACGGCTCCACTGCCCTTCGTTACCTTCCCATGCGGATTCAACGAAGATGAGATCGAACTGTCGGTCATTGCTCAGCTGGTCGCTCCAGCGTTCACGGTCGAGAAGCTCGACGTCAAATGCAGACTGCAGTGTAGTACGAGTGAACTCGTCGCCGATGACACCGACATGGAGCTCGCGAAGAGAACGTGAGTTTGCGGTGGCTTCCTCGTACGAGAGCTCGGCTTTTTTATGAGCTTGTTCCATGATCGCTCCGATGGAGGTCCACGAACGCTCTGTCACAGCCCATAAACGCGCGGTACGGCCCAAGTCAGCTCGAAGATCGTCGTCGACGATAACCTTCTCCAAGGCGCGTTCTAGGGCTTCAACGTTGTCAGCTTCAAACAGCAAAGCTCGGGAGTTGCCCTCCCCCGCGAGATCGACGTTGGGAGCAACATCGGAAAGTACGGTGGCCTTGCTTGTTGCAAACGACTCGAGTGGCTTCAACGGGCTTACAAGTTCAGTGACAATAGTCGACAGACGCGGGCAGCACACGATGTCAAACGTCGACTGTAGGCGCGGCATTTCCTCTTGTGGCAGACGACCGAGGAAACGGACCCAGTCTCCGAGCTCAAAATCTCTAGCCTGTTCTTTGAGGGACTTCTCTGCGGCACCTGAGCCAGCGAACACAATCTGGTGCCCAATGCCTCGCTGCTGTAATCGTGACGAAGCCTCTAACAGGAGGTGCAGGCCTTCGTACTCGACCATCGAGCCAGCAAAACCGATGATTGGAACTTCTGTGGAAATCCTCTTCGACTTGGCATAATCTACGTCGCGCGGTAGGGGAAGAAATACGTCCTGATCAACGGCGTTTGGAGCAACAACGATTTTGTCTGCCGGAACACCCCGCGCAACAAGCTCTTGTTCCACCTGTCGGGTGATAGCAAGAACTACGTCGGCATTTTGTGCTACGAAAGTCTCAAGGTCACGCATGAGGTTGAAGCGTTCGGTGTCCTTGAAGTGCGGCTTCGCCGCAACCTCGGTAAACTCCCACAGCCCACGGACCTCATAAACAAATGGAACACCAACGCGGCGCGCAGCAATAAGCGCCGGCAGCGCCGTGCGGAAGTTAGAGGCCGACTGGATTACACGGGGGCGTTGAATACGCGCCTCACGCACCAGCGCATCCGCACACTCAAGGACAAACAAGTCAAAGGGGTCGCGGTTTAGGTTTCCTCCAGGAAGATGGACGTAATCAACGCCATCCATCTCGACGGAATTTCGCAGCTCTTTTGGCTTTTTCACATCCGCCTTGGAGTCCCAAGGGTAACCGGCACGTCCGACGACAACCACATCACATCCAGCGGCCTTCAGACCCTTAGCCACTCCTCTAGTACGCGTGGAGTAACCATTAGAGTTGTACACTGGGGTCTGGTGTACGCAGTACATAACACGTCGCGGCTCCACAACGTATGCAGCGCCCTTGCTACGCGCCGGTAAGAGCTGATCCACGTTCAGGGAGGCGGCGCCCATGATACGTACGGCTAGGATCTGGCCCTTCTCCGACATCTCCCCGCGGAGATCAGCATTCTCGGAGAGCAGCGCCGCAGTCTCCGTAATCGCACCCTCGATGTACCACTTATGGTTCATCAACCTCTCGAGTGTGCCTGCTGACTTGTCGCGCGCGAAGGCCTCAGCCGGTGTCAGGTTCATCGCCGGTTTAAATGTTTGCGTCTTCGCTTCGGCTTTTCGTGCGGTCTGCGCCGCCTTATCCGACTTCGTCGGTTGCGCCGGCGCGAAACTCTTCAGTTGTGCTGCAGTGAGAGTCGAGCGAAGTTTCTCCCACGTCTTATTGAACTTCTTCGCCGCATCGCTAGATGCCTTCTTCGGATTCTTGGCGAAACTACGGCCAAAGCGGGCAGGGCTGGTCACTGCTCGCCCTGCCCGCATGGTGCGCGACTTTCGTAGCTTCTCCAGACGATCCTTCGCCAGCTCTCTTTCACGTTTCAGATCAGAGTTTTCTTTTTGAAGCTGCTTAATCTTGCGGTGAGCTGCCGACACACGACGCTTGAGGTCCTGACGCTCCTTCTCCATCTTGAGCATTTCCCGCTGCCGCGACTTTCCCGACAACTCATTGAGCTTTACGTAAAGACCTTCAGGATCCGAAACTGCTTCAGCGATTCGCAAGCTGCGCATCTTCTGGTAGCTTCGAAATTCATCAGAATACATTACGTTTCTCCTATACTAGACGGGGTGAACTCTCAACAGGACACCGATTGTTCGGTGACGTTCTTGATGACGGCAGCGACGACACTCAGGCAGCTAGCATATCACCGACATAACTGCCCGACAGGGGCGTTGCAACGACAAATTGACCTCCTTGCATCGAACAAGCCCCATCCCTCGTAAAGAGTCATTGACAAATCCCACTTAGAGGTTGGTACCAGTCTCCGCGAGTAACCGGGCGGCTTCAGAATAGAAGTCTTCTATGTAATGATAGGGGGCCACACCCCACCGATGTTTTGAATCGGCAATGCAAAGTTCATCTGGCATTCGAAGCACATCAAAGCCAATCTGTTCGAGCACTCCGAAATACTCTGCGTACAGGTCATTCCATTCTTCTGCCGATCGACCACTTGCCGGCGGGACGGCCTTTCCGTCCTCCGTGTTCGAAGCAAATTTCGATGCGAGAACGACCACACGGCACCCATTGAGAGATTCCAAAACCTTAGCAGCTGCATCTTTGAATAGATTCAGATGCATAGGAGTTCCGAATCGAATAAGGCTTGAATGCCTCACATGATCCAGCCACCCCGAGCCTTTCATTTCTGAAAGGTAAGTTAGATAGCCTCCGCTTTCGGCACGTACGACACCAGCGCGTTCATCAATCAAATCGAGCAAAATTAGATCGGAATCAAGCGCAAGCAGCCCAGTGATCGACGACGACAAAAAGTCTCGCTCGACCATCCGCTGCTGAAACGGACTCGTCAAACGGCTTTGGACATTCGGCCTAGCAACCGAGGGATTCGTTGCAGAAATCCACGATGAACGCGCGAAGTAACCCGACATCTCGAGTCCTGGGCGTTCAAGGTTGAAAATGTCCCTAGAAATACAACTCCCATAAATTCCAACGCGCACTATTGTTTCCTTTCAATTGAGACTAACGCTCAAGCTCATTTTCGAGAGTTACAAGAGGCTCTCCTGCGCCTCGGACGCGTACGAAAGCACGCACAGCAATTTCGTCCCCATACGCTGGGTTCGGCTCAAACTCAGCTATCGTGCTTGGACTAAACCACTTAAATGCGGTTCGCTTGTCCCCTTGAAAAAAATAAAAGGCAAACTCAAGATCGCTGCCTCCGCAAGCTCGCACGTCTACGCTTGCGACGACTTTGCTATTTGCCAAATGGAATAACTTGAGCTCGCAATTGACCAACTCAGGATTCCGCCGGATAGGCGAGGCTGCAACAGTTCTGACAGATCCCTGAGACGGTGCCGTCTCAATCAGCTTTCCGTCTTTGGACTCGAATTCCAAACGACAGTCTGCGATTTGACCACTCAGAGCTGAGCGCATGGCCTGTAATTTCGATAAGACGCGCCCTTTTTCGGCAAGATTGGCGCCATCGAACCTGCGCTTCAACGCTTCCCCACGCCCCTCGTCAAAATACTTGGCGAATGGCTCCGCTTCGAGCAGCTCCTGATGGGTCTGGTCAAACTGCGCACCAAGCCAGGCATTGGGGTCAAAAGAAGGGCCCGATTGGATAGGGTCGAGATGACTTACCCGATCCCTACCAAAATCAAGGGCTGCGTAATAGTCACGCGCGTCAAGCTCGGGTGCTTCAGCATAGGTTGATACTCCAAACCGACCAGGCCACCTACCAGATTCGAATTCAATCTCATTTAAGCTAGGAGACGTCATTTGAATAATATCGAAAAGAACCTTGCCGTCTAAGCGATCATCTTGAGCCAGCAGTTTGGATGCCTTTAGGAACTCAACTTGAGACAGTGGCAAGGCGTTAAACACATTGCTATTTGCAGCTGCTCGAGCGGTGCCAAAATGCCCGCGATTTCGATAATTTGCATAATGCTCATCGATTGCATCGGTTAAATCACTGTGCCGCTCGAGCTCCAAAGAACGAATAAACCGATGACGCACGTTTTCAACCTCATCCGCGCCAATCAACCACGGCCTATACAAGAAGTCAAATAACTTGTCTGCATCGTCATATTTGGCCTCCGACGTCCATGAGACGCCTTTCAAATATTTATTTGAACTCAAAGATCGTGCCCAGAAAGATCGAAAGACCTCGCCAGTTCCGCCATATATTTCAACTAGCTCATCGACTCGAGTTCCGCCTCGAACGGAAGGCGAATACTTAAAGTTGTACCCACCTCGATACTTCTGCCAAGACAAGAGATGCTCATGGGGTTCAATATTCCGCATCAAGATCTCCCCGGGAACGGACCACTTCATCCCATTCCGATCCTTCAGATATGAAGAAATCCTTAAATCATTAGGAAGAATCTCTGCTGCGAAGCCTGCACCTGCGCGCCTAGGGTCAACTGTAAAAACACTTATATCTTGAGCAACCCCGGCAGCTTCCAAGAGTGACAGGACTGTCCGCGAGTCCTTGCCGCCCGACAAACGGATCTGCATCTCAGTACCTGCAGAACACATTTGGTTAATTGAACGAAGCGCCTTATCTACTCCCTTGGAAATAAGCTCTTCATACGTCAACGAATCGTCCGGGTCGCGTAGCTCTGCACAAGCAAATCCCCCGTTTGTTACGAAAAGCACCTCCCGCGGCTTGAGCAAACGGACTTCATTAAGTGGTGTGTCCGACGTTACGAGGGTATGCGCGATCGAATGCTGTGTCCCCAAGACGAGTCCTGGATATGCTGCATTCGCTGAAACCGTATGCCCTTGAATTCGGCATTCCTCCACAACCGCGGGAAAAGAATTGCCCACAATCAAGTCAAAGCATCCGTTCCCATCGTCGAAAGAGGCCATGAAAATTGGACAGTAACCAAACGGGTCGCCTGCGATAACGGTACTACCGTCTGCCGCTCGAAAGACCCCTGCCCATTCACCGAAAGAATTGACTGCGTCAGAAAGAGGTATTTCAGACAGGGAAGATGAACCAGATGCGTTCGACGAAACCGACTGTCCCCAAAGAATACCGCTGATGCGTGACGCTCGAAACTCGCCGACATTGAGCCGATCCATCGAAATATCACTCGTAGAAGGGATGCCCTTGAACGTGATGACCAAAGTTTCCGTCGCTGAATTCAACAACCACACCTTCTCTTCGTTATCAACAACCACACGTTTTTCTTCGATAACCGTGCGCTGTACAATCACTTTACCCAAATTATCTTGCGGCACTCTTTCATTGATTCGACTTTCTTCGGGTCTGCGCAGGGACGCCCCACGGGTCAACTCGCTAATTGTGCTAGAGGCGCCAGGAACAGATTCCTAAGTGCCGTTGTCGCCAAGTACAATCAGACCGAGCCCACTACTGGACGAAATGACAGGAGCTACGATGTCCGGTCAAGATATCAAAAATGAACAGCATCCCAAGCTTACAAATGTTGTTCTCGTAGACCGATCTGGCCTTCGTTCCCTAAACTACCGGCCAACTTTTTTCACCTACCTCAAGGAGCTCTGGGAAAATCGTTATTTCATGGTGGCCTATGCTCAAAGTTCGTCCTTCGGAGATGGACGCGGCACCTTTTTTGGCCGATTATGGATGCTTCTAAACCCTGCCTTCCAAATTGCAATTTACGCACTAATCTTTGGAGTAGTACTTCGCACGCATCGAGGAATCGACAATTTTGTTGGCTTTCTCACGATCGGCGTCGTCTTTTTCCGCTTCCTAATTGGTGGAATCAATGGAGGATCGAGCCTCATTCAACGAAATCGGAATCTTATTGGTTCTTTCCAATTCCCGCGAGCAACGATCCCAATCAGCAACTCAATCCACGCAGCCCTAGACAACTTAATCCCAGGTTTGGTAGCAATTGGCGCGGCTCTTCTTTTTCAATGGAACAAGGGCATTTCGTGGACAATCATTTTAGTTCCGATTCTTTTCATTATGATGCACGTATGGGCAGCTGGTGCAATGATGATAACCGCGAGATTTACCGCTTTTTTCCCTGACGGAAGAAACTTCCTGCGGTTAGTTACGCAGGGTTTATTTTTCATCTCAGGAGTATTCTTCAATCTTGACCGATTCTCGGGAAGCACCGCGCTATCTACAGCAATGCAAATCAATCCCGTGTATCAATTCCTTCATGCACTACGCCAATGCACTCTAGACGGCGTAGTTCCCTCTATAGTCCAGTGGCTTTACTTAAGCGGATGGACGCTCTTACTGTTTGTATTTGGACTGGTCTACTTTTGGGAGGCCGAGGAGAGATATGCGCACATCAAATAATATCAGCGTTGCCGTTCGAAACGTTTCGAAGAATTACGTAATCAGTCGCGACGGCAGCGAGTTGCATCTCAACTGGCCGAAGCGAAAGCTCACTACAGTAAGAGCTGTTAAGCCATTGAGCTTTGTTGCCCAACAGGGCGAGTCTATCGGCATCCTAGGACAAAACGGGTCCGGGAAGTCAACGCTACTTTCGATGATCGCCGGCAATGAAAGTCCGACGACCGGAGAAATCTTGGTTTCTAACCAGCCATCTCTTCTAAGCGTTTCTGCAGCTCTGCAGCCCCACTTATCTGGTGTGCAGAACGTACGCTTAGGATTGCTAGCGAAAGGGCTAACCCCCGAAGAGGCTGAGGAGCTCGTGATGCCTGTTGCGACTTGGGCCTCGATTGGTGATGCCATTCATCGCCCTTTAAGCACCTACTCTTCTGGCATGGCAGCACGCCTAAAATTTGCCATTTCAACGGCAATTCGTCCGAAAATCCTGCTAGTCGATGAAGCACTCGCTACCGGCGATTCCACATTTAACCGCAGGGCACAAGAGCGAATGGATCAATTTCTCGAAGAAGCAGCAACGGTCTTTATCGTTTCACATTCCGCTGGAACCATACGGCAACACTGTTCAAGAGCCCTGTGGCTCCACGACGGAAATCTTGTGACGGATCTTCCTGCCAAGATGGCCGTCAAGTGGTACGAACGTTGGTCACGTGCGAAGGCACAAGGCAAAGAAAAGGAAGCAAACGATGTGATTGACATGCTGATGAGATTCTACGAGCCGACGAAAATCGTATTCGATGATGAAGCAGCGAATGTCTTAAATTAGAATTGTCGCAAGCAGAGTAATGCGTTCTCAGCTATTTCTTCAAAGAATTAAGATAGCTGACCGACTTCTTTCGAATTCTTTCGGGGTCAAGACATTTCTCAACGTCGATGTCCAATCGAGGCCAATTCCCCCGTACGGCAATTGCAGTTTCAAGAAGGGGCTTTAGGACTGCTATCGACGGTGCGCGGTGCCCCTTCCCCCACTGTCCAAGATGTAGAAAGAATTCGACTTCCCGCTGTGGCCCCTCTTCAAGCCATGGCAGTAGTTGATCCCTTATATGGGAAGCATCGCCAAGATTTTGTAAATAGAGGACTGTATTCTCGGCACGACCTCCCCGGTACTGCACTGACACATCAGAAACGAACTGTACTGAAGTGTTTCCCTCCTGTGGCCAACAAGCCTCAAGATAGGGCTCAAATGCACCGGGCAGGTACCGGAATATGTTCACTTGCGGATTTACACACACAGATAAAGCTTTCGAGAAAAGGCTTCCATAGAATAGGCTGGCGAACCCGCCACCGGATGCCCCAAAAAATACCAAATACTTGTGCGTACGTATCCGCGAAATCAACGACTCTAAAACCCGAGGCAAATCCTGTTGCATTGGACGGTCGGAGTCGCCGGCATACCACCCGAGCCCAAGACCGAATTCAAGCGAAGGATCCGAAATATAGATAGCATTTGCTTCTAGCCCTTCCATCAAATTCCGTCCAGTGAAAACCGGTAGAGTCAGATCGTCAAGGCCCATCGCAGCATGGAAAAATACAACTGTGGTTTCTGCGCCTTTATCTTCAACATAGACATCCAAGTATCCCGTGCCATAGCCAATCATATGGAAGCCGCGATTTGATGCTCGATGCTCAAAATGTTCGAAGTCCCGATATTCGTGAACCTCTCCCCAGTTCACGTATCGCTCAAAAGACCTCTTGATCATCCAATTCACACCTCGGAACCCGCGTCGTTGGACGATTCAATTGAGGCCACCTCGTAAGAAACACCGGAGCTGAGACGCGACACAGCTGAATCAATTAGCTCGTAGGCATTATCAAATCCGAATGTAGACATATTTTGAATGTAATATTTTGACTTGTCATGCAACGAAAGGTTGCCACCCCATCGGTTATAGATCCATCCAGGATTATTCTCGCCGACGCTAGTCAGGCTAACACCAGCTCTTCCCATCCTGGCAATGTTGGCTTCGTTAAAGTCTTCTGGAATGCTCCACGGACTAAGCACGCGTTGCCGACTGAACAATCCAATCTCCGATAAGTAAAACTTGTTCCCGTTCATATGGTGAGTCAGTTCGACCACATCAACTTTCGATGCGTCATGGTATGCCACCAGAGCATTCCTCAATCCGACTCCAAGAATTTTGCCGGGTTCAAAGACTCCTTCGGCAGCTTGGACAATCTCGTGCAGTTGCCACGGCAACCAGAAGTCATCATCGTCAAGCGTCGCTCTAATTACCCTGTCGTATCCTTCGACGCTGATCCGAGTCAATGCAGCTTCAAACAACCAATCACGGCGAGGCGCCGTTTTGTTTGGATTCTTCAAAGAATCAGGATGCACAACTCCTTCTGATTCATAACCATCGGTGGGGTGTTCATAAGGAACTACAACAAATCTTCGCGCGACTTCCGGATTCAGGCTAGCTAAGAACGCTTGGACCAGTACTTTCTCCTGCAGCTTGTCGTCAGACAGATACAGTATGTACTTGACTGTGCAATCAACAGGAACGGAAACACTTGCAAGGGCACGTAGCGATATATACCAGCGTTGGAAAAAATCCTGTCGAACAGTCGCATCTCGCTCGTTGTCGCAGAAAATAGTCTCAACTAAGACTATGTACTTCCCTGGCATTTACTCTTCCCTTCAAGACTATAAAGTCCGGACAGTCAATAAATCAGGTACTTTATTGGCTATGTACCAATTCACTGTACCAGCTTTCAAAAGTGACTCCGCTACTTTGGTTGCAGTATTTAGCTCCCCAGAGAAGAAGATAACTGTTCCCGTCAGCGTGTCCAGCGGTGCCACGTATTCGACTCGGGATTTCCCAGAACTCTCCTTCGTCGACAAGTCGACTGTCGCGTACCTTCAACTGCGTGGGACTGACGGGAGTCGCCGCGATGCTACCCTTAGGGCTCGACTCGGTTGGCTTGCGAAATTGGAAGATTTTTCAACGGAACCTAGGCTCACAGACGCCAAGACGTTTAACGAAAAGGAACATCAGGGTTGGGTTCTCGCCCTACACCTTGCGATGTGGATCCAGGATGCCGATGCGTCAAAGAATGTTCAACACATCTTGGAATTCTCCCTCAAGCACGGGGAACCAATCGAACATACGAAAATTCACTCAATTGCCTCCGATGCATTTCAAACGCCCAACAAGCCTTCTTTGAGTATCATCGGAAAGCTCGGCACGAATCGCTCTCACACGGCAACACACCATAAAGCGGGCCAGGTTTTTCCATCTTTCGCTGAGTTCCTAAAATCTTCATCTGTTCCGCAAGGCCGCTTTCGGATTATGGAACACAATGTGACCGCAGATTTCGAGTTCGAAGGCGCTCAAAAGCAACCTCTGCTCGTAATTCTGCATGGACGTAAAGGACCACGGGTTCATCTACCTTACCTAAGCGGAAGGCACATTGTTGAGGGCATTGATGTCGCTCGCCTATCAATAAGCGATCCAAGTTTGTATTTGGACGAATCCCTGTCGATTTCTTGGTTCACTGGAAATTCTTCTGCTCCGAATCTGCAAATTTCTCTCGCTCGCGTAATCCAGGAGATTGCCAATAGGATTAATGCACCGAAGGTGATTTTTCTAGGAGGCTCTGCCGGTGGCTTTGCGTCACTCGTTTTCGCTCACTTAATCCCGAACTCTTTAGCAATCGTTTGGAATCCACAGACGGATATCGCTAAGTATTACCCTCGCTTTTATCGCGAGTATCTCAACATCTGTTGGGGCGGCAATTCCAAAATGCTTCAAGAATCCGGCGTAATCACCTCGGTAGTTGATTTGTACGATATTTCAAAGCAGCCGTCGTCCACTGTCTACGTCTTGCAGGAGCCGACGGATGTCCATCACGTCACAGAGCATCTAATGCCATTCCTCGGAGCAACTAAGTGTGATAGGAACGTATTCACCTATAGTCAACACTGGGGCGAAGGGCATGTTCCCCCAGCGAAGGACACTATTCGCCGGCTAATTGAACACGCAATAGCCGAGAATTCTCAGGACCTGTTCATTGCCGAAGGATTCCAACCAGGCGTAGATACCATCTAGTAAGGTAAGAAATCTACCGACTCATTTCCAAGACTTCGCTCAGCAAATTAGAGACAATTGGAAGGTTCCGAAAATAGAGGACGCTAAAGCAGGTCGCGGTAAATTCTTGATAGCTTCCGTGCATTTTCGCTCCACGTTCGGGACCTTGCCCAGGCAATTGCAGCTGAGTTTCTAGGCTGGTCTGGCTGAATTTCCAAAAGGGCTGCTGTCAAGCTTTCAACGGATTCGGGCTCGACGTAGCATTCAATTCCACCTGTGACCTCGCGAATAGCCGGCAAATCGCTGCCGATCACCGGCACCCCCAATGCCTGCGCGATTAGCGCCTTTATCGGCGTTACCGTTCGACAAACTTCGGTGTTCTTTCGGGGAAGTACGAACGCGTCTAGACTTCCGTACCACTTCCAGATGTCTGCATTGGGACGTCGACCCGCAAACATGATTCGATCTTGCATTCCCAGTTCAAGAGCAAGCCGCTCAAGCTGCGGCGTTGCAGTACCATCGCCAACAATCACCACGTAAATGTTAGGTGCCGAAACTGCTGCTCTAATCAAAATATCAAGGCCCTCATAGCCAACTACCGATGTGACAGTTCCCACGACAATTCCATTGTCGTTAATCCCCAGCTCACGTCGCAGTTGGTGGCGGTCATGGAACTTGCCAACGAGGCTCTCATCGACAGCGTTTGGGATTACGTGAATTTTGGAAGGCTCGACGCCGCGTGCAATTAGCTGAGAACGAGAAACCTCACTCAGTGTAATAACAGCGTTAGCAGCATTCATGCACGCTACCTCTTGCATGCGAGCTGC
Organism: Corynebacterium sp. HMSC059E07; assembly: GCF_001814395.1. Lineage (NCBI taxonomy): Bacteria > Bacillati > Actinomycetota > Actinomycetes > Mycobacteriales > Corynebacteriaceae > Corynebacterium > Corynebacterium sp. HMSC059E07. The sequence goes on from NZ_KV816320.1 coordinate 24,814, forward strand.
TTTGTAGAAATCGGAACCGCGCAATTGCTCCTGTTTGTCCCGGGGATGCCTCGACAACCAAGTATTCTCGAGTTCGCCGCGCACTTCGTAAACCCATGGAAGTCCCGATCGCACCGCCGCGGAAGCGGCAACAAGCGCATTATTGTAATCAGTCGTCGTATGAATGATATCTGTGCCTGAGCATCGGATTTCATCGAGCAACAAATTCACCGAAAGGGAATTTCGCTCTCGCAATGAACTCGGGTAGGAAGCAGTAAGTTGACGCCTATACCTGATTCCATCGATCCAATCGACTGGCCTAATTGGAAATTGTCCCACCACCAGGGGATACCCGAAACGGGTAACGACCTTTACGTTTACACCAGCGGACGACATCGCTTTGGCCATTTCATGCGAGCGGAACGTATATCCAGATTGTGTGTACGGGAGGCTATTGGTCAAGAAAAACGTCACTAGGAGTTCTTCCTGTAATCGCGACTGTCTCAGATTGGACGACCCCTTGCCGGGGTCGGGCAATTCACTGTGCAGCAACTCCCATCGCTCAGTAGCTCTCGACACCTTTCTCCGGTCAGAACGCGATAGCTTTTGCAATTCTGATGAGCTTCCGAGCGCCGATAGCTGCTGAAAAGCGCCCTCAGAAAACAGTTCCTCGATTTTAGTCAAGCGCGTGGTCTGTTCTTCGGACCAGAGAAGTCTTTTCGGCAAAAACATCGAAACACGCGACAAGCGAATGCGCTCTTTCACTTTGTAAGCGAAATTTCTAGGATCATCCTTCACCATTTGGGAGAGTGCCTTGGCAAGCATAACGGACGAAGATGCTACGTGCGAGAATCTACGCACTACACCTCCGCTACTGTTTTCATCACTTCGCGGATGACACATGGAGTTACTGACTCCCTTTCCTCTTGAACCCACTCACGTCCTTTTCCTCCCGTTTTAAGCCGAACAGGATCGGACAGCAAACTCATCCATAGCTCGGCAAGTTGTTGAGGCGAATTCGGCTCAACTACATCCCCAGCATCCAACTTCCGCACTAAACCAGCAGTTTCACCTCGGACTACGGCAGTAACATGCACTCCCGTTTCCATCAATTCATAGAGTTTTGAAGGAACGGTTCTTGACAGAGGCTCCCAATCAGCAAGATGAACCAAAGCAGTATCTGCCCAAGAATAGTGATCATCCAGATTATCCGCTGGGTGACGAGGCTCAAAGGTGACACTATCGCCTAGTGACCTTGCTTGGACTCGCAGAGCAGCCTTTGCCGCGCCCGCGCCGACCATCCGTAGCTCGATCTTCACTCCAGCGTCACGACAAATCTCAACGGCCTTCAATGCGTTTTTGAGGTTTTGCGCTCGGCCAATCGTGCCCGCATACAGAACGTGAAGCGACTTCTTTGAAGTAGCATCTGGAACTTGCTTGCGGTGATCAGTCGCAGCGGGAAAAACGTTGCGTACTGTGAAAATGGGGGGAGTTTTCCCGTTCTTTTCTAGCTGCTTCCGCGTATTAAGATCATCGGCCAGATCGCTCGATGTCGCGATGATTGCCGCTGCGTTCCGCAGAACCAAGTAAAGAACCCACTTGGTCACCCATGAAACGGCCTGTAATGGGCCTTTGGACAGAATTCTTTCGCGAATCGAAGCTTTGCCGACGCTGACGTTCCAACTTTCTGATTGATGCAAGAGGTCGGGCCAGGCATCGCGCAAATCGATCACATATGGCACACCAAATTTCTTCGCCGCAAGCCAGGCGACAACTGATGTTGGGAGTGCTGGCACAGTTCCAATTACTACTTCAGGACGGTACCCTTTGAACACACCTCCCCGACGAGCAAATACAGCTACTTCAGCCAGTGCTACGAAAGCTTGATTTATCGCTCGGACCGTCAACGACCGTCCAGCAGGAAAGAATCCGCTCCGAGCGATTCTTTCGCCGGAGGCTCCTCTTTCCCACTCCCCTTGCGCCCGCCACTTCCGTTCGCGACGCCACACTGAGAAGTCAATCTTTCGATCACTCTGAGGTGGAGGCGCGATCACCGATACTGAGTGGCCTTGTTGCATAAGAAGTCCGCTGAGCCAAGCCCAACGACGTTGCGGAACACCATTTTCCGGCAGCCAATACTGCGAAATAACTAGTACTTCCACTACGCCAACTTTCCTCTTTGAGTCGCGGACAAATTCTCACTACAAGTTACCACTTTCGGGGCACACGAATTGAAAGGAGATGTTTGGGAAGCACCGCCTTCTCGGGATTCAAAGATTACGTCGATGGCGTCACAGCTAGCGCCAGATGCCCTTCGTATCGATGACGGTCTTGCCCTGGAGCTTGGTGGTGTCCAGAGCAACGAACTCCTTGTGGTTCACCAGCAAGAGAATCAGATCCGCTTCTGCGATGGCTGAATCCAAATCCTGCTGCGAAACATTTGGGATAGCGGCAAGAGAATCTGGCAGTGCATTTACGTTCGGTTCGACTACTCGAATATCCAGCTGCGGGTTCTCTTGTCCGAGCTGCTTCACAATGTTTAGCGACGGAGACTCTCGCAGGTCATCAATATCATTCTTAAATGCAATGCCCAGCGCGGCGACGACGGCGTCAGGCTTTCCATCGAGCGCTTCCGTGACCTTCTTAATTACCCACTCAGGTTTGCCGTCGTTAACATCGCGCGCCATCTTGATGATTCGTGCCTCTTCAGGTACCGAAGAAACGATAAACCAAGGATCCACTGCGATGCAGTGTCCACCGACGCCCGGGCCGGGCTGAAGAATATTGACGCGCGGGTGATGATTCGCAAGCTCAATAAGCTCCCAAACATCAATCCCGAGCCGGTCGCTGATCAACGAGAGCTCGTTTGCAAACGCGATGTTGACGTCACGGAAGGAGTTTTCCGTCAGCTTTGCCATCTCAGCAGTGGTCGCATTCGTCTGCAGCAACTCAGCGGTACAGAAGGTTCCATACAGGTCACAGGCCATCTGCGTGCCACGGGGCGTCAGACCACCAATGACACGATCATTGTTCTCCATCTCTTCCATGATCTGCCCCGGAAGAACGCGTTCAGGACAGTGAGCAACGAAAATTGCATTCTCATCATTTTCGTCCAAAGAAAGGTCGGGCCTCAGCTCAATAATGTGCTTAGCCATCGCCTCCGTCGTTCCGGGAGGAGAGGTAGATTCCAGAACTACGAGGGCGCCGGGACGCAGGTGCGGTGCCATAGCCTCGGCTGCAGCGTTGATGTACTTCGTGTCAACCTTGTAGTCCTCGCGGAAAGGAGTCGGCACACAGACAATGTAGGCATCCGCCTGAATCTGTTCGGCTTGTGCCCTCAAGTACCCCTCATCGACAACGCGCTTAAGCAATTCCTCAAAGCCGGGTTCAAAGAAGGGAACTTCACCCCTATTAATTGACTCGACGAAAGTGGGGTTCACATCGACGCCAGTAACTTTGACACCCTTGGAAGCGATGAACGCCGCGGTAGGGAGTCCAATGTAGCCAAGTCCAACCACACAAACTGAATCAAACTTGGTCATAGACTCTTTTCCGGTAGTCATTACGACCCTTTCTCACATCATGCATAGGTACAGGTTTCTTCCATATTAGGCATTTAGTGCTGACTCCGCCGCCATAGGCCCAGCGAAAATTTTCTGCCCTCGCAGATCATCAATCGTTCTGGCTACCTCTACCCGAGAAATCTCCTCAGATATAGCAGGTATGCAGGCGATTTGTACCAGCTCAATTCAACCCTATATAGTTACTTCTCGTTGCAGCGAGCAATACTCATTGTTCAGCGAGCCACACATATTCCTCCATAGCTCAGTTGGCAGAGCATTCGACTGTTAATCGAAGGGTCACTGGTTCGAGCCCAGTTGGAGGAGCTTATTAAACCCGCTGGTCACGGCGGGTTTTTTGCTTTATCAGACGTGCCATATATGCCACCGTGCTATAAAAATGCTATATCGAAAACTCTGCCCCTCACGTGACTTCAAACCCCGTTTGAGACCTGGCACAAGTTGGCAGTTATTGATATGGTGAATTAGCAACTGAAAATTGTCTTTGCCGGGGGTTGGCTTCCCCGGTGCGAGAGAAACCGACTTTGGCCGGTCGGGTCGTGAAACTAGCGGGTTCACGACGCAGGGGCACGCTGGACGTGCGTTAGTCCGCCCCACCAAGATGAAGACGCTCAGCACCCCGGTAGCTGCCCACCGGTGGATGTGAAACAGTAAGGCAGCGCCGCCCCGGCTCGCGTGAGTACGTTCTGGGGGCACAAGGTTAGAGATACTCACGGCGGCAGCATGGGCGCGTGCTAGGACCGTCATCGAAGACGCGACACAACACCGAAAGGTTTTTGTTGTGTCCGCACCGGTAACACAAATCATTCTCAACGACGACACGCTTCTCAAGGCTTTCAAGCCCTCGGAGGTCTGTGAGCGTGCATCTATTTCGCAACGCCACCTAGAGCGTCTTATCGCCCGTGGTGAACTTCGTCCAGTGCCCAGCACCATGGGCAAAGGGAAACAGCGTCTTATCCCCGCCCTGGAGCTTGCCAAATTCCTCTACGGCGACGCTGTTGTGGTCGGCGGTGGTGCGTAGCCATGCAGCAAATGAAAAACTCCGCTGCGGCAACAGCGGAGCTAAATAAAACAAACTTCGCTTACAAGATTACGCGAATCATTGCCGCCCCGCAAGGATTAAATTCACGCCTGCGTGCATTC
>NZ_KV816321.1:0-295 GCF_001814395.1 Corynebacterium sp. HMSC059E07
GGTACTAATAGACCAAAACAAACACACACACCCATTCTTTAGGGTGTGTCAACAACAAACACAACAGTAAAATAATCACACTGCCGTGTTCGCGTCCACTACACAGTATCTGACACAACACCAGCAACCAGACGTTGCCCCGAGTGTTTGTCGGTGGCCTATAGCAGCAGGGAAACGCCCGGTACCCATTCCGAACCCGGAAGCTAAGCCTGCTAACGCTGATGGTACTGCAACCGGGAGGTTGTGGGAGAGTAAGAAACCGCCGACACCAAACAACAACAAACAACTCAATACA
>NZ_KV816322.1:0-286 GCF_001814395.1 Corynebacterium sp. HMSC059E07
AGAGGAACCAGTCACCTGGAAGAGATCGATCCAGTCGCTGGTGTGCAATCTGGGAGGTAGGGTTGCGGGGTCGATTCCTCGCGAGCGCAACCATGATTGTGTCTCTGAACGTGATGAAAACAACCCTGCCCTTCGGAGAATTTCCCCTATCCCGCGTCCCCGGGCGGTGAAAACGGTGTGCACCATCGCCTGAAAGGCTTTGCGTTGCTCTATCGGGATCTTCGGGTCACCCACCCGGCGGATCACTAAGATCCCCCCGTCAACGTTTGGCTGTGGCCGGAAAGCA
>NZ_KV816323.1:0-752 GCF_001814395.1 Corynebacterium sp. HMSC059E07
ATTGTCATTGAAGTTGAACGCGGCAGCTACACCATTCACGTCAACAAGGGTTTTGCGCTTGGCACTGGTGATTACTTTGATTACTTCACCACGCCAAATCTCGCGCAGAACTTTGAGCAACTGTACCGCGACTCGGAACACATCAGAGACGAAGAGGAGCGCATCAACGTAGTCGGTGAACTCAGCACGCAGACTGTCGCGCCGGTCATCGACGAATTTAACCGTTTGATGAACCGCGCAGACAGCTTGCCGGAAATGACGGCTGACGAACTCCGCGTAAAGTACGCGCACCTCGGTACGCAGCCGCAGCCAACATCCGCCGAAGAACTCGGTGATTTTGCATCAAGTCGGTACATAGGCGTTGACTTTGACGCCTGTTCCGCCAGTGATGCATTCAACGACGACTTTACGGTTATGACGTTGCGTAACAGCGACAAAAAGGCCGTTATGACGGTCTTTCGCGGCACAATTCCGCAGACCGGAGAACAAGTAAGCATTGCGCAGTTACCGCGCGAAAATGGCTGTTTTTCGAACTACCGCGACGTCAGGGTAGTAGCCCGTCAGAGTAGCAACGGCGAGACCGGCGAGAAATTAATTCTTCTGCCGAACGGCGAAACACTCGCCCGGCTGTCTGTCAACGGCACATGCTTCTTGACCCTTGACGGTCAAGAGATCCGCGTATTTGTCAAGCACGACTTCGCTACAGCCGTATCTGTCCGAGAGTGGTTGAACAGGTGCGCGCCCTTCACGGA
>NZ_KV816324.1:0-11412 GCF_001814395.1 Corynebacterium sp. HMSC059E07
GGTCGATGAGGTGCTCACCGCCAAGTGGATTACTTCACTTATGGATGACCTGCGCGAAATCCCTGGTCACGTGCTTGCAGGCCTGGCCGGCCGCGTCCAGGCGCTGCACGACAAGTACGCCGTCGCGCTGACCGACCTCGACGTGAAGATTCGCGAGACGGAGCAAGAGCTGGCAGGCCTACTGAGCGGGCTTACCGGCAACGCCGCCGACATGCAGGCCCTGGCTGCACTCCAGGAGCTGCTGGGCGGTGGTCGCGATGCATAGTCACAACGTGCCCGCACTGCGCCTGGAGGGCTTCGATGGTGAGTGGGAATTGAAAGCCATTGGAGACCTCAGCGAAAGGACTTACGGTGGCGGTACGCCATCTAGCGATGAACCGGGCTACTGGTCCGGGGACATCCCTTGGATTCAATCCTCTGATGTTGCGGAGCAGGGGGTCGCCCCGGTCGCCCCTCGTAAGCACATCACCGAGGAAGCTATTTCACGCTCTGCTGCTATGCAGATTCCTGCCGACTCTGTTGCAGTCGTCACTCGTGTTGGCGTTGGCAAGGTCTCTTTTATGCCGTTCCCTTACGCCACCAGCCAGGACTTTGTATCGCTATCAGACCTTTCCGGTGACCCTGAATACATCGCTCTTACTGTTAAGCGGCGTATGGAGGGACTCGCTGACCAGCTGCAGGGTAGCACCATCAAAGGTATCACGAAGACTGAGCTGTTCAATCAGGCTGTTTATTTCCCGCCCGCTCTCGAAGAACAGTAGGCCATCGGCGCTATCTTCACCAACCTCGACGATGCCATCAACCAGCACACCAAGAAGCACCAGGCCCTGCAGCAGGCCAAAACTGCTCTCATGCAACGGATGTTCCCGCAGGAGGAGGGGCAGACGGTGCCGGAGTTGCGGCTGGAGGGCTTCGACGGTGAGTGGAAGACGACAACACTGGGTGAACTCGGCTCGTTCAAGTCAGGCGTCGGATTCCCGGAACGTGAACAAGGCGGGGAAGCAGGCCTACCTTTCTACAAGGTATCGGACCTCTCCGCACCAGGGAATGAGCTGCAACTGCGCTCCGCCAACCACTATGTGACGGAGGAACAGATTGTTCGTAATCACTGGGTGCCTGTAACAGCTGTACCTGCGATTCTGTTCGCCAAGGTTGGTGCTGCTGTCTTCCTAGGGCGCAAAAGACTCGCTACCGATACATTCCTCCTCGACAACAATCTCATGGCGTTTTCCTTGGACACCAAATCTTGGGATGTTCAGTTTGCCGATACCTACCTCAAGACGGTGGACCTGACCCGATTCACTCAGAGCGGTGCTTTGCCGTCACTGAACGCCCGTCACTTGGCAGAGGCGGCGGCTACCATTCCACCCACCCTTGAAGAACAACAGGCCATCGGTGCAGTGTTCACACGGCTGGACACGCTCATTGCTACCGAGGCCAAGTACATCGAGTCCCTTAAGCAGGCCAAGGCGGCGCTGCTGCAACGGATGTTCATCTAAGGAGCAGCTATGACCACACCATTTCGTTCTGAGGCTGAGTTCGAGGCGGTACTCATCGACCTGCTAACCCGCCACGGCTGGAGCAAGGAGTTGCTGCGCTTCCCGACAGAGCAGCAGCTCATCGACAACTGGGCGAACATTCTTTACGCCAACAACCGGGGCCGTAACCTGCTTGGCGACGTGCCGCTCACCGAGGGCGAGATGGCGCAAATCATCGAGCAGGTCAACAACCTGCGTACGCCGCTGGCGCTCAACGAGTTCATCAACGGTAGCACCGTGACCATTACCCGAGATGCACCGCAGGCCGCCAACTTCGGCTCTGAGGTTAGCCTGAAAATCTACGATCGCCTAGAGATTGCCGGTGGCCAGTCGCGCTACCAGATTGCCGTCCAGCCGCGCTTCCAGACCGCCAATGAGCTGCTGCCCACCCGACGTGGCGACTTGATGCTGCTCATCAACGGTATGCCGGTCTTCCACATCGAGCTGAAGCGCTCCGGCGTGCCGGTCTCCCAAGGTGCGAACCAGATAGCCAAGTACGCCCACGAGGGCGTCTACCAGGGAATCTTCTCACTGGTGCAAATCTTCGTCGCCATGACCCCAGAAGAGACGATCTACTTCGCCAACCCGGGCGCAGGCAAGTTCAACCCGGACTACTTCTTCCACTGGGCAGACTTCAACAACGAGCCGCGAATCCGGGCTATCTGGAGCGCTGGGTCGTGCGCGCGGATGAAGTTAACCCGGACGGCGACGTCGCGCTGTCGCAGCAGGCGGTCGACGAGTTCGTGATGGCGCCGTGCGTCCGCTGCGGTTCGGAGCTGCTCAAGCCGGACGTCGTCTACTTCGGCGAGCCGGTTCCGGTGGAGCGGCGGGACGCCGCGCGTGCGCTGCTTGCGGACTCGCGCTCGCTGCTTGTCGCCGGTTCGTCGCTCGCCGTGATGAGTGGCTATCGCTTCATGCTCGACGCGCTCAAGCAGGGCAAAGAGGTCTCTGTGGTGAACGGCGGCCCCGGACGCGGCGACCCGAAGGCGACGACGCTGTGGCGCACGCAGGTAGCGCCGGCTTTTGATGAGCTACTGGATCTGCTTGATGTGTAAGGCTGGGGTACGGCAGGCCTAAAGCTTCTCGAAGTACATGACTGCGGTGTCGGTGTTTTTCTCTGGTGCCGGGGGATCGGTCTGCTTGCCTCGCCACAGGGGGCTGATGCCTGGCATGAACCAGGCGAGCAGGGCAACGAGAACCGCGATGACGATGGCGGCGGGAGTTGCATATTCGAGCGGCACGAACCAGTATCCGGCCGCGCACAAGGCGATGATGATGCAGACCCACAAGGGGACTAGGACGCCGAGGTTGAGCCGCCGCGTGGCGCGGTATTCGGCCCAGTCTTCGCCGGGGAAGCGAGTGCGCGCTTCGGAGCGAATCCGACGCGCGGTCTTGTGCTGTTGCAGCACCGAGGCGATGAGGGTGAAGGCCACGCCGGCGCCTGCAACGAGCATGTCTGCGGTGACGGCTCCATAAGCTGCAATCGCGAGCGCGAGAGACAGCGCAAGGCGCTCGGAGACGCTGAGAGGTAGCCCACGCGTGGGGTCTACGTCGGGATACAGATTTTTGAAGGCGCTGGTAGACGACGATGTCATGACCGAATGAGGGTGTCCTTTGTTGGGGGTTGCTTACCTAATCTAGGTTAGTATAGCCTATACAAAACTGCTTAGGTATGTGTAGCCTAACTTCTGATTCTTTTTGTTCATCGCATCAATACTTCATGAGGACTCTCTCCGTGATTCTCCGTCGAATATTGGGCACTCTTGCTGCCAGTACTCTCATCGCACTCCCTTCGGTCGCGCTCAACGCTCCTGTCGCCTCGGCTGCCGGCACTTGCTCCTGGAATTGGGGCATTAAGCAGTCCTACCGAAGCTATATCCAAGGCCAAGTCGCCAAGGGCCAGTGGGAAACGGACGGCATTGGTTTTACCGGTTCCGAAACCGGCGCAGACGGTGCTTTTACCTTCACTCCGGGCAAGGCTTCCGTAAACGGCGATACCGTCACCGTCCCCTTCGGCGGCGTCATCCACTTCACTGGACACAACTACGGCGGCGACGATCTGTTGGATATGACGCTGACAGACTGGCAGATTCAGGCCTCCGGCAACCGGGCGGCGATCGTGGTGGATTACGTCTCTTATGAATCTGACATGGTGGATAAGTCCGCACGCGGCCCGCAGATTACCGGCGATAACGTGGTCATCGCGGGGATCGATCTAGATCAACCCGTCGACGCGTCCGCGCACACGCTCGACCTTTCCGGCGACGTCACGCTCACCGACGAAGGACACAAACTCTTCATTGCCTATGAGTCGGGACAGTCGATGGACCCCTCGTCAGGGACCGTGGCCACGGATGGCAGCTGCGGCGGGTCCTCTGGCGGTTCAGGCAGCGGTTCGAAGTCCTTGGGGACAATCTCGGGCACGTTTACTGGTCGCAATGCAGAAGCCATGGCGATTCTGAAGGAAACGAACGACACCATGAATGGCCTGACCACCTTCATGGGCAACACGGAGTCCTTCCTAGACCAGCTAGAATCCTTCCGTTCTCGCACGGAAGCCGCCACGGGCACGACCACCAGCACTACCACTAGCACCACGAGTGGTTCAGGCGCGTCGGGAGCCAACACTTCGGGCACCGCGAGCCCTTCGGGTGCTTCGGGTAGTACTTCGAGCACTTCGGGTAGTACTTCGGGCAGTACTTCGGGTACTTCCGGCACTACTGGTGCTACTGGAACCACAAGAACCGCGCGGCCACAGGACCCCGGGTCCGCGGCTAGTGATGGGCAGTCAGAAACCTGCGTAGCCACGGGCGTGCAGGCTGCGACCGCCGAGTGGGGTGTCAAGAAGTCCTTCCAGTCGTATATCACCGGCTCCATCGCCAAGGGCGCCTGGACGCTCGACGGCGTAGGGTACGACAACTCGCGTTTCCAGTTCACGGGCACCGGCGGAGATGTGGATACTGCGGCGCAGTCAGGTTCCATCCGCTACGGCGGCGCTATGCATTTTACCGGCCACAACGGAGTCCTCGATCTCAATATCGCGAACCTGGAAGTCCGGTTCAACGGGACGAGCGGTCAACTCATCGCCGACGTGCGTTCCTCCAACATGGAGGGCGAGCGCAAGGACTTTGGACGCACGGTGCTCGGAGACGTGTCGTTTAGCCTGCTCGACGTGAGTGACTCCGCCGTCGACGGCGAAGCCACCGTCACGCTGACCGCAGCGGGCAATGATGCGTTCGCGAATTTCTATGAGCCGGGCACGACCCTTGATCCGCTTTCGTTGCATGCACAACTTGGCGGATCCGGGGACTGCGCCGGGGCGAGCGGAACTACGGCACACACTGGTGCGGCGACGACCTCCGGCGGTCAGAGCGCTGCGGCGGCAAAGCGGGCGGCATCGGAAAGCTCTGCGGGAGACGGCCCGCAGGCCGCGGCCGGCACGAGCACGTCTGGTTATGAAGACGGCAGCGGCAACTTCCAGATCAAGAAGGCCGCGGCCGCGGGCTCCTCGCCGGAGGCGAGCACGTGGCTCCTGCTGCTTATCGCAGGCCTCGCCATCGCCGGCGGTTCCATGGGCTCCGTCGTCCTGCGCAACCCGGCGTAGCGCACCCCTTGTTACCCAAGACTTGAGAAAGGATACGTTTCGCATGAAACGACTTTTGGTGGCGTTGGCGTGTGTCTTCGCCCTCACAGGGTGCGGCGTCCAAGGCGCCTATGAATCCCAAGACGCGCAGCTGCGCGACGCCCTCCCAGACGCGCAGTCGGCCAAAGACCCGCGCTCGTTTACGGGTGTGTCGAATGTGACGGACTTCGAGGATGTCGTCGCGGTGGCGGAGTCGCCTACTCCCGCGCTGCCGGTAGAGCTCACGGATGCTGACGGCTACGACGTCTCCGTTACGGATGTGTCCCGAATCGTGGCATTGGATCTCTACGGTACGTATACGAAAACCCTCGAGGGCCTAGGGCTTACGGACAATATCGTGGGTCGCACGGTGTCGTCGACGGAAAACGCTATCGCCGATCGCCCCGTCGTGACCCAGGGCGGACACAACATCAACGTGGAAGCCGTGCTCGAACTCCGGCCCACGCTGGTCATCGTCGATCATTCGATCGGCCCACGCGACGCCATCGACCAGATTCGCGCCGCAGGGGTGACCACCGTGGTCATGGAGCCGAAACGCACCATTGACTCGGTGGCCGAGGACATCACAAACCTGGCCGCGGTCGTGGGTCTGCCAGACGAAGGCGAAACGCTGGCCAACCGCTCCGTCGAAGAAATCGAAAAAGATAAGGCGGCCATCGCAGACATCGTGCCGGAGGAGCCAATGCGCATGGCGTTCCTCTACGCGCGCGGCAACGGCGGCATCTTCTTCATCATGGGAGAAGGCACGGGTGCCAAGGACCTCATTGAGGGTGTGGGCGGCGTAGACCTCGGCACCGAATACCACCTCTCTTACGCCGAACCTGCCAACGCCGAATCTTTGGCAAAGATTAACCCTGAGGTCATCATCATGATGACGGGCGGCCTGGAGTCGACCGGCGGCGTCGAAGGCCTCCTCGAGCGCCCCGGCATTGCACAAACCACCGCGGGCCAAAAGCAGCGGATCGTGACCATCCCAGACGGGCAATCGCTCGCCTTCGGGCCCTTGACCGGACAGACCCTTCTCAAACTTGCGCAGGCAATCTATGACCCAGACAATGCTTAAACCGGCGGCCCCCACGGAGGTTTTCGCTCGGCGCTCCCGCCTGCGGGTTGGTGTATTCGTATCGCTTGGGGTGCTGCTTGGTGTCGCCTTCATCCTGTCGCTTGCGCTGGGGCAGTACTACGTCGCGCTGGGTGACTTGGTGCAGATTATGGCCGCGGGCCCTGGCGGTGGCTTGACGGCCAACGTCGTGTGGCAGATCCGCCTGCCGCGCATTCTGCTCGGTTTCTTGGTCGGCGCGTGCTTGGGAGTGGCGGGCACGCTCATGCAGGCCGTGTTCGCCAACCCGCTGGCTGAGCCCTCCATCGTGGGCGTGACCTCCGGTGCCGGTGTAGGCGCGGCCGTGGTAATCGTCTTTAATATCTCCGTCCTGGGTACCTTCACGGTGCCGCTCGCGGCGTTTGCTACGGCGCTGCTGGTTACCGCGCTGATCTACCAGTTGGCGCGCTCACGAGGGCGTGTGGCGGTGGTCAATCTGATCCTGACCGGCATTGCTATCAACGCGGTGTGCAACGCCATCATCTCCTTCATGATGTACCTGGCGCCTACCGCGAACCGCGAGCAAATCATCTTTTGGCAAATGGGTTCGCTCAACGGTTCCCAGTGGAAACACGTGTGGGTGGGCCTCCCCATCGCCCTCCTCGGGATGGCCATTGCGCTGCGTCTTGGCCGCCAGCTAGATGTGCTCGCGCTGGGCGAGCGCGCCGCGGAACACACTGGCGTCGACGTCAAGCGACTGCGCATTATCGCCATCGCTGCCTCGGCGATCCTTACCGCCGGCGCAGTTGCTTTCGCCGGACTTATTGGGTTCGTCGGCCTTATCGTGCCGCACCTGCTGCGTACGATCATCGGCCCAGAAAACAGGGTCTTGCTGCCGGCCTCTGCGGTGGCGGGCGCCGTACTCATTGGCTTTGCCGACGTCGCTGCGCGCACGCTCATTCCTTTCGCCGACCTTCCCATCGGTATCTTTACCGCGCTCGTGGGTGGCCCCACCTTCTTCGTGCTGTTGCGCCGGATGATGAAGAAGGGAATGCATTGATGATTAACGTTGCGAATCTTTCCGTTTCGATCGGCGAGCGGAACCTGCTTTCCGATGTCTCCTTTGTCGCCCGCCCAGGGGAGGTCACCGGCCTCATCGGCCCGAATGGTGCGGGCAAGTCCACGCTGCTGGCGGCCATCGCCGGCGATATTGATTACACCGGTTCCGTTTCCCTCGTGGGGCAGGATCCGGCGGTGTCCTCCCCAGGGGCGTTGGCCCGTGCGCGTGCGGTGATGCTGCAGGACGTTACTGTGTCCTTCCAGTTTCTCGTGCGTGATGTAGTGGCCATGGGCCGGCGCCCTTGGGAGGGCACCGCCAGGCAGGCCGAGGACGCCGCGATCATCGACGCAGCGCTTGCGGCGGTGGATGCGACGCACTTGGCCGGCCGCGATATTGCCACGCTCTCTGGCGGGGAGCGTGCGCGTGTGGCGTTGGCCCGTGTACTGGCGCAGCAGACCCCGGTGATTCTTCTCGATGAGCCGACTGCGGCGCTGGACATCCGCCACCAAGAACAAGTCTTGGGATTGGTGCGCTCGATCGCGGCGCAGGCTGGAGTGGCGGTGCTGGTGGTACTCCACGATTTGGGCGCCGCTGCGGCCTATTGCGATCACATCGTGTGCCTAGCAGACGGGGCAGTTGCCGCCGCCGGCCCGGTGCGCGAGGTCTACACCGACGAGATTTTGTCGCAGGTCTATCGCTGGCCCATCCAGGTGAGCAAGGCAGACGGCCACATCTCAGTCCATCCCGCGCGATGTCAGGTCGCCGATCCCGAGCAGTCTTTTGTCGATCTACTTAAGGAGTCTTAACTCATGCGTATTGTCTCTTCTTCTCTCGCGCTGGCGCTGACCGCCTCGGCGCTGACCGTTCCGGCAGCCTTTGCTGCCGATGCCCCCACCTGCGCCCCTGGCCAGACCCTGGAGACCCGCATTGTCTCCGGAACTGTGAATTGGGGCATCAAGGAATCTTTCCGCAACTACATCACCGGCCCCATCGCGAGGGGTGGGTGGACCACGTCCGGCGCGGTAACGCAGGACGAGGGTAACAAAGGCGGAGCAGACTTTCAGTTCCACTTCGAGGTGGATCCTTCTGCGTCCTCGGTGAGCCTGGGCGAAGACGGCACCGTCACGAAAGCCGATATTCGAACCAAGGATTCGACGCTGGAGTTTGAGGGCCACCACGGTGCGCTGTACACCAAGATGCTCTCGCCTTATGTCCTCACGGAGGCAGGGCAGGCAAAGGCGGGCACGTCCTACGAGGGCTACTACGTGCCGGGCAAGGGCATGACGGAATACACCCCGGAGGACCGCACGGAAGAAAACAAGAAGTCGGGCACGGATACCTTCGCTGAGGGCAATGCCGCATGGTCGAAGGACGGCGATATGCTCACGCTGAATGCGACCGACGTGACGTACAAGCCGAAGGCGGGTACCTACTACGATCGCGAGTCGAAGATCCAGCACATCGAGGGTATCGACGTGATCTTCATGGGCATGTACAACGAGAGCTACAAGCCGGAACTTGATGATGCACAGGTGACCTTGAAGACCGCGTCCGAGTGTGTGGGTCCTGCCGATGAGGGCACCGAGACCACCCCAGGGGAGCAGGACGAGCCGGGCCGCGACGAGCAGGGCAAGGACCAGGCAGGAGACCAAGGAAAGACTCCTGAGAAGGACCCAGAGAAGAAGCCGGAAAAGGGGCGGGATCAGAACCAAGGCGGCACGGATAACAAGGGCGAAGAAGGCTCTTCTTTTTCCAACGTGTGGAATATCGTGTTGGCGCTGACCGCTCTGGGCGGCATGTTTGCGGTCATCGGCGGCGCCATCGTGCAGTCCGGCGTTCTTAATCCCCTGCTGGCGCGCCTGCGTTAGCGAACCTGCACGGGTCTATTCCGAGTCGGCGTGACCCGCGTTGGCAAGGGCGTGGCTTTGGGCGTCGTGAGGATTGTCCAGGGTGGGGGAGAGCTGTTTGAGCACCGTGCGCACGATGGCGCGCACGCGCTTGTCCATGGGCATATCCATGTGTGAGACGACGGCGCGTTTGTCGACGTCTTGCACATAGACATTGCGCACCGTTCCGTCGGGAGTGTCGCCGGGATCCAAGAAACAGGTTTCCGGCGGCACGACGATGGAGTCTTGCTTAGTGGCCACGCACGTGTAGCTCACACCGGGGGCCAGGTCACCGTTGCGGTTGAGCTCCTCCAGCGTCGCGCTGCCCACGATTTGTTCCATGCCGGCTGGGCCGAAGTAAGCGTCGATGATGGAGCGCATGACGTGTTCTTGGCGGCGGCTGGAAATCAACGAGCTGACGATTCCACCTTGGGTGGTGCCGTGGTTGGGCGCCGACAGGCAGATGATGTGGCGCACGCGGTCCACCGCATCGTGGTTATGCATCCAGTAGCGGGCGACGATACCGACTTGAGAGTGTCCGATGAGCACGACCTGTTCCGCGCCGGTGACGGCTTGGACCGCGTCGATATACGCGCCGACCTGATCGGCGGAGGCGGCGATGGGGCCGGTGGCGCGGGCGCCATAGTCCGGTGCGAACACGGTCCAGCCGTCCTCGCGCAGCTCGGAGCCGAGCAGCTGCCATACGCCTTTCGTATCCGTCGTCCCGTGGATGAGAATGATGGGCCATGGGTGGTCTTCATCCGGGCGCGCTGCCCAGTCGTCTTCGAAAACGCCGCGTGGCTTCAGGCGTGCGCCGAGCGGTAGCGATGCCAGGCGTGCCGCGGTCTCTGCCTCGTGGTCGTCGCCTGCGGACCCGCGTGGATGGCGAAAGTCGAGGTCGAAGAAGCTGCGGCGCTCGGCACGCAATAGCTCGGCGATTTCGTCGGCCACTTCCTCGCGCAAGGCGTTAGCGGGCGCAGGGGTGGTAATGCCGTGGCGCGGAGAGTCTGAAGCTTGTTCCGCCGCCGGTGTCTCCGGCAGGCCTTCGGTGGCGTCGTAGCTGACGGAAGGGGGAGTCGGGTCTGAACGCCAGAACCGCCCGAGTCCCTCGGAGATGAGGGTTTCGAGTTCTTTGAGCGGTTCTTTGAACGAATCTGTTGCCATAACTCTCATCCTATTTCGTGCCGCGATACATTAATTTTTCGGAATTATTAGTGGTAACGGTGATATTTCGCGGGATCGCGGGAGAAAGTTCTCGTTCCCCCTTGACCATCCAACTAAAGGTTTATAAACTAAGCCTTGCCTAATCACGGGCGGTTGCTTACTAGGAAGGTCGCGCTCCACTTCCTTCTCACGGTAAGTGCCGAAAGATTAGTCATGGGGAGAAGGCCCGTCAGCGCGCAGCTGACGGGCCTTCGTTTATCTCTGGAAGTGGTAGTTGGGGGACGAGCCCAAATTCCGGCGCCTACCGGCGTGCTCGCGAGCTTTCGCTACGTCTTTTCTTCCCCCGCGCGCCTGCGCATGGAAGTCTTCGGCGGCCTCGCCGTCGCCCTCGCGCTTATCCCCGAGGTCTTAAGCTTTTCGATCCTGGCGGGGCTGGATCCACGCGTTGGACTCTTCGCGTCCGTCATCATGGCAATCTCCATCTCCTTTACTGGTGGTCGTCCTGCCATGATCTCCGCCGCGGCCGGCTCGGTCGCGTTGGTCATTGCTCCCTTGTCTGCCTCCCACGGTCTGCAGTACGTCCTCGCGGCGGTGCTGCTGGCGGGAGTCCTGCAGATCGTTCTCGCTTTCCTCGGGGTCGCCAAGCTCATGCGTTTTGTCCCGCGCTCCGTTATGACTGGCTTCGTCAACGCGTTGGGCATCATGATGTTTACCGCGCAGCTGCCGCACCTCATGCACGTCCCGTGGATCGTCTATCCCCTCGTGGCGCTCGGTGTGGTCATCATGCTTCTGTGGCCGAGGCTCACGGAGGTCGTCCCCGCCCCGCTCATCACGATCCTCGTCATCACAGTGCTCGTCGTCGTCTTCCGCTGGGACATTCCGGACGTCGCGGACCAAGGCGAGCTACCCACGAGCCTGCCGGGCTTCGTTTTCCCTGACGTGCCGCTCACGCTCGACACGCTCACGCTCATCGGCCCGTACGCGGTAGGCGTGGCCCTCGTCGGCCTCATGGAGTCGCTGCTCACAGCCAAACTTGTCGACGACATTACGGGCTCTTCCGGTTTCGGGGTGCGTAGCGGGGT
>NZ_KV816325.1:0-67171 GCF_001814395.1 Corynebacterium sp. HMSC059E07
AACACCGGGGTCAGCTTCATCCCACCCTGGGGCACACCAATCACCGCAATGCCGGAATACCAAGAAGCAGTAGCCAGACTCGCCGCCGAACAAGCAGGACAACCACCAGAGGAACCACCCGACAGCAGCTAACACCCACAGCCACCACACGCAGCAACGGCAGGAAGGAAACAGCTGACCACCAGTGACAACACTGCCACCCTCGGACCACGTCAAGGCACGCGGGCACATCGGTGATCCTTAAGTCAGCGCACTCGTCGGCCTAGGACAGGTTGAGACGAAAACCGGTGATCCCTGCCTGAACTTCCCCGGAATAGTGGGTGCACTGGTTCTAATTCAATACCGTGCACATAAAAGGCTTGTTATCGTACTAGTAGCTACAGTGACCGAAGTTTTCACGCATGAAAGGACTACTCGTGACTAACCAAGTAAGCGTGTGGAAGATTGCCACCTCAATCGCAGTCGCGGGCAGCATCCTCCTGCTTATTCTTTACGTGGGCCTAAGCCGCTATTACAACTCACAAGAGCTCGCCATGCTTGTGAACGGCGCCACCGCCAACGGCCAGGACTACTCGGTGACAATCCACAATCAGCTCACCGGCAGCTACTCCTTTAACGCCCAGTAGGCAGGCTGAAAGCGCCATATCAAACCGGGCGCTTTTAGCCTCCAACAGCGCAAGTTCGCCCTGATCAGCACCAATAGCTCCAGACAGTGATGGTGGCCCGACCGGTACCGGAGGTGCTCGATGCGTTAGTCGGCGTCCGTGGACAGCGCCGCCACGAATGCCTCCTGCGGCACGGAAACGGAACCGATGGACTTCATGCGCTTCTTACCGGCCTTCTGCTTCTCCAGCAGCTTGCGCTTACGCGAGATATCGCCGCCGTAGCACTTGGCCAGCACGTCCTTGCGCATCGCGCGGATGTTTTCACGCGCGATGATCTTCGAGCCGATGGCCGCCTGGACCGGCACCTCGAACTGCTGGCGCGGGATGATCTCCTTGAGCTTCTTCGTCATCTTATTGCCGTACCACTGCGCGGAATCACGGTGCACGATCGCGGAGAAGGCATCCACCGGATCACCGTTGAGCAGGATATCCACCTTCACCAAGTCCGCTAGCTGCTCCCCGGCCTCCTCGTAGTTGAGGGAAGCATAGCCCTTGGTGCGGGACTTCAGCATGTCGAAGAAGTCGAAGATGATTTCACCCAGCGGCATGGTGTAGCGCAGCTCCACGCGGTCCTCGGACAGGTAGTCCATGCCACCCATCTGGCCGCGCTTGGACTGGCACAGCTCCATCGTCGGGCCCACAAACTCCTCCGGCACGATGATGGTCATCTTCACAATCGGCTCGTGAACCTCACGCAGCTTGCCCGCCGGCCAGTCGGACGGGTTGTGCACATACGATTCCTCGCCGTCCTCAGCCACCACGCGGTAGGTCACCGACGGGGCGGTGGAAATCAGGTCCAAGCCAAACTCTCGCTCCAAACGGTCACGCGTGATTTCCATGTGCAGCAGGCCCAAGAATCCGCAGCGGAAGCCGAAGCCCAGGGCCACGGAGGTCTCGGGCTCGAAGGTGAGGGAGGCGTCGTTAAGCTGCAGCTTCTCCAGCGCATCGCGCAAGTCCGGGAAGTCCGCCTGGGAAATCGGGAACAAACCGGAATACACCATGGGGTTCGGGTCGGCGTAGCCCTTGAGCGGCTCGCTCGCGCCATTCGACGCCCACGTAATCGTGTCACCCACCTTGGTCTCACGCACATTCTTCACGCCGGTAATGAGGTAGCCCACCTCGCCCGGGCCCAGGCCCTCGCATTTCTGCATGGTCGGTGAAACAATGCCCACCTCCAGAAGCTCGTGGTTGGCACCCGTGGACATCATGGTGACCTTCTGGCGCGGGGTGAGCTTGCCGTCCATCATGCGGATATAGGTCACCACGCCGCGGTAGGTGTCGTAGACCGAGTCGAAGACCATGGCGCGGGCCGGGGCATCGGGCCCGAATTCGGAGGTGGGCGCCGGGACAAGCTCCGCAACCTTGTCCAGCAACTCCGCCACGCCCTCGCCGGTCTTGCCGGAGACGCGCAGCACCTCTTCCGGCTCGCAGCCGATGATGTGGGCGATCTCCAGGGAGTACTTCTCCGGGTCGGCCGCGGGCAGGTCAATCTTGTTAAGGACCGGGATGATCTCCAGGTCATTCTCCATAGCCAGGTAAAGGTTGGCCAGGGTTTGGGCCTCGATGCCTTGGGCGGCGTCGACAAGCAAGATGGCGCCCTCACACGCCTCCAGCGCGCGGGAGACCTCGTAAGTGAAGTCCACGTGGCCGGGAGTATCGATCATCTGCATGACGATCTCCTCCCCCTTCAGGGGACCGGACTGGGGAATCCAGGGCAGGCGCACGTTCTGCGCCTTAATGGTGATGCCGCGCTCGCGCTCGATATCCATGTTGTCGAGGTATTGGTCGCGCATGTCGCGCTCCTCCACCACCTGCGACAACTGCAGGATGCGATCAGCCAGCGTCGACTTGCCGTGGTCGATGTGGGCGATAATGCAAAAGTTTCGGATCTTGGACGGATCCGTAAACGTAGTAGCCGCGAAGTTTGTAGACATGCGTTTAGAATAGACGACATGTCTAGGTTGGCCCGCATTCTCGGCATCGGAGGCCCCGAGCCTGTCGACGCCGGCCTCGAGCGCATCACCGAACGCTTGGGGTTGAACCAAAACGATTCCGTGACGGAACCCCGCAAGGCCGCCGATATCCGCGTCGAGGCCGCCTCCGCCCACCCGCGCAGCGTCTTCTTCACCCCGGACATGGACGGGCAGGCTGACTCCGGGGAGGTCGTGTGGGTGTGGGCGCCTTCCGATGGCAAGCAATCCCCGCCGCGTGAGCGCGCAGTGCTGATTGTCTCCCGCACGCGCACCACGGTCCTGGGCCTGCTCATCTCCTCCAACCCGGGCCACGCGAACAAAGAAGAGTGGCTCGATATCGGCACCGGCGAGTGGGATGAAACCGGCCGGCAATGCTGGGTGCGGATGGATCGAGTGCTGGAGATTTCTGAGGAACAGTGCCGTCGGCAGGGAACGCTCTTCCCGGAGCGGCGCTTCGAGCGCATTGCCAACCGCCTGCGCTCCCGCTATCACTGGGCGTGATTTGGGGATTTAGCCTGAGCCCTGATAAATTTCTTGGGATGCCGGGGCACGCTGGCGGTCAGGACCTTGGGTCCGCCTTCCTCGGTAAAACATTCCTACGACGATAAGAGGTAGAACGATGGCAAACATCAAGTCCAAGCAGAAGCGCATCCTGACCAACGAGAAGTCGCGTCAGCGCAACAAGTCCGTACGCTCCGCCGTGCGTACCGAGATCCGCAAGTTCCGCGAGGCCGTCGCCGCTGGCGACAAGGCTGCCGCTGAGAAGCAGCTGCGCGTTGCTTCCCGCGCACTGGACAAGTCCGTGTCGAAGGGCGTCTTCCACCGCAACACCGCGGCTAACAAGAAGTCCGGCATGGCCACCGCCTTCAACAAGATGGCCTAAATGAAACCGCTCCTGAAGTGGGTAGGGGGAAAGCGCCAGCTGCTACCCGTTATCCACTCCATGCTGCCCGAGAGCTTCGACACTTATGTCGAGCCTTTCTTGGGCGGCGGAGCGGTTCTTTTTTCTTTGGCGCCCGAACGCGCCCGGGTCAATGACCTGAACACCGAGCTCATCACCGTCTACGAGGTGGTCCGCGATGACGTGGACGAGCTCATTGCCCTTTTAAAGGGCTATCCGAATGATTCGGATTTCTTCTACGAGATGCGCGCCCGCGACCGCGAGCCGGAGTTTGCGCACTTGAGTCCCGTGGAGCGGGCTGCACGCACGATTTATTTGAATAAGACCTGCTACAACGGTCTTTATCGGGTGAATAACTCGGGTCAGTTCAACGCCCCGTTTGGCCGCTATGCCAACCCGAAGATCTGTGATGAGCCGAATCTGCGCGCGGTTTCGGAGTACCTGTCCTCCCACGACGTGACGTTCTATAACGGCGATTATGCCGCGGTGGAGGCCAACGAGGGGGATTTTGTTTACTTCGATCCGCCATACGATCCGGTCAACCCCACGAGCAATTTCACCGGCTATCAGTCGGGGGGCTTCGGCCGCGAGGACCAGATTCGGCTGAAGGAAACCTGCGATGCCCTTACTGCGCGCGGGGTGAAGTTCCTGCTGTCGAATTCGGCGACGGACTTCATCAAGGAGCTGTACGCGGACTATCGCATCGAGATCGTGGGGGCTACGCGCGCGGTGAATTCCGTGGCGTCGAAGCGCGGCAAGGTCGATGAGGTGCTCGTGCGCAATTATGCTTAACGACGCCGCCTGGGACCGTGTCTATCCCCACCTCGCCGCCGACATCGCGGACCAGGGCTATGTGGTGTTGCCCGCCGCGAAGCTCAAGGAGCTTTCCGGGCGCGAGCCGCGGTTGATGGCCAAGCACGATTTTTCCGCCGCGCGCCCCGAGGTGCTTCGCCAGCACGGGTTGTCCATGCTGCCGATTCGCCGCGATGCCTACCTGATTGGCCGCTTTGACCTGTACCAGCCTTTCCCGGAGGAGGCCGGGCCGCTGAAGTCGATGCCGGTTCCGGGGCACATCCAGTCCATTGACTTCGAGAACTTGACCTCGGAGGCCGCAGCGTTGACCGCAGCGCACTTAAGCGGCATGCTTGATGATTTCTTGGGCGGTGAGTTGGTACCGACCGTCAGCGGGCGCATGTCGACGCTCACGCTGCCCATGCGGGTCGGCGGACGCGATATCGAGGTGGACCGCGCCCAGATGGAGATCGACGCCGGCTTCGAATCCGCCGAGCACCTCGTGCTCGTGGAGGCGAAGAACCACATCTCCCCCGACTTCAACATCCGTCAGCTCTACTTCCCTTTCCGCCGCTTCTCGCGGGCACTGGATAAAGAAGTGGTGCCGGTGTATCTGGTCTATTCCAATGGCATCTTTCACTTCTACCGCTATGTGTTTAGGCAGCCGGAGGACTTCCGCAGCATCGAGCTGGTGAGCGCGGCGCGCTACGTTTTGGGCGAGTCCGGTGTGACTGATGCGGCGGTGCGCGAGGTTCTGGAGCACACGAAGGTCGAGGGCACGCGCGTTCCCTTCCCCCAGGCGGATTCCTTTGCCCGCGTCATCAGCTTGCTGGAGAACCCCGTGCCGAAGGCGGAGATGCCCGAGGCCTTCGGCTTTACCCCGCGCCAGGCTGATTACTACACCAACGCCGCCCGCTACTTAGGTTTGACCAAGCTCAGCGGCACGCGCGACGAGCGCAACCTCGCCCTCGTTGAGGCGCTGGCCTCGCGGCCGGTGTTCCGGGAGATGGTGCGGTTTGTCGTCGATAAGCACTGCGCTCTGAGCAAGGCCGAGGCGGCCGGGTTCATGCGCGCGGCGAACCTGGGCCTGGGTGAGACGACCCTGCGCCGCCGCTCCGCCACGGTCGCGGCGTGGTCCCAGTGGCTCAAAGAGCTACTCGAGCAGGCCTAGGCGGCCTGGATGCCGGCCCACACCAGCGCGCAGCCGGCCACCACGAAGAAGGCACCGGAACCGATGTCGATCCACGGGCCGGCGGCCAGCAGGCGGCGGCGAATCGCGCGGGTCGAGATGACCGCCGAGAGGACAACGAAAAGCAGGTAGCTCGACAGCGACAGGCTCAACACCAAAGCCACCGAAAGCCACACCGGCGGGTGCGGCGGCAGCAGCGGGGCGATCATAGCGGCGAGAAAGAGCACGATCTTGGGGTTGGACAGGTTGGTGGCCAACCCCGTGCGGAAGACCTTGCCCACCGAGCCCAAGCGGGCGGCGGCCTCCTCCTCATCCACCGGCGGCTGCTTGCGCAGCTCCAGCCCGGAGCGAATGGAAAGCACGCCCATGAAGACGAGGAAGCAACCGCCAATCACCTGAATCAGGGAGAGAACTCCCGGGAAGGCGGTCAGCAAAGCGGCCGCGCCAAACACAGTCAGCGTGCACCAGAACAGCACGCCGACCTGAATGCCCGTCGACGCCGCGATGGCGTGGCGGCGCGAGCGCGTGGCATAGCGTGTCACCAGCACAATGTCGGGGCCGGGTGCCGCCGCGCCGACGAGGTTCATGAGGAGGATGGCCGCAAACGCGGACCAGCTCATGACAGGCGCTCGAGAAGATCCTCACGGCCGAACATGCGAGCCGAGTCGAGGGCATTTGGCTGGCCGGCAGTGGGGTCGGCGCCGGCGTCGAGAAGGGCGTCGATCACCGCGTCTTCCTTCTTGAAAATAGCCCCGGCCAACGGCGACTGGCCGCGATCGTTGAGGAGGTTGACGTCGGCCCCCGCTGCGGCGAGCTGGCGCACCAGCTCCGTATGGCCGTGGTAGGCGGCGAGCATGATGAAGGACTGCCCGTCCTGGTTCACCATGTCGACGTTGACGCCCTGCTTGATGTACTCGAGCAGCGTGGCATCGCCATTGCGGGCAAAGTCAAAAAGCTTGGTGGCAAAGTTCTGGATGTCATCCATGAGGGGTTAGTCTAGCGCGCCAGCTCCGCCACTCGTTTAACGGCCGCCTCGACGGCGAAATCCCCGTCCCCGCCCTGTCCCTTGACCGCGGCATCCAGCTCCGCCATGAGGATCACGGCCTTGGTGATATTCTCCCCCGACCACCGCCGCGCCACCGGCTGCGTCAGCTTAACCGCATAGGGCGCCATCCCGGCCTGAGAAGCCAGCGAGTATTGATCCCCGCGTGCGGAGTAGAGGCGCGCGATATTACCCACCTTGCTGGCCAGCGCCGAGGCGATGGCCACGGGGCTCGCCCCCAACTGCAGCGCGCGGCGGCACGTGGACACCGCCGCCTCCACGCGGCCTGCCACAGCGGCATCCGCGATATCCCAGTTGGCCACCTCGGCCACACCTACGTAGTACGCGTGCACCGCCTCGCGGGTCACCTTGCCGCCTGTGTCGAAGACGAGCTGCGAGATGGCGGAGGCGAGCTCGCGGAGGTCGGAGCCGACGCCGTCGAGAAGCGCCTGCACCACATCCGGTGTAGGCCGCACCCCATGCGAGGCGAACTCACGCGTAGCCCACTGCGCGAGCTCGTTCGGGTAGAGGGAAAAGACCTCATGCACCTCGGCCGTCTTGCGCAGCGCCGCGATGAGCTCCGGCGGCTTCTTCTTTTTCTTCAGCGTCTTCGCCGTCACCGAGTACATCAAAATGAGCGTGATACCGGGCATGGGATTAGCGCAGGCGTCGAGGAGGATCTTCGTAACCTCCTTACCGGCCCTCTCCACGTCGCTGATGACGATGACGCGGTCCTCCCCAAACAGGGAGGGGCTGGTGGCTTCCAGGATTTCGCCCTCGCTGACCTCGGAGGCCTTGAGCTTGGTTACCTCGCCCTGTTGGATGGACAGGCGGGCGCGCTCGGCCAGGAATTCATCATCACCGAGGATGAGGTGCACGGGGGCAGAAGACATGCCTGTCATCTTAGCAACGCCGCAATGACCCACCCGCCAAGTAGGAGCATCGCGACGGGCCCCGCCGCCACGGTGGTCACCGGCATGGAGGAGGCGACGAAGTGGATCCAATCCGCCAGCGGCTCAATAAGGATCACCAGGGGCCTGCCCCACCCCACCTGCGCCAGGACGGCGGCGATGAGCCCCACGACGGTGATAATAGGCACGACCGGGGCCACCAGCACGTTGGCAATGACTGACACCACCGAGACCCGCCCGCTCATCAGCGCAATGAGCGGCATGGTCACGATATCCGCAGCAATGGCCACCGCAAAGGCCCGGGCCACGATGCCCGTGCCCAGCACCCGCAATAGCAGCGGGCTGAGCGCCACGATGCCTGCGGTGGCCGCGACGGAGAGCGCGAAGCCGAAGCTGACCGCTAGGTCGCTGTCCGCCGCGAGCAGAAAGAGCACTCCAAGAGCCAGGGCATGGAGCGGCTCCATCTTCGAGGAGCTGAGCACCGCCGCCAGCCCCGCCAGCCCAGCGACGGTGGCGCGCTGGACGGAGGGCTCCCACCCCACCAGTGCCACGAACAACGCCAACGCGCTTGCCGACGCCCCCACTCTCACCCTCTGCCCCGGCACCACCAACGCCGCCGCGGTGCACACGATGGCAACGTTGGAGCCGGACACAGCACTCAAATGCGATAGACCCGTGTCGATGTAGAGCTGCTTATCCTCGGGGCTTTGCAGGCTGGTATCGCCCAAGACCATGCCGGGGATAAGGCCGTTGTCACACACGGCACGGAAGTTTTCCGCGACCGCCGCCGTCCAGCTATGAGAGTGTGCGGTGAGCTCGCCACTGAAGACGGTCTTGCCTACTCCTACCTGATCCGAGGGGCCGGGGTGACCGTGCACCGTCACCAGCGAGCCACCGAAGGCCTCCGGTTCCTCCTTGAGGAAGACGGGCAGCTGCGCCGGGTAGCCCGGCACGCGCAGGCGCACCATCCACCCGGATGCCGTCTCAACCGGGTCGGCGGCGAGCTTTCCCGTCACCTCCGAGCCGAAGTGGAACGCCGCGGCGCGCACCGAGCGCACATAAGCCAGGGTGGCGAAGATGACCCCGCTCGCCGCACATAGGATACCCTGCCCGCGCCACTGACCGCGCGCTAGAACGAAACACACCAGCCCGCCCAACAACCACGGATGCCCGAAAAGCACGGCGAGCGTGGCCAGCCACGCCACCACCGCGGCGGGCACGAGCCGCAGCTCTCTCACGGCCGGACCTTGTCCTTCAGCTTCGCGAACTTCGCCGGGCCAATGCCTGAAACGTCCATGAGCTGCTCCACGGTGGTGAAGCTGCCGACCTCCTCGCGGTGCGCGATGATCGCCGCCGCCGTGGCCGGGCCAATACCCGGAAGCTCCGTCAGCTCCTCCTCGCTGGCGGAGTTGAGGGAGATAGTGTCTTCGGCCGCAGCGCCTGGGGCAGCGGGTGGAGCGCCGACGGTGATCTGCTCGCCGTCGTTAAGCTTCTGCGCCAGGTTGAGGTTATCGGTGGGCACGCGCGGGCGCGCCACCTCGAGGGCGTCGTTGATGCGCGCACCAGGCGCCAAGGTCACCAGCCCCGGCTGCTCTACCTCACCCACGACCGCAACCACGATATCCGCCGCCGCCTCGCTGCTCGGCGCAGCAACCTCATAGGGGTTCTCCGCACTGCGGCTCGCCCCCAGCCAGGCCAGAAGTGCAACGCCGGCCACGCCTACAACAGCCAGCGCCAACCAGGGCGGGACGCGCACGCGCGGAAAGTCGACGTTGAGCAGTTCTTCTTCCCCGGTCGGGCGGGTGAGGTCGCGGAGGCGATCAGCAATGGCGTTCATGCCCGCGACGCTACGCAGCGTCCACACCCCCGTCGAGGGCTTAAGCCGCAGCCTGTGGATAACTTGTTGAAGACGTCAACAACGTCTTTAGCTCGGCTCCGCCGTCAGCTAAAGACCGCGGAGACGCCGATGGCTCCGGGGCCGACGTGGACTGCGAGGACGTCGGTAAGCGGCACCAGCATGAAAGAGGAATCCGGCAGGGCCAAACGCAGCAAGTCCTCCAGCCGGCGGGCCGAGACCTTGTCCTCGTTGTACTGCACCGCGATGAAGGCCGGCTTGCCCTCGGCGCGGGAGGCCACCAGGTCCACGAGCTTGGTAAAGGCCTTGGTTTGGGTGCGGGTCTTGCCCACCATCTCCAGCTTGCCGCTCTGAATGGCCATGATCGGCTTGGTGGCCAGCAGCGCAGTGGACAGCATCGCCGTGGCCGCAGACATGCGCCCGGAACGGCGAAGCTCCTCCGTTGAGTTGAGATAGACCCAGGTGTGCCCGCGCTCAAGGGTATTGATGGCGGCGGCATAGCACTCGTCGAGTGAGGCGCCTTCCTGGGCAAGCTTGGCCGCCGCCATGGCAGCCGCGCCCATGACCATGCCCGCGCTGCCGGAATCGATAACGCGCACGGTGCCTGGGAAGACGCCAGAAGCAGTCACCGCCGCGGACCACGTCGAGGACAGCTCCTTCGAGAGGTGGATTGCCAGCACGCCATCATCGCCGGAGCGCTCCATCTGACGACCGTATAAAGCGGCCAATTCGAGGGCAGTCAGACCCGAGGTGGACAGCTCCGCGCCGTCCTTGCCGTGGCTTTCCATAACGTGCAAGTCAACGACGCACATGTCGAGCTCCTCGACGATATCCGCCGGCAAACCCGCGGCGGAATCGGTGACGACGCGAATCACTAGACGTCCGCCCCTGCACCACCAACGACAGCACCGCCCATGTTCCAGCCGTCGAAGTACCACTGGGCGCGGCTGACGTTCTCCGGGGTAAATTTCAGCGGTGACAGCGGCCGGGCAGCATCGAACTCGGGCCGCGCGGTCAGCTGCGACCAGTGAGTATTCTTCAATCCGGAGAGGATTCCATACTGGTGGTGCTCAAGGCCTAAAAGGTGGCAGGTCAGCGCGGAGATAGCACCGCCGTGAGCGACGACAAGCACCGCTCCCTCATCCCACTGCGGATGCTTCTGCATGAGCTCATCGATGACCGGACGGGCGCGGTTGGCCACGTCCACACGGCTCTCGCCCTGCGGCGGCGCCCAGGTGGGGTCGTGGCGCCACAGCGCCCGCGCTCCGGGAAACTGCTCGTCCACTTCAGCCGATGTCATCCCCTGCCACTCACCCAGGTGGGTTTCGCGCAAGCGCTTATCGACGGACACCTCAAGCCCCAAACGCCGAGCGATGATCTCCGCGGTGTCGCGCGCACGGATGAGATCTGAGGAGACGATCGCGGTGATGTCTTTGCCCTCAAGCAGGTCAGCAGCCGCGCGCGCCTGCGAGTACCCTACCTCTGATAGCTCGGTGTCCAAGTGCCCCTGCATCCGGCCGGTGGCGTTATAGGTGGTCTGGCCGTGGCGGATGAGGAGGAGGCGGCGGGTCATAATTCGTCGTCTTCCGGCTCTGGCTGGGCCAGGGGAATCTCATCGATCGATTCAACATCGCGCGGGTTGACTTCATCAGACCACTCGCCGGGGCGCTCCGGGGTGTCCAGACCGGGGATGTCGAGAAGCGGGCAGTCGTGGTACAGGCGGTCCAGGCCGTAGAACTCGCGCTGATCGTTGCGCTGAACGTGGACCACGATGGGGCCGTAATCGAGCAGGACCCAACGGTTCTCGCGATTGCCTTCGCGGCGCTTGGGTTCAAAGCCCTTCTTGGTCAGCTCGTCTTCAACTTCCTCGACGATGGACCCCACCTGGCGCTCGGTATCGGCAGAGGCCAAGACGAAGACCTCGGTAATCGCCAGCACGTCGGAAACGTCAATAGCGGCGATGTTGGTGGCCAGCTTTTCATCCGCAGCCAAGGCGGCGGTTTCCGCCATCTGGCGTGCTTCATCAGTAATCGACATGACAATCCCTACACAAGTACGTTTTCTTAAGATCTCTAGTCTTACACGACAAGGCTCATTTTCCTAGTCGAATTCCCCCGCCCGACTACCGGAAAGGCACAGACGTTACAGGGGCTTTTCCGGGTGCGGACCATAGAGGTGGTTCTTGGCAATGTATTGCACCACCCCATCCGGCACGAGGTACCACACCGGCTGGCCCTGCTGCGCGCGGGCACGGCAATCGGTCGAGGAAATGGCCATGGCGGGGATTTCAATCAGCTCGATGTCATCCTGGGAATCCTGCGGCAGCATGTCCTTGCGCAGGTCATAGCCTGGACGGGTCACGCCAACGAAGTGAGCCATCTCCAGCATCTCCTCCCAGTTGCGCCAGCTCATGATGGAGGCCACCGAATCGGCGCCGGTGATGAAGTAAAGCTCGGCGTCTGGGAAGATTCCGCGCAGATCCCGCAGCGTATCGATGGTGTAGGTGGGGCCTTCGCGGTCGATGTCCACGCGGGAAACGGTAAAGCGCGGGTTCGACGCCGTGGCCACCATGGTCATCAGGTAGCGGTGCTCGGCGGCGGTGACCTGCTTGTCGGCCTTTTGCCAAGGCTGGCCAGTGGGGACGAAGACCACCGTGTCGAGGCGGAAACGGTGGGCTACCTCGCTGGCGGCGACGAGGTGACCGTTATGGATGGGGTCGAAGGTGCCACCCATGATGCCGATGCGTTGCGGACTAGTCATGGCTGGTGAGTATACCGGCCACCGTGTCAATGACCTGCACGTCCTGCCCAGTAGGCTCCGCCAAGAAATAGGAGGCGTGGCGCTCGGCCTTGGTGGCCAGTGCGCGGTTTGCGGCGTCGAGGGAGAAATCGCAGACGAAATCCCCGTCTAGGCAGTAGTCGACGTAGCGCTGCGCCGGCAGCCCGGCACGGTTCTTAACCCACGGCACCTGGTGCACGGGGTTGCCAAAAGTGATCACCCCGTGCAAGCGCCCGGTATCGGCCAGGTAGCCCTCCACACTCGTTGCCACGAGCGCTCCCTGGGAGTAGCCAGCTGCTACCCAGCGCGGGTGGCAGCCGGTGGTGGCTTCATAGTTGTCCACCACCTTCGGTGCATTGCGGGCGCCGGTGCGAAGACTGTCAGCAGCCCCTAGCGTTACCGAGTACGCCATCTCCCCGATGGAATGTTCCTGAAGGATCCCGAGCGCTCGCTGCACAAGCTGAAGCGGGCCCAAGTCTTCACCCTCCTGCGCCAAGGGCGGCAGGTTCATCGAGGCCGGGTACGCCTCCGGGTCAAGCGCCAGCACATAAACGCCATCCATTGTGCCGGGGTGGCGCTGCTCTACCTGATGGAACAGGGCGGCAAAGTTGCGTCCCTCAAAGCCGGTGGATTCCGGCGCACGTTCGGAGTAACGCTGCGGGCCTACGTATTCGCCCTGTTCCTCGTTCTGGTCTGAACCGCGCGCGGCGAGCACCACGGTGTCGGGGCACGTGCCGACACCACTCGCCGAGGCCACCGGCGCGCTGAGAAGGGACGCTGCCGTGCCAAGGGCGGCAGCTACACAGGAAACACGAAAAGAAAGAGACTTCATTCTTTCCTGTTTAGCGGAAACGGACGCCATCTACCATGCGGCCGATGGAATCGTAGACTTGGTTATCCCACTGGTGGTAGGTGAAGAAGTACTGGCCATGGGAGCCGCCAGTGGGCTTGGCGGCGTAGAGGGTCTGTGCGGAGAGGTCGCACACGGCGTCGAGCGGCAGGCAGTAGTCCACGCGGCTGACGTTGGCGCGCATCTGCGGG
Source organism: Corynebacterium sp. HMSC059E07 (assembly GCF_001814395.1). Taxonomy (NCBI): domain Bacteria; kingdom Bacillati; phylum Actinomycetota; class Actinomycetes; order Mycobacteriales; family Corynebacteriaceae; genus Corynebacterium; species Corynebacterium sp. HMSC059E07. The sequence goes on from NZ_KV816325.1 coordinate 13,148, forward strand.
AAGTAGCCCATCGGGCCGCCCGCGCCCTGGGTTGCGCCGACGACGGCCGGGTCCCCTGCGCGGGTCAGCGGGTTACCAAAGGTCACGACGCCTGCGAGCTGACCGCGGTGGGCCAGTTCCACCTCGTGGTTGGCCAGGATCATGGCGCCCTGGGAGTAGCCGGACAGGATGTATTGCGGGTGGCAACCGGTGGCGGCTTCATAGCTGTTGATCGCGCTGGTCACTCCACGATTGCCGGTCTGCACGGAGTACATGAACTGGTTGATGGCGGAGACTGCGGTGTTGATGACCGGGTTGGCGTACTGCGTGGCCAGGCGCACGAGGTCAGCCGCGGTGTTCGGAACCGACTCGTTCGGAACAGAGTATTCCGGGTAGGTCGCCGGATAGTACTGCGGCTCCAGGCCCAGCACGTAGACGTCCTTCATCAGCGAATTTCCGCCGTGAGTGGCCTGGTAGCGTGCCTCGGCGCCCTGCAGCATGGCGCGGATGGATTCGCCCTCCCATCCATTGGATGCGCGGCCGCCCTGGTTCGAATACTGCGTGGGGTAGACCTGACCGTTTTGGCCAGAGCCGCGCGCGGCGACGACGACCACTGCGGGGCACTGTTCGTCAGCGTGCGCGGCGGGTGCAGAGATGGTTTGAGGGACAATGAAGGCGGACACGGCCATGACGGCGGCGGCCACGGAGGAAGCAATGCGGGACAGCATGGGAGAAGGCACCATTCAGTTCTTTGTTATTACCGCGCTTTAGAATACCCAGTGCTCCCCCAGCGCGCAGCACGAACCCCGCGCAAGGCAAAACAATCTACTCGAAAAGTTTTCGAGTAGATTGTTTTGCGCAGGTCAGCCTCGAAAAATTCTTTTCGAGTAGCTTTCGAGTACCTTTCGAGTAGCTTTTCTAGCTGTCCCTAGGGGCGGGTCTGGCCGGTGCCCTGCAGCACCCATTTGGTGGATGTTAGCTCCGGCAGCGCCATCGGGCCGCGCGCATGCAGCTTCTGGGTGGAGATGCCGATTTCGGCGCCCATGCCGTATACCTCACCATCGGTAAACGCGGTGGAGGCGTTGAGCATGACCGCTGCGGCATCTACCTCGTTGGCGAAGGTCAGCAGCACGTCAGCATCCTGGGCCGCAATGGCCTCAGTGTGGCCGGTGGTGTACTCGGCAATGTGCGCGATGGCGCCGTTGACGCCGTCGACCACCTTGGCGCAGATATCCATGGAGAGGAATTCTTCGCGCCACTCCTCGTCGGTGGCCTCCACGGCGTCCTCAACGCCGAAGGCCTCGAGCTCCTTCACGTCGCCGTGGATGGTGACCCCTGCCTCCTGAAGGGAGGTGATGATGCGGAGCTTCGAGGCGTCGTCAAGGGCAGCGTCGATCAGCACGCCTTCCGTGGCATTGCACACCGAGGTGCGGCGGGTCTTGCCGTTGATCACCATGTCGATGGCCTTGTCCAGGTCAGCGGAGGCATCGACATAGAAGTGGCAGTTGCCGGTACCGGTCTCGATGGCGGGGACGGTGGCGTTTTCCACGACGGCGTTGATAAGGCGCGCGCCGCCACGCGGGATGACCAGGTCCACCAGTCCGCGGGCGGTGATGAGGTCCTGCACGGAATCGTGGGTCTCACAAGGCAGAAGCTGCACGCCTTCGCGCGGCAGATCAAACTCCACGAGGGTGTCCTGGAGGAGCTCGACGAGCTTGGCGTTGGAGTTCTTCGCGGACTTGGAACCTCGCAGCAGCGGCACGTTGCCGGACTTGAGGGCCAAGCCGAAGGCATCGACGGTGACGTTCGGGCGGGCCTCGTAGACCATGCCCATCACGCCGAGCGGCACGCGGACCTGCTTCATCTGGATGCCGTTATCCATGGTGCGCCCCTGCAGGATCTCCCCTACCGGGTCCTGGAGGGAGGCTACTTGGCGAAGCCCGTCGGCGATGCCCTCGATGCGGGCGACATCAAGCGACAAGCGGTCGATGAGGGATTCGGACATGCCGTTGGCGCGGCCGGCCTCGATATCGAGCTGGTTCGCCGCGAGGATGTCCTCGGTGTGCGCAATCAGATTCTCAGCGGCGCGGTTGAGGATTTCATTCTTGCGCGGGGTGGGCAGCTGCGCGAACTGTGGCGCCACCGCCTTGGCAGCGCGGGCTTTGGACAGAACTTCTTCACGTTCGGTGTTGCTCATGCCATACCAGCGTACGGAAGGTCTGCCCGCTTGTCAGGGTTTTGTGCAGCTATGGGGCGCTGATCGGTCTTTGGCTAAGCCCCGAGTTCGCGGCGGCGCTCGGCCGCGGCACGCAGGCGCTCGGCGCGCTTTTTCTCTTCCCCTTCGGAAAGCTCATCAAAAAGCTCTTCATCCGAATCGCTGAAGTTCAGTATCGCGCGCACCCCCACCGAAGCAATACCACCGGCGACGAAAGCCAGCCAGAAGTAACTCCAGTCGAAGACGAAAAGGCCCAAGAAGAACACGATGGTCGCCACCGACCAGATAACAGCATCTGCTGTCTGCACCTTGCGGCCGCGGGCGAGCATGTACTCCAGCTCCGCTTCGTGGCGGGTGGCGGGCGCTGAAGCACGTGGGGCAGCAAGCTCCGGCAGATCCGCAAAGAGCTTTGCGACGTCCCCGCGGGTCCGCGCTACAGCAGCCTCGCCGGTGCGCTGCTCGAATTCATCAGGTGCCAACGCGCCGTTGACGAAGTGCTGGCTCAACTGCTCTAGGGCCTCAGAGCGCTCCGCATCGCCGACTCGGATATCGGGGTTCTCCATTAGTAGCCTGCCTTCGGGTCAACCAGAGTAGGCAGCTTGTCCCCCGCCGCGAAAGCCTCGGCCACCTTGATGGTGTGCGCGCCAATTTTTTCCCGCACGGAGCGCATCGTATTGGCAATGTGTGGGGTGATAACCACGCGCTTGTCGTGCCACAGCGGGTGCTCCTCTGGGAGCGGTTCAGGATCCGTGACATCGAGGGCCGCGCCGGCAATCTCCCCAGACTCCAAGGCAGCAACGAGGTCCTCGGTCTTAATGAGCGGGCCGCGGCCGACGTTGACGACAACAGCATGTTCTGGCATCTGCTTGAAGGCTTCCCTATCCACCATGTGGCGGGTCTCCGGGGTCAGCGGAGCGATAAGCACGAAGTAGTCCGCCTTCGGCCACACCTTCTCCACCTGGGAAATCGGGTAGGTCTCCTCCGCACCCTCGACCGGATTGCCGGAGCGATTCACCGCGATGATGCGCGGTCCGAAACCAGACAGCATGCTGATCAGACGCTTGCCAATGCCGCCGGCACCAATAATGGCGACCGTCTTATCGTCATAAAGATAGGAGGTATGGGCTTCCATCTCGGCATAGGAATCGAACGTGCCGTTAACGCGGCGGTGCGCGTGCAGCTGCGCCAACAGCAGCGCGATGGTGGATTCCGCCACCGTGTTGTCATACACACCAGCCGCGTTCGACCACGGCACGCTGCTCCTCTTCATCACTTCAAGCACGTGGTCCACGCCCGCCGAGGGAATCTGCACGAAGCCGATGTTCTCTGGGAGCGGATCCGGGAAATCGCTGCCGTCGCCGGTGTAGATGAGGAAGGAGGCCTCACTAAGTGGAGCGCGCTCGAACCCTGCGGCGTCGAGCACCTCAATGGTTTCCTCCCACGGGTGTGGTTCGATAGCGTACTTCATGCACATCCTCCTAGTTAGTATCCGGCGTCCGGGTCGACGCGGGTAGGCATGTCCTCGCCGCCCTCCCACGCAGCGGCGTTGGCATTGAAGATAGCACCCAGGTGGTACTGGGCCACGTGATCCGAAGCCGCCATGTGCGGCGTCAGCGTGGCGTTGGGCAAATCGTAGAGCGGGTGGCCATCCGGAAGCGGCTCCGGATCCATGACCTCCAAGCCCGCGCCGGCAATCTCGCCCGTGCGCAATGCGTCCACGAGGTCGTCCGTGACCACTGTGCTGCCGCGGCCGACGTTAATAAACACCGCCGAGCGCTTCATCGCGTGGAACACGGCGGCGGTGAAGAACGCTTCCGTCGCTTCCGTCGCCGGCAGGATGCTGACGACGAAATCCGCATCCGCCCAGGCCTCGTCCACGCGCTCGATGGGTAGCGTCACATCCGCGCCGTCAACCGGGCGGCCCGTGCGGTTGACCGCTGTGATGTGCGCACCGAAGGGCGCGAGGTAGGCCATAAGCTGCTTGCCGATTCCTCCCGCGCCTACGATGAGCACACGTGCTGGCCCCTGCTGGTCATAGAGCCAAGCCTGGGATTCATCGAGAGCGCGCGCCACCGACCAGGACTTCGCCAGGGCGAAAGCCTTGTGGTGGTGCGCCTGGGACAACATGAGCCCCAGCGCGGATTCCGCCACGGGCTTGGCAAAAGCTCCCGCAGAGTTACACCACGGGAGGCCATCCTTCCGGATGAGCCCGGCGTCGATGTGGCGGTTAACCCCGGTAAAGCAGTATTGCACCCACTGGATATTCTCCGGGATTTCCGGGGTCTGCGCCGGGTCCGAGGCGGTGTTCACAAAGACCTCGGCGTCCTCCAAGCTCTCGACACGCTCGTGCCCGGCGGCGTCGATATCTGCCACGGTTGCCGCCCACACGTCGGGGCCCATGAAATAACGCATTAAATACGGGAGGCGAAGTTGGACAGGTAGTCGGCATGGACAACCGGGCGGCGCATATCCTCCGGCAGCTCATCGGTGTGCTTGCCCAGCAGGTTGTGCAGCGTGGTGGAGTCATAGCCCACCTCGCCGCGGCCGATGACCTGGCCTTTGGGGCCCATGATGTCCACGATCTCGCCGGCGTTGAACTCGCCCTTAATGTCGGTAATGCCCACGGCCAGCAGGGAGTTTCCACCGCGGACTACGGCCTCCATGGCGCCCTCGTCCAAGCGCAGGGATCCGCCGGTATCCGCGCAGTAGAGAGCCCAGAACTTCCAAGCAGACAGGCGGCGCTCCTCGCGGGTGTGGAAGACGGTGCCTACGGAGGCGTCGTCAAGCGCCTGCCCAATATTATCCGCCGAGGTCAGCAGCACCGGAATGCCGCCGCGCGTGGCCAGGCGGGCAGCCGAGACCTTCGTGGCCATGCCGCCGGTGCCGACCTTGCCGCCATCGCCGGCCACGACCGCCTTGAGGTCCTTACCGGTGCGCACCTCCTCCACGAACTTGGCGTCCGGTTCGGCCGGGTTCTTGTCGTAGAGGCCGTCCACGTCAGAGAAAAGGAAGAGGGCATCCGCGCCGACCAGATTGGCCACGAGCGCAGAAAGGCGGTCGTTATCACCGAAGTGCATCTCGGAGGTGGCCACGGTGTCGTTCTCGTTGACGATGGGCACCGTGCGCATCTGGCGCAGACGGTCAATGGTGCGCTGGGCGTTGCGGGCGCGATCGCGCTTGCCGACGTCCGACGCGGTCAGCAGCACCTGGCCAATGGTGCGGTTATAGCGGGCAAAGGACACACCCCACTCGTAGGCGAGGTGCACCTGGCCCACCGCGGCGGCGGCCTGCTTGGTGGCCAGATCGGTGGGGCGGGTGGTCAGGCCCAGCGGGCCCATTCCGGCGGCCACGGCACCGGAGGAGACGATGATGATGTCGGAGACGTTCATGCGTGCGCAGACGGCGTCGACGATCTTGTCGATCTTCTCGGTGGAGGTCACGAAGTCATCGCGCGTTAGCGACGAGGATCCGATCTTGATGACGATGCGCTTGGCTTTAGAGATCTCCTCGCGCAGCGGCGAGGAGAAACCGCTGGATTTCTCCGATAACGTGGTGGTCTCCGGGTAGTCCACGTCCGGGGTCGGCCCCTCGAAGGGTTCGAGGGGGAGAGGATAGTCGAGCTGGTTGTCGTGTTCGGATGACATACCAGCTCAGTATACCGGGCTAACCCTGCCAGCGATCGCGGTTCGCGGACTCGCGAGTGACTTCCCCGTCCGTGCCAAAGTCGAACTCGTCCACGAGGCCGCGGCGCGCCTGGGAGGCGCGCTTGCGCTCGGCGGCGGAAACGCGGTCGGTGCCCATGAGGCGGCCGTCCTGTCCGCGGCCCGCATCAGTTGCGCGGCCACCGGCCATCGGCTCATACTCGAAGGTGATGTCCCCGATGGTGACCGGGCAGCCTTCCTCCGCGCCCTGGCGGTGCAGCTCTTCCTCGACTCCGGCCTTGGCCAGGCGGTCTGCGAGGTAGCCCACGGCCTCGTCGTTTTCGAAGTCAGTCTGGCGAATCCAGCGGTCGATCTTGTCGCCCTCGACGATGAATCCGCCCTCCACCTCGGGGTCGGGGCGGACGGTGAAGTCGGCGAAGGAGCCCTTCTTTTTCTTGCCCACGGACTTGGGCTGAATGATGGTGTGGTTCTTGTCCACCGCCGCCTTGGGCTGTGACTTGCGGTGTTCTTTCACCATCTCCATCAGCTTGTACTTGAGGGGCTCTAGCCCCTTGCGCGCCACCGCGGAAATGATGAAGACCGGCCAGCCGTATTTCTCCTCGAGGTCTCCCTTGACAAATTCCGCGAGCTCCTCTGCCTCGGGAACATCCGCTTTATTAAGGATGATGACGCGCGGGCGCCCGCGCAGGTCACCGAGCCCGGTGTCCTGCTCCAGGAGCTCCTGGTACTTGGCCAGCTCGGTCTCGAGCGCCTCGATGTCGGAGAGCGGATCGCGGCCCGGCTCGATGGAAGCGGTATCCACCACGTGGGCGAGAACCGCTGTGCGCTCAATGTGGCGTAGGAAGTCGAGGCCTAGGCCCTTGCCCTCGGCGGCTCCCGGGATGAGCCCCGGGACATCCGCCATGGTGAAGGACTCGTAGCCCATGTCCACCACGCCCAGGTTGGGCTGGAGGGTGGTGAAGGGATAGTCACCGATCTTCGGCTTGGCTGCCGAAAGCACAGAAATGAGGGAGGACTTGCCCGCGGAGGGGAAACCGACGAGGCCGACGTCCGCCATGGACTTCAGCTCCAAGATTAGATCGCGCGCCTCGCCCGGCTCTCCCTGCAGCGCAAAGCCCGGGGCCTTGCGGGCTGCCGAGGCTAGCGCTGCGTTTCCCAGTCCGCCGAAACCACCCTCCGCGGCCACGAAACGGGTTCCCGGGACCGTGAGATCCGCGAGCATCTCCCCGTCCTCGGTATAGACCACGGTGCCTTCAGGGACCTCGAGGATGAGGTCCTCGCCGCGCGCGCCGTTGCGCCAGTCACCGGCGCCGTTGCCGCCGCGGCCGGACTTCAGGTGCGGGCGGTAGTGGAAATCCATGAGGGTGTGGATCTGGGGTGAGACCTCCAGCAGGATGTCTCCGCCGTGGCCGCCGTTGCCGCCATCGGGCCCGCCGAGCGGCTTAAATTTTTCGCGGTGGACGGAGGCGCAGCCGTGTCCGCCGTCGCCTGCCTGCAAGTGCAAAACCACTCGGTCAATGAATCGTGCCATTCTCGCTACTCTCCGTACTGGCCGTTGCCAGTCTCCAAATCAACTTTTTAATTGGGGACCAAAGGTAGTCAGCTTACTCGCTGGCTACGCCTCTTCTTTCGACGCCGCTCATTCCACCACACAATCACCAGCACCGCGGCGATAAGGATGAGCGCCAAAATCATCCACCACGATAGCTTAGGTTGCCACCCAGATTCTTCTTCCACCTGAGTATCCACTCTTTCTGCGTGCACGAGTAAGCGGTCTGTATTGATGCCATAAGGCGTACACGTGATGAGGGTGAGTTTGTCTTTATCCGCCTCATAGGTGACAGCATCGTAGTCTTCAGGTTTGACTACTTCGCGGCCGGTGACTTTATAGGTGAGCGTCTCGCCCATGACGTCGATGGTTACGGTCTCCCCGTCCTTCAGGCGCGGAAGATTATCAAACATTGACGCATTAACCATCCCGGTATGGGCCGAAATCACAGTGTTAGTTCCCGGACCGCCGACGGGTAGAGAAGAACCAAACATGTGGCCGGCTCCGCCGTATAGAACTGAAGGTGCCGTTGTGTGGAAGACAGGTAGATCGATACCAATAGAAGGGATGCGCAAACGCGCAATGACTCCGCCCGTCTCTGGAGCATTGAGCGTATCTAGGTAGCGCTCGAAGCCAGGTGAGCCGGGCTGGGGAGGATAAGCGTGGTGTCCTTGCTGCGCCAACCAATCGTTATACTCATGCGCTGCACGAATATACTGCTGGCGCTGCGTTGGCGGGTCTATGTCTCGCACGGACCTGCCATAAGACTCGGCTTGCTGGTGCAGCTGATAATCGTTGTACTGCGTAGCAACTATGGGATACAGCAGGATGAGAATCCCGGCGATGATGAGCCAGAAGGAACGGCGCTTATTCTTCCTTTTCGTCATCATCCTCCCTATTGCGCATGTAGAACCACAGTCCCAAAGCCAATACTGCAAGACCAAGTAGGAGTACAAAGACTAGAGTCTGCATACCAGTATCCGGCAACATTGCAGCCAACAGTCCACTCAAACGTAGTGCTCCGTACGTATCGGAAGCAGCAACCTGAGCTGCAGGTGCTGCATCACTCTGCTGGGCGTACGCATCCGCCGTAACCGCGACGGTTCCCTTATAGCTAAAAGCGGTATCGGCGCTCTGCTTAATCACCACATCGAAGGAGCAGTCCCGCTTCGCCCCAGGTGCGAGGCGTCCCGCTGCATCCACGTTGCACACCGCCGCGGGGATTAGCCCGTTATTGTTGATCGTGAATTCTTCACCAGCACCATTACGAACTGTAAAGCCAGCCAATTCGGGTTCTTTGAACAGGAAGTTGCCCAATGCTAGGGCCCCTTCGTTCTCTACCTCATAGGTAAAGCGCATGGTCTCCGCTGAGTCGGGAAGAATCGCGGTATCCGCAACAGCTCCACTCAGGGCACTAATCGGCGCACCATCAATCTTTTTCTTCACCTTGAGCCCTGGGAAAGAGTTCTTGGCATTAAACGCCCACTTCGCGCCATCCGTCGACAAGTCGGTCGGCGTGCTCACCGGCATTACGTCGAAGGACCACGTACCACCGGTAAGCCGGCCCTCGCTGTCGCTCGTTGTTTCGGCCGTCGGGTTACCCAAGCGCTCACCTGAACTTTCCACGGAAACAACAGCACCCGCTTGACCATCAGCCGTTTGCTCACGAATCGTGCAGTTTCGGTCGATCTCAATCCCCTTCAGCGTGTGGGATTCACCCGATTTAAGCTCGAAAGATGTATCGCCACAGCTGGAAGCAAAACCAAAGGTTCTTCCTTTTCCTGCGGAGCCCGTAGATGTCTTGGTAAAGGTGACGTCAACGCGATCACGAAGGTGCATCGCTTCTGCTCCCAGCGTCATTACAGGCTCACCAGAACGGGACTGCAGTTTCGGATCAATACGGAAATCATAACTGTACTTCTTCATCGCATCGGTCACTTCGTCAGCGGTGAGCGAAGCAAGCTTCTTCGTCGGGTTCTTGGCATCGGGCTGACCACCAACCCACTTACCAAACTCCACATATGGGGTGCGCTGAGACCTCGTGGCCTCGAGTTGTACTCGTGGCTGTAGAGCCGAGGATTTACTGAGATCCAAGGTGCAGTCGTATCCAACCGGTAGCTCCACAATGCTGCCGCCTGAAGGCTCAGAGCTATCGGCGACCGTATAGGTCGCGTTAGTATTCACTGCATCAAAGTCGAAGGACTTTTTGGTGCCCGAAGGATCTTTACACGTCAGATCATATACGTATTTGGATTGATCCGCGCCACCCAAATAGCCATCCTGCATCGGGACGATGCGGACCGGTACGGTACGTCGCTTATACGTGTTAACAAAGTCGACGGATTCAACCGAAGATTCGGCAGATCCAACACGCTTAGAAACTTCGCGCGAATCGGCATTCCATATCAATTCCGGCGGGGTTGAAGAAGGCTCATCTTCAGTTGCGGTACACCACGCACCAGACGGGACTTCCACCTCCGCTGCTTTAAACGTCCTTTTCGGGTCGGCAAATTTTTCGTTGTCTCCCGCTGCGAGAGTTGTGGGCAGACCAATATTTGAAGTGGAATATCCCACGCCTTGGCACTGGTAGTTGAATTTAAAATTCACTCCGGGTTTGGCATTTCGCAAAACCTTCATGTCATCGTCCGAAGCCACAATTTTCTTGCTCATTCCAAGCTTGGATTTGACGAAGGTGTAGTAGTTAGTCAGCGTCAACACATTGTTGGACGTTCCATCTGCATTATCTGCCTTGATAGGAATCTGCTGGGAGGTAGTGGTGCCTTCCTTCACTTCGGAATCAATGAAAGGCTCAGCGTCGTTGCGCTGCAGACGCCACTCCACCTTCTGAGGGTTGAGGTGTGTCTCGAGCGTGGGCTTGCCCTCGCCTTGTGTCTTCTTCAAATCAAGCTGACCAAACTTATCGCCTGTGATGGAACAGTTTGCACCGACCGGAACATTGACAAACTCGGTGTGCCCGGGACCAGTGATCTGCTTGACATCAATCGGCGGAAGCTCTCCAGACTCTGCATCTGACCCCTCAGGATCCGAACAAACCATAGAGAAATTGTGCGTGTAATAGACGCTATCCCCAGTGACATCGGGCTGTGCCTTTTCAATGTCGATTGGAGTATTCGCAATCTTAGTGAGGTCGAGCTTGGCCATCTGCCGCTTATAGGTGTTAATTAGTTGCACCGGCGTGTCACCGTTGATAGCAAACTTAAGTGTCTTCTCAGCACGTTGGCCATCCGCTTCCACCTCCTGCGTGAAGGTAATTCCTTCTGCAGCGGTAGTATCGCCCTCAGTCACGCGACAGGTGGATCCGTCCGGAATGTCATCGAACACCAGCTTTTGGGTTTGCGGGTTGTCGGATTGCGGGGAACTTACTTTTCCTGCGTGAGACACCAGCACGCCCCCATCCGGCGGGGTACAGACGACACTGACGTCGAATTCACGCTGGTACTTAACGTTCTTGCGCACCGGGGAGATGTAATCACCGGTTTCTGAATCAAACGCGACGGTTTTGGTGATTTCCATCTTTTTCTCAGCGTAGCCATACGTGTGCGAAATGTTGACCACGGTCTGTTCACCTACCGTGAATACGCCAGAATCAACCCCTTCGCCAGTATCGAAAGATTTATTGACGTCGTCTGCTTTCAACGTGGAGTTTCGTGTGATCTCGAATCCATCTCCACGCTTCCCGTCATCAACATCGACCTCCTTGATCTGGCACGTGCTGGATTCTGGAATAGAGGAGCTAGGCACCTGGAGGGAAGATTCACCGGGTTCAAGAGTGAAACTCTCCTGCTCACCCAAATCAAGCTGAGTACCGTCGGAAGCGCGACACTCTAAGGTGTACTTCACCGGCTTGGTAAACTTTGCTACACCTGCAGTTCGCTGCTTGATGGTTACACCATCACCGGCAGCTTTGAAGGTATTAATAAGATCCACTTTTTCTTCAGGTTGTCCAACCTCGAGACTGAGAGAACCTACATTGGACGACCAGTCGAGACCGCGAACTGTGTCAGGATCCTTTTCAGAAAAGCGGCACGTGTTGCCATAGGGAACACGCATAGCTCCACCGGCCCCATCATTTACCAAAGATGCCAATTTTTCATCAGCTACATCCGCGATGAGGCGCTTGGTTTCCGATCCGCCAAGGCGAAGATCACCGCGAAGATCGACGTTGGTATATTGCCCCTCGGCTGTCTCAACGTTACGGACACCGCAGTCAAATGAAACTTCGTAATCAGCTGGCAGAAGGTTGGAAATGCCGAGTTCAGACCTCACCAGCTTATGGAGGTCAACGGTGGCTAGCCGGCTCACATAGTGATTGGATACGGTCACGGCATTGTGCTTCTCGTCGGTCGTATCATCAACCGTTAGTACCGGCTTGGATTTGGCTTCCTCATTAGTCAAGGACGTGACTTGGTCAGAGGTATCAGACGCCGAAACCTGGGTCCTATCTACAACCTGATTAGGGAACTCTGGTTGCTGCGACTCCCAAATTCGACACTCTGCACCAACGCGCGCACCTTTGATGTACTGGGCATTTTCACTTCCACTAGCGAGCTTCAGAGTTCCTTCTACCTTGCCAGCAGGATCATTCGGAGTCTCACAAACGTAGGAAACATCGTAAGTTCCTTCATTGGGAACCTTCGCGGCCGCGGGGCCAACAAGATTCTTTTGAACCTTTACGTCACGGCGCTGGAAAGAATACTGGGCATCAATAGACACAGTGGAAACGCTGTTGTTTTGCCCCGAGTCAGGAAACTTCAGAGGATAAGCTTCTGCCTGGTTCTTCTCCACGACAGCACCATCGAGCTTCAACGTGCGACCATCAAAAACAATGGTCTCGGTTTCAGTTCCCGACAAACCGGACAGCGGCTTGAGCAAGCAATCACGCCCGAGTGGCACGCCCGTAAACTGGGCCGTTCCATCAAGCTGGTTCGCGCCCGTGGACGTAGTTTTCATAGTGACAACCTGGTCATAATTTGCACTGTCACAAGTAAGTTCAAAGCGGTAGTCACGTGGGCTTCCGAGATGGCCCACCGCTTCACCATGAATGTGCTTGGACACGTTCACCGTGCCGGTACGGGCATCGAAAGCATTACCTGCCACTGCGCTGCTGACGCCCGTCGCGTTGGTGCTTCCCTCGGCTAATTTGACCGTCGCAGTGGGAGTAGCTCCAGTTCCAGATGTCACGTTGGAACCTGTCCAGGTCAATTTCAACTGCGTTCCTGGGCTAGCCTGCGCGTTCTTCTCCGTCAAAGTACACATGGCACCCGCAGGCAAACCTGTAACGGTATAACCAGCACCGTCCGCAAGCGCGCGTGAATCCGCAAGTTTCACGTCTGGATAAGCTGCCTTAAACCCTTGTGGCTCCGTGCAGGAATAGCCAATGTCGTACGTAAGCAGCTGAATATCTTTGTAATTCTTTGCAGTACCGCTCACCGACTTACGCAAGTTAAGTGATGAAGGCTTGAACTTAGGAGTCCACGTAACCTTACAGTTCATGGGGACCGAGGTCTTGTTCTCCATCACGAGAGTGGAAGTGCCAGTAGCCGTATCTTTTTCCAACGAGACACCCTTGCCCGCGGGGACACTCCTCTCTTTCACCGTGATGTTCTTCGTCGCATCGGTTGGATCAGTACATTGCCATGCGGGCTCGTAACGGTTGAAAGCAAGATTCTTCTGCGCACCTTGAGCAGCGGAGCGGAAAAGCATCACGTCCTTGGCATTAGTGCCGTTGGCATCATAGGCATCCATTTGGCGCAACGCTTGGGTGTAAGTTCCTTCACCCTGCCATGGAACAGGCGTCTCGGTACCGTTGAGTCGGGTTGCCATGGAGAAATCAAACGTTGTTGCTTGGCCCGTTGCCGCCTTCTCCATCGTGGTATCGACAGGCAGAACGTTTCCCGTCATTCGACCCATATTCAGCGCAAGAGCAAAGGCCTGAAATCCATCACGCGTGAACAGTCCTACATCGAGAGACGTAACGCCGTCACCACCAAGAATGTAAGTTCCTGCGGGATACTTATACGACGTGTTCTCCTTACAATAAACATCCTTGAAGGTGTTATCGCCCTCGTTGTAGTAGCTTTCCTTACCTGGTCCCAGAATGCTTCTCGAGTCTCTAGCGGGATCGCACGCAGGAAGATACCCAGGCGGCGTAATTCGGCGGTACAGATTCAGTTCTTGGTTCAATTCCGGCGCATCAAAAGACATATTTTCGCCGAATAGGCCAGACTCGGTTGCCTCCGCATCGATCGCGGTCATGCGATAGCCGGTGACGTTTTTACCGGTAGCCTTGTCTTTGACTTTGATGTCTCGGAACTGCACCTTAGCCATTTGGCCAGTAGAAACAACGCTGATTACATTCCTGAAGGTAATAGCCGGTGTACTGCTGTCACCGGTGAATTGTCCGAAGTACTGGACACCATTGATTTCATTACCAAACACACGGTTATTGATCGGACCAGCTTCCAGACCAAAACGCTTCATCTCCGTCGACCACTTGGTCGTACCGCCGCCAGCTCGTTCGGAGGACGTAAGGAGGTTGACTGTGAAGCTCATCTCATAGCGGCCCATATCCTTCGTGACGCGGGTAGGCGTGGGAGACAAAACTTGCATTAAACCTGCCATGTCAATCCAACACAACTGTTGGGCGTACGGTGCTACGTCACCTGTTCCCCTCCTGAAAGAACACTGGTTAAACGCGTTCTCATTCTTACCCCAGTTCCTCGAGGTTTGTGCTTGTGCCTCGGGGGTGGTGTGTCCTTCCCAAGGGCTGTTGGGCATAGCAAGGCCGGCAACCGCGATCACGGCCGCCACGATGACGGTGCCAAGGCGCTTCATCGCTGTGGTCAGTGTGGTCATCTGCACGGAGGCTCCTAAAGATTGTGGGTTGTTCGGAAATAGGCGAGAACCTATCACGGCTTCTGGCCCGCTTCAGATTCTGAAACATCGCCCGTTTCTTGTTCCTTCTCACGACGTCGCGAAAGGATTATAAAGGCCAACGCTATGAGCGTTAGACCTGCAAGTACGATCCCCATGACGCTGGCGCCAGTACTGGCCAAGGAGTCGAGCGCCCGGCTTAGCGGTCCTTGGTTTTGCGGAACGGTTGGTCGCTCTTCATCCGGTTCGGAGAGACGCGTGCTCGATGTTTCAGCGGCTTCGCCTTCGCCCGCAGGTTTTTCCGAGGAACCCCCGGAGCTTCCTGCAGCGCCTATTCCCAAGGCTGCGATGAGGGCGGCAATGGGCCGCCACAGGCGCGAACTGCTCGAGCCTCCTGGTTGGCTATTGCCATCGAGTACTACTTCAACCGTATTTGATTTTTCCGGCGTAAGGCCGATAGTGCAGTCAAGAGCGACCGGAGCACCATCAAGAGGTTGTTGATCGGCGACGAGACTATAGTGTGCGTTGACTGCTTGAATCTCTCCGGGCTTGGGAACGCAATAGCCATCCGGTGAGAAGAGCGCAGTGTTGTGGATCATTGAGTCGGAGGCCGAATTCTCCTTGACGGATGTCACGATATCGAAGTGGACCTTGGTTTCTGGATTTCCATCCCGTGAGGCGGCAAGCTTGGCCAAACCAGTCTTCTTGAGAGAGAAGGTTACCCGGTTACCTGACTCCCCCACCACGTAGTCCTCTTTCTCAAGAAGTCGCACATCGCCATCCGCATTAGTCACGCGTACGTTTTTAATGCCTTTGAAACTGAGAAGAGTGGCCAATGCGTCGATCACAACATATTGGTGCAATTCACCATTTACATCGCAAGGTGGAACCGACGTAGTGATTTGAAAGGTCAGCTCGTCTCCTAGGGCCGCCTTGTCAGAGCTTGCCTTCTTCTCAATAACCGTGGGCTGGTTCTTCGCCCGAACGAGGGCAGGCTCCTTCCCGATATAAACAAGAATCGGTGTAGCGACATCGCGATGCACATTTCCTGTGCGAAGGTTGACCTCCGAGACTTGGTAAACCCCTGGTTGAAGGCCATAGAAGCTAGCTTTGCCTTCTTCATTAGTGTCCGCAAAGTGGGCTTGGCCGGTGCTGTATCCGGGATCGTCGCCAAGCAGGCGCGGATTATCTTTAGCTAGCGCGCCGAGATCCGTAGATTCATTAGCCTGGAGATCAATCAACTGAACGGCTTTAAAACGGGCTTGCGTATCCACCGGCTCCCCTGCCGCACCAGCACCAAGAGTTTTGGCGATTACAAGACTCGCTACTTGTTGAGCTGGCACAGGCGCTGCGTTAAGCAAAGTCACGCAGACAATCATGAAGGCAGCAAGCACGGAGGCAAAGCGTCCATAGATGTGAGCGCGTGACTTCATGAGCATAGGTACTTTCACTAACTATAAATTTCTTGATCCTGCTTGCGCTTCTTGCGGCGCCGAGCCAGTAGCCACAGCAGGTAGGCAATAATAAAGACAACAACGGCGATAGCGATGGTCATCCACGACTGCCACGGGGGCTTGAACCCCTGGTCATAGTTGGCAGGCACGTCCGTGCGCTCACCATGGACCAGTAGCCGATGGGAGTTGATGCCATACGGAGTACAGGTAACAAGGGTGAGAAGGTCTCGCCCTTCTTCGACCTGGAGGTGTTCGATTTCTTCTGGAAGAACAGTTTCAATCCCAGTGACTTTGTAGGCAAGGACCTCACCCATGACCTCAATGGTGAAAACTTCACCCTTTTTGATGTGGGTAAGGTTGTCGAACATCGTCAGGGTCGCGAGCCCCGTATGTCCTGTGAGCACAGAATGAGTTCCCACTCCACCCACAGGCAAGGCTGTGCCGTATAGGTGGCCCACACCGTGGGCGAGCACGTTTGTCGACGTCCCGTGGTACACCGGCAAATCAATGCCGACGCTCGGGACTCGGACACGGGCCATCGGGCCTACGGTGCGCAGGATATCTAGGTAATCCTTGTAAGCGGGAGAATTAACATCAACACCGTTGACCCAGGGATCGGGGGCTCCTACCTCCGGCAGTTGGGCGTTGTACTCCGCGGCTCGCGCGAACTCAACGGCACGCTCATCCTCAGACAAACGCGAAACGGAACGCGAATATTCTTCTGCAATCTGGTGCTGCTCAATGTTCTTGTAGTAGGTCAGCACGACCGGAGACAAGAACACCAGCAGAGCCAGTATGAGATAAACGATGGAGCGCGGATTACGACGTCGCCTTCTGCGTTGGGTCATGCAGTGCCCCGCCTTCCCGTAAACCCTTAATTAAGCAGTACGGGAATCCTTGTAGGAGGTGTAAATGCCGCGAGCCAGCAGTGCGAGACCAACAAGGAAGACCAAGATGATTCCCCAGGCACCGGTAGCCGGCAGCTGCCCCAGTACGGAGTTGCGCTGGTTATCTACCTCGACAGCCAAAGTCTTAGCAGCCAGGTCCACAGTGACATGCTGCGGAACCTCGTTACGGACGAAGTTCTTCGGTGCCTTGGTCTCCAGTACGCAGTAGTCCTTGGTAGTCACACCGGTGGCAGCAGCAAAGGACTGCACCGGAATGGTATAGCCCTTTGCCTCAGACTTAAGGCTTGGAGCGGTGCCCGTGGAACCGGAGGTCACAATCGTGGTTGCTGGAGTTCCTTCAGCGGTGGTAGCCATGTTCAGCGGCTTGCCAAGCAGCTGCCAGTTCTCCCCCTCCTTCTTGCACTGGTAGAGCTCAAATTCAGCACCATCGAGGGAATCATCCTCCTTGGCATTGCCAGAAGTCTTGGTGATGGTCAAGGTACCGAACGTGGTCGTGGTCGGATTATCCTCTACATCCGGGGTAGCCGGGTCATCACCGTTGGTATCTACTACAGCGCCGTTGGGAAGAAGGATCTTCGCGGTGTTGGTGATTACGCCACCTTCTGGCGCCTTTGTGATGGTAGCTGGGAACTCAACAAGAACCTTCAGGCCCGGCGCACCCTTACGGGCTTTCTGCAGCTTGGCCAAGCCATCCTTGGTGAATTCCACCTGCAAGGTATTGGTAGCAGTATCCAAGGTGGTGTTGTAATCGCTTGCTGCAAGCGTTGCACCATTGGTGGCTCCGTCGAGCGAGACCTTGACTTTTTGCGTGTCGACCTTTAGAGCCGCATTAAGCGGGTCTTGGATGATGAAACGGGTCAATGCGGCAGCGGGTACCGGAGCGTTGACGGTATAGGTCAGCTGCGTTCCGATGGTCGCACCAGCATCCTTCACCTGCTTGGAGGGAACTATCTTCTGGTTTTTCGGCTCAACAGTCTGCTCATAGACCCACTTACCATCGACATCGTGCGGCAACGTGACGAGGAAGGGCGGAGCGGTAGTGTAACCAGCGCGGTTGGTCTCGGTAACTTTGTAGGCGCCCACCTTCAACTCATCAAAGGTGGCCACACCGTTACTATCAGTCTTCTTGGTGACAGCCGTAAAGCCGCCATCGATCGGCGCATCCGCTGCCGTGTAGCCGGAGAGCTGCTTCCAGCCCTCCTGCTTGGTCAGATCTACATCGACGCGCTGGACCTTGAACTCAGAGTCAGCCAGCGGGGTGCTGGTATCGCCCGGGTCGCCGAGATACTTGGTAATGGTTAGCTTGACGGGTTTAGTCGCATCGATGACAGACGCAGCACTGCGAGTTACAGGCGCCGGGGCAGCCTCCACACCAGCCTGGGGAGTTGTAGTGGTTTGCGCAAGCGCAGGAGCCGCAAAGCCTGCTCCTGCGACGGAAATGGCACCAGCCGCAACGAACGCAGCGAGACGAGTAGAAGCCTTATTCATAAAGGTTCCAATCTCCCAATGTAGGGAATAGGCGAGCACCATTCCGGCACTCGAGAGAAGTAATTCACTGGAAGAATACTAGGAAGCTGAGAGGGTTGCAAACCTTATCCTGCCGATATGTGCCTACCCTTAATTTATACATAGCTACAATTCGACTAAGAAAGACTCGCCGCTAGCCCCTTCCAGAAGGAATCCTTTGCCTAGCTTTGACATAGCCACAGCTTTAGCCCTCTTACAGTCGAAGTAGCAGTTGGATCCAAGCGAACAAAACGCAAAAAGGACCCTTCCTCTTTGATAAGAGGAAGGGTCCACAGCACTTCTACAAGTGCGGATTAAGCAGTTGCTTCTGCAGCAGCCTCTTCGGCCGGAACAATGTTGACCAGACGACGTCCACGCTTGACGCCGAACTCAACAGAGCCTGCCGCGAGAGCGAACAGGGTATCGTCGCCGCCGCGACCAACGTTCTCACCCGGGTGGAACTTGGTGCCGCGCTGACGCACGATGATCTCGCCGGCCTTAACCTGCTGACCACCGAAGCGCTTAACGCCGAGGCGCTTGGACTCGGAATCGCGACCGTTGCTGGAGCTGGAAGCACCCTTCTTGTGTGCCATGTGGTTTCCCCTCCTTCAGGGATGAATTAGAGCCGGTTAAGGCTTACTTGATACCGGTAATCTTCAGCGTGGTCACCGGCTGACGGTGACCAAGGCGACGCTTGTAACCAGTCTTGTTCTTGTACTTGAGGATGTCGATCTTCGGGCCCTTGCCCTGCTCGACAATTTCAGCGGAGACGGAGACCTTCTCCAGGTCTGCAGCCTTCGACTTGACGGTTGCGCCATCGACGAGCAGAACCGGGGTGAGAGCAACGGAGGAACCCGGCTCACCCTCGATCTTCTCGACCTTGACGAGGTCACCTTCAGCAACCTTGTACTGCTTTCCGCCGGTCTTGACGATCGCGTACATAGAGGGCTACCCCTTATCTAAACTCGGCTCGCTAGCAGCTGGGTGGTGCCGCTAACGAATGGACATTGGACATTGGCGTTTAGAACCACATCCGCGAGAGACGTGCGGGAACCGCAGCGCGTCCCATCGAGCGCATTCATGGTCTAAACAGCGACTGTCAAAGACTACCCCGTGAGGAGGCGAAAAGGCAAAACGCCTTTTCTAGCGCGACCTGCGCCGCGCTACTCGACGCCTCCCGCGCCCGCCCTTTCGCGCCTTCGACGCTGTGGTCTGTGCGGAAGACTCTCGCCGCTGCGCCTCGCTCCCCTGTCCGCGATCATTCGACGCCGGGGTGGACTGGCTCTGTGCCATCTTGCGCATCACTCGGCGGCGGCCGCGGCTGCGGGTCGCGCGCACGCTCGTGTTCTCGCCCGGCTCCGCACCCTTGCGCTCAGCCTTGGCCTCCTTCTTAGAGGTGGCTAGTTGAGCGTCCTTTGCTGGGGTCTCGTCCTGCGCGAAGTCTTCACGCTTCGGGCGAATATCCGAGCGGGAGTTTCCGCGCGTGCGGCGCTTGCGGCGCGGTGACTTCTCAAAGGCTTCGACGGCCTCGTCATAGGTCTGCTCCTGGCGCTGCGTGGATGCCTTTTCCGCAGCGGCGTGCTCATCGCGTTTGCCGTGCTTCGCACGCGAATCCTCGCTTACCTCCTCGCGCTGTGGCTCCCGGAAGGTCCGCGTTGCCCGGCGCGGCTTGCGCGAGCGCTTCGCCTTCGACTTCGGCTTCGAGCGCTTCGCGTCCAAGCTTTCCGCTACGGCATAGCCAATGGAAGCACTATCCGGGGTATCCGGCTCGTCCTCGTCGACGACGACCACGTTGGCCACGAGCTCCTCCAAGGAGGACTCGTCGTCGCGCGTTGTGTCCTGTTCTGCGCCGTTTCCATGCTCGGCGGCGTCCTCATCGTCGCGGTGCATGCGCACGGCAGCCGGGTGCTGCTTCGGATCGCGCTGCGGTGCGCGGCGCTCCTTGCGGCTACGGCGCTGCGGCTTCGAGTTCTCCTCCTCGGCATCCTCATCAACCGGGTACTCGTGAATGATGATGCCCCGGCCATGGCAGGCCTCGCACTCGGTGGAGAAAGTCTCGATGAGGCCGGTGCCCACGCGCTTGCGCGTCATCTGCACCAAGCCCAGTGAGGTCACCTCAGAAACCTGGTGGCGCGTCCGGTCACGTCCCAGCGCTTCCTTGAGGCGGCGCAGCACAAGGTCCTGGTTTTCCGGCAGCACCATATCGATGAAGTCCACGACGATCATGCCGCCGATATCGCGCAGGCGCATTTGGCGCACGATCTCCTCGGCCGCCTCGAGGTTATTGCGGGTCACCGTCTCCTCGAGGTTGCCGCCGGAACCGGTGAACTTGCCCGTGTTGACGTCAATGACCGTCATGGCCTCAGTGCGGTCGATGACGAGGGTGCCGCCAGACGGCAGCCACACCTTGCGGCCCAAGGCCTTCTGCAGCTGCTCATCAATGCGGTAGGCGCTGAAGGCATCCTCGCCATCGTGGTCGCGGGCGTCGTAGCGCACAACGCGGTCCGCCAAGTCGTGCGCCATGGAGTCCACGTAGGCGCTGACCGTGTTGTAGGAACGCTTGCCGTCCACAACCAAGGTACTGAAGTCCTCGTTGAAAAGGTCGCGCACCACCTTGA
The DNA here is from genome assembly GCF_001814395.1 of Corynebacterium sp. HMSC059E07. NCBI lineage: Bacteria > Bacillati > Actinomycetota > Actinomycetes > Mycobacteriales > Corynebacteriaceae > Corynebacterium > Corynebacterium sp. HMSC059E07. Next base: position 33,933 of record NZ_KV816325.1, read on the forward strand.
TGAGCAGGTCCGGCTCTTCGTACAGGGTGACCGGCTTGGCGCCCTTCGTTGCCTTCTCGTGCGCGGCGCGGGCGCTAATGTCCTCCCACAGGGAGTGCAGGCGGTTGACGTCGGACGCGATGTCCTCCTCCGACACGTTCTCCGCTGCGGTACGAATGATGGCGCCGCCATCCCCCGGGATGACGCGCTCCAAAATCCCCTTAAGGCGCTTGCGCTCCGGCGCCGGCAGCTTGCGAGAAATCCCCGCGCTGCGCCCGCCCGGCACATACACCAGGAAGCGGCCGGCCAAAGAAATCTGGGTGGTCAGGCGCGCGCCCTTGTGGCCGATGGGATCCTTGGCAACCTGAACCAGGACCTGATCACCGGACTTCAAGGCGTTTTCCACCTTGCGGCCGCGTCCGCCAATACCCAATGCGCGCCAGTCGATGTCGCCCGCGTACAGCACACCGTTTCGGCCCTGTCCAATATCGACGAAGGCTGCCTCCATCGAGGGCAGCACGTTTTGCACGCGGCCCAAGTAGATATTGCCAATTTGGGAGGGGCGCGTCTCCGTCGTGACGAAGTGCTCGACCAGGAGATCATCCTCCAGCACACCGACCTGGGCGATGATGCCCGCACCGTCGGTGCGCTGCTTATCGCGCACCACCATGGTGCGCTCTACAGATTCGCGGCGCGCAAGAAACTCCGCTTGGGAGACGATGTGCTGGCGCTCGCGGCCCTTCTCCCGCAGCTCCGCACGGCGGCGGCGCTGCGCCTCGATGCGGGTTGAGCCCTTGATGGCCTTCGGCTCTTCAATGTGCTCGACTTCCTCGCGGGCTGGCCCGCGGCTTTCCGCCCCGCGGCCACGGGAAGTTCCGCGGCTGCCGCGACGGCGACCACACGGTTGGTTCGACGGCGCCGAATCTTCCTCGGTTTCTTCCACGCGCTTTTCTGGCTTCTGGCGCTTGGCCAGCGGAGTGATCTTCGGCGCCATGAAGACCGGCGCGAAGTCGTACACGTCCGGGTCTTCCTCAGCCATCGGGGTGATCAGCGGGGTGAGGTCCTCGTCCTCGTCGCTATCACCGGCCTCGGCGAGCGCCTCGTGCAGCATTTCGGCATCGACCTTGTCGACGATCTGCGAAATCTCGTTGTCAACGTTCTTGCGCACGCGCTCGCGCAGCTTTTCTTCTTCCTCGCTCAGTTGTTCCGGCTGCTCCAGTTGCGCAGCAGGCTCTTCCGGTACGGGTTCCTCTGCCTGCTCCTTCGGCTCAGCCTTCTTGCCTGCCTTGCTCACGCGCTTCGCCGCACGCTTGGCGCGCTTCTTCTTCACGGTCTTCTCCGGCTTTTCTTCAGCCAGGGCTTCAGTAGTTTCTTCGACAGGTTCTTCGGGGGTCTGCGCAGCATCGGCCGTGGCTGCAGCCGGGTTGGCGTCCTCGGTGGCGGCCTGCTCGGGAGCTTCGGTGGCGGGCACGAGGACGTCGATAAGCTGGCCCACCTCTTCCGGCGTCAGTGTGGACTGTGCGGACTTCTTGATTCCCATCTCCGCGAACTGGGCCACCAATTCCTTGGAAGCCACGCCCACCTGCTTGGCCAAGGCATAAAGGCGGGTCTTGGGCGCGAGTGCCTCGCGGTCAATCCCCGCTACAGCCGCAGCCAACGTCGATTCAATACGTTCTTCTTTTGTTTTCTTCTTGGATGCCATCAGTGGCTTATCTCCTGACGTTGTGCTCACCCCGGGCGCAGGTTGCCGCCACACGGTAGTGAGTCTTTGAAAAATTCTCATCATCTTTATTAAGTTGTCAGCGCCTTCTATTCTGGCACAGAGCTCGATTAAGGCTCACATGTTAGTATCGCCGCTATGTCCAACGGCGCGCCCACAAACACACCTGCAGAGCGGAAAATACCTGTCCACGCGCCACGCACTGTGGCGCAGGCGCGCGCCCGCAACGAGATCGCGCTGCGGAATATCGTGACCGTAGCCGTGCCCGCGGGCATCGCTTCAGGCCTTCGCGTCGTTGACTTCCCCTATCCCTACGCGGTCCCGGTCTACGCGGTGCTCATCATGGTGATGCTCTACGGAGCCTTCCGCATCATTCGCAGCAAACCAAAGTTTGTACAAGCCGCGCAGGAAGAGTTTCGGGCGGGCGACTACCCCACCCTTGCCTACTTGTTGCCGGTGCTCGCCATCTTTTCGCCGCTTATCACCGAAGGGATTAAGTCCACCGGGATTCTCGGCGATATATCGCTCAACCCCATCCTCGTCGCAGCGGGCCACACGGCCTTTGCCATACCGGCGTTCATCATCGGTGGCCGCGCCTTCGGCACCACCTCTTTCCGCGTGGGCAAGCGCCGCATCAAAGCCATCACAGAAAAGGACAGTTTGGATGGCGTCACAGAGAAAAGCATTGCCGCCGTTGAGGAACACCCAGAGACCCTCAGCGGATTGGTGGCGGCGGGCGCCGTTACCGGTAACACGATTTCCATCCCAGCATTGAGCAAGCTACTCGGCTACGAGGAGGGGCTCGAGGAGGAAATGCGCGAGCTCGAAAAGTCCGGCGTAGTGAAAATGTCTGGTTTTATTTATGGCAAGAACCAGCGGACCTTTAACATCACTCTGACCGAAGTTGGCGTGCGCAGCATGGACGCTGCACGCACGCGCTAGCGCGGAAGAGTGTCATCTCCCGGGAAGAGTTTCGGACCAATCCACAGCATGAAATAGACCAGACCAACGAGGACTGGAATTTCAACAAGGGGACCAATCGTTCCGGCAAGGGCTTGGGCAGACATCGCTCCGAAGGTGCCGATGGATACTGCAATGGCAAGTTCAAAGTTGTTTCCTGCTGCAGTGAACGCCACACTGGCAGACTGCGCGTAATTCATACCAACGGCCTTTGCCACGCCCAGCGACAATACAAACATGCCCACGAAATAGATAACCAGCGGCACAGCCACGCGCGCTACCGTTACTGGCTGTTCCACAATGTGCTCGCCCTGCAGGGAGAAGAGCAACACAATTGTGTACAGCAGACCAATCATGGCCAGGGGCGATACGGCTGGGAGGAAGCGGTTCTCAAACCATTCCCGTCCTTTTACCTTTTCGCCCCACACGCGAGACAGCGCACCCAACAGGAACGGTATGCCCAAGAAGACGAGTACGGCCTTGACGATGGCCCAGAAGGAAAAGTCAGCGCTCGTCGTGTCCAAGCCCAGCCATCCGGGGAGGACGCGAAGGTAGAACCAGCCCAGAACACCAAACATAGCGACCTGGAAGATGGAGTTCAGGGCGACAAGCACAGCCGTTGCCTCGCGGTCAGCGCACGAGAGGTCCGACCACACAAGCACCATGGCAATACAGCGCGCAAGGCCCACAATGATGAGGCCGGTTCGCAGCTCCGGCTGGTCCGCCAAGAACAGCCACGCCAGGGTAAACATAAACGCCGGCCCCACCAGCCAGTTGAGGACGAGCGATACCGCCATGAGGCGGCCATCCGTGGCGATTTCCTTGGTCTTCTCGTAGCGGACCTTGGCCAAGGGTGGGTACATCATGACGAGGAGACCAATGGCGATCGGGATGGAAATCCCGCCGACCTCAACGGCACCTAGGGCGTGTCCAATTCCGGGGAGGAAGTGGCCAATGAGCAGTCCGGCGGCCATCGCCAAAATGATCCACACGGGTAAAAATCGGTCCAGAAAAGACAACGTCGGGCGCTGCGACACGGCCATGTCTCTCCCTCCTTCAACGTTGAACAAAGCATGATACGAACATGCAATGTACAGTACGCATTGATATGCGTCAATATAACGTAGGGTGCAAGGATAACCCCTATACTGATCGCATGGCTTCCTCTTCCACGCCCGAGACCAGCGCGCCCGGCACTAAGTGTTGCTCCTTAAGCACGGGCCCGCTCAGCGACGCCGAGGCGACGCATTTTTCGCAGCAATTCAAAGTGCTGGCAGACCCAGCCCGCCTGCGTCTTTTGTCCATCCTGTGCGATGAAGGCTGTGGGCCCATGAGCGTCACGGAACTCACCGAGCTCACTGCGCTGAGTCAGCCCACGGTCTCCCACCACCTAGCGCGCCTGCGGGAGGCCGGCTTGCTATCCAGACAGCAACGCGGCCGAACCGTCACCCATCAGGTGCACAAAGACGCCTTTATGGCATTGCGCACATTGCTCTCGTTCGACTAAGCCGCGCCCGGGCTACCTGCGCTCGAGCACACAGGACGGGTTCGGGTTAAGGGTCAGAAACGACAAAAGCCCGAGCGCTATGCTCGGGCCTTATTGCGCGCTAGGCGCGGTGAACTTCTTTAGAGGTTCGGGAACCAGATGGAGATCTCGCGCTCTGCGGACTCCGGGGAGTCGGAACCATGAACAACGTTCTCGCCAACGGTCAGGGCGAAGTCACCGCGGATGGTGCCCGGGGTGGCCTTCTCTACTGGGTGGGTGCCACCGGCCAACTGGCGCCATGCGGCAATCGCGGACTCGCCCTCGACGATGCCCGCCACCAGCGGTGCGGAGGTGATGAAGTCGACCAGCTCGCCGAAGAAAGGCTTGTCCTCGTGCTCGGCGTAGTGCTTCTTTGCGGTCTCCTCGTCGGCGACGCGCAGATCCATGGCGACGAGCTTCAGGCCCTTGCGTTCGATGCGGGAGATGATCTCGCCCACGTGGCCGTTCTTGACGCCATCCGGCTTGATGAGAATGAGTGTACGTTCAGTCATAGGGCACATAGTACAGAACAGGTGCTCCCTCGTCCTGACAGTGGGCCAAATTTTAAGCGCTACGTGAGGCGGCGCACGATTTCCTCCGCGCGCTCATGGCTCGTGCCACGAAACCACAACTGCACTTGGCGCACCGCCGTGCCGTATTGACCGCTCTCCAGCAGGCTTTTTAGCTCCTCGCGGTGCCACTCTTCCAGATCCGCAAACTCCACCGGCCGCTCGTCACGCTGCTGCTTGAGCATGCCGACGACGAGGAAAACGAAGGCCGGGATCAACAGTGCGAGCGGGAACGCGAAGCCTCCGAAATACAGCTTGGCCACGAGCGCGGCGATGCACAGCAGTGCGGAAAGACCGTAGAGCAGAAAGAGCATGACCGTTAGTCTAGCGCGTTGAGTGTCGACTGCAGCCAGACTCGAGAGCTCATGAGCAGGCGCTTTGCCGCCGCAGTATGGGGAGCCCACAGCTCGAAGGCATGCACGCCGCCTTCTACGACCTCACACTGTGTAGGCACACCAGCAGTTTTCAGGCGCTCGGCGTAATCCATAATCTCGCCGTAGAAAAGCTCGCTGCTGCCCGCATACAGCCACGCCGGCGGTAGCCCAGACAGATCCGCGCGGCGGCCGGGCACGGCATAAGGCGCGTCCGGATTACCGTCGACGTAGAAGCGCCAAGCCTGCGCGTTGGAATCTGCGTCCCAGATGGGGTTGCGGTCAGCGGATGCTGTGCGGTCATCGAGCATCGGGCAGAACAACCACTGTCCCGCTGGCTGAACCCCGCCTTCATCGTGGAGGCGCTGGCAGAGTGCTGCGGCCAGCCCTCCCCCGGCGCTCTGTCCGCCGATAACCACGCGCTCGGGACTGAACCCCAGCTCTTCCGCATGCGTGAGGAGCCAGTGGTGGGCCGAGTGGACGTCGTCAAGCGCAGCCGGATAAGGGTTCTCCTGGGCGAAGCGGTAATGAGGAGCCACGACCGTAACACCCACTTCCGCAGCGGTCTCCTTGAGATGCTTGACGTCTTGGCGCGGATGCCCCATGAGCAGCCCGCCCCCGTGGATCCACAGCACCGCGCCGCGCGGGTGCTCGGGCTCATAGATAGTGGCGTGGATGTCACCATTGTTCACGCGACGAGTGCGCACGCCCTGGATATAGGGCGCGGGCCAGAGCGCTGGCACGATGCGCCCGGCACGGCGGATGAGCGGATTAGTCGCATCGAATAGCGACATGACCGCCGCTCCCGCGCGCAGCTCCGGACGGATGTACACCGCAGCGACCTACTTCTCAGTCAGGTGCTGCGTGGTGAGGTAGCCGCGCTCCATGCGGGCGACGATCACCGAACGCATATAGGCCGCGAGTGCCCAGAGCAGGGCAAAGATGATGAAGATGGTTGCCACGGACCAGTGGACCATAAAACCGAGCACAATACCGATGACGTGGAGGACAATCTGCACCCCGACGATCCACGGCTTATTCATGAAGGGGAAGGACGCCAAGAGCAGCACCATAAAACCAATGACCACACCATAGTTGAACGGGGTCCACAGGGTGCCGTCATAAAGCTTGTACAGCATCGGCAGTGCGAGGACCAGGGTGATCAGCTCCATGGTGAGGGAGCTCGCCACCACCATGCCGCCGAACTGTTTGAGAGGATCCTTCGCCGGTGCCTGGCCCAAGCCCAGCGGGCCGATCTCATCCTCAGGGACGGGTTTGCGGGGGCTCATGCGGGTTCCTTTCCAAAGAGTGCGCGGGCGTCACCGGCAGTGACGACCGAGCCAGTAATCACGATGCCGGATCCGGACTGCACGTCGGCATCCTCCGCCAATTCAACGGCCTGGGTATAGGCACTGGGCAAGTCGGGTTCAACGTACACGCGCTCTTCGCCGAAGATATCGCGGGCCAGCTCCGCCAGCTCATAGGCATCGCGGGCGCGCGGGGAGGTGTTCTGCGTGATCACGACCTCCGTGAGGACCGACTCGAGGGCAGTGAGGATTCCGGTTGCATCCTTGTCCGTGAAGATGGACACCACGCCGATGAGTCGCGCGAAATCGAAGTCGCGGTCGAGGGCTGCGGCAAGGGCCTTCGCGCCGTGCGGGTTGTGGCAGGCGTCGAGGAAGGTCGTGGGGCTGGTGCGCACGCGCTCCAAACGGCCGGGGGAAATGGCCTTGGCAAAGCCGGTGCGCACTGAAGCAATGTCGAGCGGGTGGCCTGCCGACGCCCCGAAGAAAGCCTCCACCGCGGCCAAAGCCACGGCCGCGTTCTTGGCTTGGTGCTCGCCGTGCAGAGGCAGGAAGATGTCTTCGTACATCCCACCCAGGCCCTGGATGCTCAGCTGCTGGCCGCCCACTGCGATGCGCGATTCCAGTGCAGCGAATTCGGAGCCCGCGCGGGCCACGCCGGCCCCCACGTCCACAGTGCGCTGCAGCAGCACGCGCATGGCTTCCGGGTCTTGCTCCGCCAGGATGGCGATGTTCTCCCCCGGCGTGAGCACGTCCTCGGCATCGTGCTCGCGGGCCTTGATGATGCCGGCCTTCTCACCAGCAATCTCCGTAATAGTATCCCCGAGGTAGTCCGTGTGGTCGAGGCCAACCGGCATGACCACGGCTACCTCCGCGTTGACCACGTTCGTGGCATCCCACGTGCCGCCGAGGCCGACCTCAACCACGGCGACGTCGATAGGCGCATCGGCGAAGGCCGCGTAGGAAATACCCACGAGCACCTCGAAGGTGGACATGGGGATGTCGGAGCGGGAATCCACCATTTCCACATAGGGCTTGATTTCGCGCCAGATGCGCACGAAGTCGCGCGGGTGGATGGGGTGGCCGTCGATGCCGATGCGCTCGGTGACTAGCTGCAGGTGCGGGCTGGTGACGAGGCCTACCCGCCGATGGAAGGAGCGCAGCAGCGAATCGATCATGCGGGCGGTCGAGGACTTGCCGTTGGTGCCAGCGACCTGAATGACGTGGAAAGAACGCTCCGGATTGCCCAAGAGATCCATGAGCATCTCGATGCGCTCGAGGCTGGGCTCAATGATGGTCTCCGGGGCGCGCGCGTTGAGCTCCGCGGTCACCTGAGCCAGCTCCGCGAGCTCCTCCGGCGTGGCCTGCTCGGGCGCTGCCTCCTCGTAGTCATCCTCGCCGCCGAGGTTGAGTGTTAGGCCGGAGTCGGTGATTTCTACCGGCCCACCATCGGTGCCCTCCGCGATGGCATCGACGACCTCAAATTCCTCGCGGTCTTTCTCCTCCGCCACTACTTGAGCCCCTCCAGACGTGCGGTGATGCGCTCGACTTCTTCCTGGGCCACCTGCTGGCGAACGCGGATCTTCTCCACGACTGCCTCCGGTGCCTTGGACAGGAAGGCCTCGTTGCCCAGCTTCTTGCCGGTCTGGTCCAGCTCCTTCTGGGCCTTGGCCAAATCCTTCTCCAAGCGCTTGCGCTCAGCTTCCACGTCAACGGCGCCGGAGGTATCCAGTGTGACCTCGACGGTGGCCTGGGACAGGCGCACCTCGATGGAAGCGGAGGCGGTGAAGTCCTCGCCTGGCTCCGTGGTGTTGGCCAGGTTGCGGATGAGTCCCTCCTGCTCCTGCAGGTCGGCCGCGGCGAAGTCGAGGCGGCCCGGGACCTTCTGGGAAGGCTTGACGCCCTGATCGGAGCGGAAGCGGCGCAGCTCCGTGATGAGCTTGTCGGCGTCCTGAATGCGGCGGGCAGCCACCTCATCCTTCTCCGCGCCACCGTTGGTGTGCTCCTGGGCAGGCCACTGCGCGGTGACGATGGTCTCCCCACCAGTCAGAGCCTTCCACAGGACTTCGGTGACGAAAGGCATGGTCGGGTGCAGCAGGCGCAGGACCAGGTCGAGCACGCGGCCTAGAACGATCTGGGTTGTGCGTCCGGTGGCCTGCTCGTCGGCGCTCGCCGCATCGAAGTCGCGCGGGATCTGTGTCTTAGCAATCTCCAAGTACCAGTCACACAGTTCATCCCATACGAAGTGGTAGAGCAGCTCGTTGGCCTTGGCAAACTGGTAGTCATCCAGGTAGGAATCCACCTTGGCGCGGACCTCTTCGGAACGGTCGAGGATCCAGCGGTCGGCGTCGGTAAGCGCGTCACGTGCCGGCAGCTCAGCCACACCCGCGCCGTTCATGAGCGCGAACTTGGTGGCGTTGAAGAGCTTGGTGGCGAAGTTGCGGCCGGCAGCAGCGGCATCGACAGCCAGCGGCAGGTCCACGCCCGGGTTCGCGCCGCGGGCCAGGGTGAAGCGCAGTGCGTCCGCGCCATAGTCGCGCACCCAATCCATCGGGTCGATGCCGTTGCCCAGGGACTTCGACATCTTGCGGCCCTGCTCATCGCGCACCAGGCCGTGCAGGTAGATATCCGTGAACGGCACCTGCGGGCGGCCGTCCTTGCCCTCACCGAGCAGCTCCGGGGTGTGGGCGCCGGCGAAGGTGCCGAACATCATCATGCGGGCCACCCAGAAGAAGAGAATGTCATAGGCGGTGACCAGCACGTTCGTGGGGAAGAACTTCTCCAGATCGGCGGTCTTTTCCGGCCAGCCCATCGTGGAGAAAGGCCACAGCGCCGACGAGAACCAGGTGTCCAGAACGTCCGGGTCCTGGACGTAGCCTTCTGGGGCTTCCTCGTCGGGGCCGACGCAGACGATATCTCGCTGGCCGTCCTCGCCCTCCGGGCCGTACCAGATCGGGATGCGGTGGCCCCACCACAGCTGGCGGGAGATGCACCAATCGTGCATGTCATCGACCCACTCGAAGTAGCGCGGCTCCAGGGACTTCGGGTGGATGGTGGTATCGCCCTCGCGGACGGCGTCACCGGACATCTTCGCCATCTTCTCCACGGCCACGAACCACTGCAGGCTCAGGCGCGGCTCAATCGGCTCGCCGGAGCGCTCCGAGTGGCCCACGGAGTGGACGTAGGGGCGGATCTCCTTGACAATGCGGCCCTGCTCGCGCAGCGCCTCGCGGATCTCCACGCGGGCTTCTTCGCGGGTCAGGCCATCGAACTTCGTGCCGGTGTTCGCGATGTGGCCGGTGGTGTCCATGATGGTGGGCATGTCCAGGTCGTGGCGCAGGCCCATCGCGTAGTCATTCGGATCGTGCGCCGGGGTGATCTTCACGGCACCGGTACCGAATTCCATGTCCACGTAATCATCGGCGATGATCTTCAGGCTCAAATCATCGCGGAAGGGGTGCGGCAGCTCCTTACCCACCAGGTGGGCGTAACGCTCGTCATCGGGGTGGACGGCGATGGCGACGTCACCCAGCATCGTCTCCACACGGGTGGTGGCAACGATGAGGTGCGGTTCGTCGTCGTTCAGCGAGCCATAACGAATGGACACGAGCTCGCCCTCGACGTCCTTGTACACGACCTCGATATCGGACACCGCGGTCTCCAGCACCGGGGACCAGTTGACCAGACGGTTAGCCTGGTAGATCATGCCCTCGTCGTAGAGGGTCTTGAAGATGGTCTGCACGGCGCGGGAGAGGCCATCATCCAGGGTGAAGCGCTCGCGGGACCAGTCCACCGAGTCACCGATGGCGCGCATCTGGTTCTGGATGGTGCCACCGAATTCTTCCTTCCACTCCCAGACCTTGTTGATAAATTCCTCGCGCTCATAGTCCCAGCGCTTCTTGCCCTCCTGCTCACGCAGGCGGGCCTCCACCTTGGTCTGGGTAGCGATACCGGCGTGGTCAGCGCCCGGCAGCCACAGGGTGGCATAGCCCTGCATGCGCTTGCGGCGAATGATGGAGTCGATCAGAGTGTGGTCCAGGGCGTGGCCCATGTGCAGCTGGCCGGTGACGTTCGGCGGCGGCAGCACGATGGAATAAGGCTCCGCCTCCGAGGAAGCATCCGGGGTGAAGTAACCGGCGCTTACCCAGCCTTCGTAGAGGTCTTTCTCTACTGCCTGCGGCTCCCAGGACTTGGGAAGCTGGTCCGCGCGGTTGGTGCCAACGAGTTGCTCTTTATTCTGATCAGTCACCTGGCCAACTCTACCCTGTGCGTCAACTGGCACCAGCGCCGTGTCTAGAGTAAGGGCATGTCTCACAACCCTGGCCGCCGCGCCCGTCTCCGCACCCGCCATTTCGCCCGCTCTAAAGAAAACTCTCAGGCCTTCGCGTGCCTGACGAGCTATGACTGCATGACCGCCGAAATCTTCGATGAAGCCGGGGTAGATCTCCTGCTCGTCGGCGATTCCCTGGCCAATGTGGTCCTGGGCCGCGAAACCACGCTCTCGCTCACCTTGGATGAGATGATCCCCCTTGCCCGCGCGGTGGTTGCATCGACCTCCCGTGCCTTCGTGGTGGTGGACCTTCCCTTTGGCTCCTATGAGGACGGCCCCTCCCAGGCACTCGAGACCGCGGTGCGCGTCATGAAGGAAACCGGCGCGCAGGCCGTGAAGCTGGAGGGCGGTGCGGAGCGCGCACCGATTGTTGCCGCGCTTGTCGCCGCCGGCATCCCGGTCTGCGCCCACATTGGCTTTACGCCCCAGCAGGTCCACGCCTTGGGCGGCTTCGTGGTCCAAGGCCGGGGTGCCGGTGCGGAGAAGCTTCACGACGACGCCCGCGCCCTCGCCGAGGCCGGCGCTTTCGCCGTGGTGCTGGAGATGGTCCCGGCTGCCCTTGCTGAGCAGGTGACCAAGGAGCTGCCTATCCCCACCATTGGCATCGGCGCCGGCGCGCAGACCGACGGTCAGATTCTGGTGTGGACCGATGCCTTCGGCCTGGGCGGTCCCAAGGCGCCGCGTTTTGTGCGCCGCTACGCGAATCTGCGCGGCGCGCTGCTGGAGGGCGCGAAGGAATACGTGTCCGATGTAAACGAACGCTCCTTCCCCAACGCCGAGGAGTCCTTCGAGGACTAAGGTTTTGGCCATGAAGATCCTCACAACTAAATCTGAACTCCGTGCCTTCCGCGCGGCAGCGTCCGGCTCCGTGGGCTTGGTGCCCACGATGGGCGCGCTTCACGACGGCCACGCTTCCCTCATTCGCCGCGCCCGCGAAGACAACGACACCGTGGTGTGCTCGGTCTTTGTCAATCCCCTCCAGTTCACGGACCTGGGCGATTGCGAAGACTACCGCGCCTACCCGCGCACCCTCGACGCGGATGCCGCGCTGCTGGACTCATTGGGAGTCGATGCGGTCTTCGCCCCCAGCGTGGAGGAGATGTACCCGGGCGGTACCCCGCGGGTGTGGGTGCGCACGGGTGAGATGGGCTCGGTCTTGGAAGGCGCCTCGCGCCCCGGCCACTTCGACGGCGTGGCCACCGTGGTGAGCAAGCTGTTTCACCTTGTCACACCAGACCGCGCTTATTTTGGGCAAAAGGATGCGCAGCAAGTAGCCATCATCCGCCGCCTAGTGGCGGATCTCGATGTGCCGCTGGACATCATCAGCGTGCCCATCGTGCGCGCAACGGACGGCGTCGCCGAATCCAGCCGCAATGCGCGCCTCAGTGCCGCCGAGCGTGAGCAGGCGGTCGCCCTATCCCAGGCGCTCTTCGCGCTGCAGGATGGCGCCTCACGTGAAGAAGCCGAGGCCCAGCTCACCTCCTCCCCCGGTGTGACGGTGGATTACCTCACCGTGGTGGACCCGGCCACCCTCGAGCCCGTAGATGTACAACACCGGCCCGCCTTGGCGCTGGTTGCAGCGCAGGTGGGGCCGGTGCGGCTCATCGATAACTTGGTGCTGGAAGCTTAGCCCTTCAGCAGGTGGGCTACGGCCTCACGCTCCTCACGCAGCTCCTGCACGGAAGCCTCGATGCGCTCCTTCTGGAAATCGCTGAGCTCCAGACCTTGGACGATTTCCCACTTTCCGTCGCGGGAGACGGTGGGGAAACCTGCGACGAGGCCCTCGTCCACGCCATAGGAGCCATCCGAAACGATGGCGGCGGTGCGCCAATCCTCGGTGCCATGGATCCAATCGTGCATGTGATCTACCGCGGCAGATGCTGCGGAGGCTGCCGAGGAGCGGCCACGCACAGCGATGATCTCGGCGCCGCGCTTGGCCACCTTCGGAATCATCTCCTCCTTGTACCAGGTCTCATCTACCTCGGCGTTGGAGTAGGTCAGGTCCGGGAACTGGGAGGCGGAGTGGTTGCCCCAAACGGCAACCTTGGTCAGCTCCGCGGTGGGCACGCCCGTCTTGAGGGACACCTGGCTCAGCGTGCGGTTGTGGTCCAGACGCATGAGCGCGCTGAACTGGCTCGGGTCCAGGTCCGGAGCACTGTTCGCGGCGATGTAGGCGTTGGTGTTGGCCGGGTTACCCACGACGAGGACGCAGACGTCGCGCGCAGCGACGTCATTCAGCGCCTTGCCCTGCACGGTGAAGATGGCGCCGTTGGCCTCCAGCAGGTCAGCGCGCTCCATACCCTTGGTGCGCGGACGGGAGCCCACGAGGAAAGCGGCCTTGGTGTCCTTGAAGGCCACCTCCGGATCATCGGTGACGGTAATGCCGCGAAGGAGCGGGAAGGCGGAGTCATTAAGTTCCATGGCCACGCCCTCAGCGGCACCAACGGCGTCCGGGATTTCCAGCAATGCGAGTTCAACTGGAGTGTCCTTGCCATAGACATCGCCGGCAGCGATGCGCCACAGCAGGGAGTACGCGATGTTGCCGGCTGCGCCGGTCACGGTGATCTTGACGGGTTGAGAAGCAGTCATGTGTGAATCCTTTCGGCTGGGTACTCACTTCCCCACCCTAGTCCCGTTTTTCGCCCCCATGGGGTGTGATTTTACCCCCGAAAGATGCGAGTTCTTTGCACTTGAACTCCATGGCCGTCTTTTTTCGGCATAGTGGACAACTGTACGCATATTCATCGACTAGACGGGACTTTCCATGAGCACTGAGACTGCAACGGTCGACTCCGGCTCTGTTGAGCACGTGATCGATGTTGCGATAGCGCAGTTTTCTGAGCACGGTTATGCCGATACCAAGCTCGAAACCGTGTCGAAGCTGTCTGGAATGTCCAAGCGCATGATCCATTACTACTTCGGGGATAAAAAGGGCCTCTACCAGCAGGCATTGGCTGCAGCTGCCCAGCGGCTCAACCCTCCGGAGGGCAGCTTGGAAATCAATTCCGCGGTCCCGGTAGAGGGCGTGCGCACTTTGGTGGACTGGATGTTCCGCCAGCACGTGGACAACCCGGAGGCCATCCGGATGCTGACGATGGAGTCCTCTCACAGTGTGCTGGAGTCCTCGCACGCGCTTGTCGACGTTTCAGCGATCTCCCTCCACCTCGACAGGCTGCTTATGCTGGGCCAAGATTCCGGCGCCTTCCGCCCGGGCATTTCTGCGAACGATATCTTCACTCTGATTTCGGCGCTGACGATGTACCGGGTGACAAATCACGCGATGATGAGCAATCTGCTCGACATCGATATGCACACCCACAACAACACCGAGGGTCTGCACCGCATGGCCGTCGATGCCGTGCTGGCCTTCCTCACGGCGAACATCCCCGACATTGGCTTTGAGTCCTACCTCAAGCAGAACGAGACCGAGCTGGAAGCCGAATCCGCGCCCTTGGACGTCTACTCCACCGAGGACGAAGGCGACGTGTCCCGGGACCTCTACGAGTAGAACCCTCTTCCCAGCACCAGGCGGGCAATGAAACCACAGTAAAGGAACCATTTACCCGCCGGCCCGTGCATAATCCCAGGTCACGATCTCGCGCCATAGCTAAATGGTCCCACTCATCTGGTTCCTTTGCCCCCCAGCACGAAGATGGCATCTGACAGACGGCGTTTTTAGGCCTGAAAACGCCTTTTAGACAGCGCAAGAGGCATCTTCAGCCGTGAAGATGCCTCTTATAAGATGCCGTTTAGGCGGATTCCTTCGCCTCATCCGAGTACACGAACTCCGGCTCGCCGCCGTCAGTCACGCAGTCCTGCGTGATGTGGACGCTGGCAATGTCCTCGCGGTCCGGGAGGTCATACATGATGGGAACGAGCAGCTCCTCCATGATGGCGCGCAGGCCACGGGCACCGGTCTTGCGCTCGAGTGCTAGCTCGGCGATTGCCTCCAGCGCCGCATCCTCAAAGTGCAGCTCCGCACCATCCATGCTGAACAGGCGCTGGTACTGCTTGACCAGGGAGTTCTTCGGTTCCACCAGTACCTTAACCAGCGATTCGCGGTCCAGGTTATCCACCGTGGCCACAACTGGCAGGCGGCCGATGAATTCCGGGATGAGGCCGAACTTCACCAAGTCCTCTGGGCGCACCTGGGAGAAGAAGTCGACGGATTCCTTCTCATCCTTGGTCTCCAGCTTGGCGCCGAAGCCCACGCCCTTCTTGCCCACGCGCTCCGAAATCACCTTGTCCAAGCCCGCGAAAGCACCGGCCACGATGAAGAGGATGTTCGTCGTGTCCAGCTGGATGAACTCCTGATTCGGGTGCTTGCGCCCGCCCTGCGGCGGAATGGCCGCCACGGTTCCCTCGAGGATCTTCAGCAGCGCCTGCTGCACGCCCTCACCGGACACATCGCGGGTAATCGAGGGGTTCTCCGACTTGCGGGAGATCTTGTCCACCTCATCGACGTAAATGATGCCGTGCTGCGCGCGCTCCACATCAAAGTCCGCAGCCTGCAGCAGCTTGAGCAGGATGTTCTCAACATCCTCGCCCACGTAACCGGCCTCGGTCAGGCTCGTGGCATCCGCGATGGCAAAGGGGACGTCGAGCAAACGCGCCAGGGTCTGCGCCAGGTAGGTCTTGCCGGAGCCCGTCGGGCCCAGCATCAGGATGTTGGATTTGGCAATCTCCACTTCTTCATCCTGCGTCTTCTTCCGACGACCTTCCAAGCCCGCGGCTTCCTCAGCCTTAATGCGCTTGTAGTGGTTGTACACAGCCACCGACAACACGCGCTTGGCCTGGTCTTGGCCGATGACATACTTATCCAGAAAAGCCGAAATCTCCGAAGGACGCGGAAGGCGCATTTCCTTCTCTTCGTTCGCCTCAGCCTGAGCCGCGCCGAGCTCCTCCTCGATGATTTCGTTGCAGAGCTCGATGCACTCGTCACAGATGTAGACGCCGCCGCCGGCGATAAGCTTCTTCACCTGCTTCTGGCTCTTTCCACAGAAGGAACACTTGAGCAGGTCAGCGCTTTCTTGCATACGTGCCATGAAGGCCTTTCAACTCTTTTCTCTGGGGTTGGGTGGAGCGATTTTACCGCAGTCTATTCCACTCTAGTAAACCGCCCAGACCCGAGCGCTATTCCTCGCGCGGCGGCGCGCCACTGAATTTAAAACGGCAGTTAATGGACATAGACAGAGCGGTTCACTAACTTACATCGAAACCTCTCCATCAGCAGAAAGACTTTCATGGATATCCGCGAACTCATCGACCGCTCCCCCATGGGCGCGCGCCAGTGGCTCATCATCGCCATCGCCCTCTTCCTCAACGCTCTCGACGGCTACGACATGGTGGCCATGGCCTTCGGCGCCGGACCTGTCAGCGAAGAGTTCGCCTTGTCCGATTCCTCCCTAGGCTGGCTCCTCTCCGCCGCGCTCATCGGTATCGGCCTCGGCTCTTTCTTTCTCGCGCCGCTAGCTGACCGCCTCGGGCGCACCACGCTGATTACCGTCTCACTCATCATCGACCTCGTCGGCCTCATTCTCACCACCCTCGCGCCAACGTTCAGCCTTCTCCTCATCTTCCGCCTCATCACCGGCATTGGCGTCGGCGGCGTCCTCGTCTGCGTCACCGTCCTCGTCAGCGAGTATTCCAACCTGCGCTTCCGCGGACTGGCCGTCGCCATCTACGCCTCCGGCTACGGCCTTGGCGCCTCCTTCTGCGGTGTTATCGCATCAACCTTCGATAGCTGGCAGCCCATCTTCTGGGTCGGCGCAGCACTCACCGTCGTGGCCCTTCTCCTCACGGTTGCTGTCGTCCCCGAGTCCGCCGACTTCCTCGCCGCCCGCGGCCGCATGGACGCCGTGCGCACCATCACCGCCAAACTCGGCCTCAAGGGCGAGGTCAGCGTCCGTCCCCGCACCAGCCACAAGGCGTCCTACACGGACCTCATCTCCCCACAGTTCCTGCGCACCTCCATCAAGCTCTGGCTGGCGTTCAGCTTCATCATGTTTGCTTACAACTTCACCTCACAGTGGACCCCGAAGCTGCTTACCGCCGAGGGCCTGACCGCCCAGCAAGGCATCATCGGCGGCATCATGCTCTCCTTCGGCGGGGCTATCGGCGCCATCCTCTTCGGCCTATTTACCACGCGCATCGACGCCCGCCCGCTGCTCATCGCCTTCTGTCTTGTCTCCTCTGTCGTCCTCGTCGGCTTCATCAACTCCACCGCCGTGCCCACCCTCATGTTTGCCCTCGGTGTCGGCGTAGGCCTTAGCCTCAACGCCTGCATCTCCGGCCTCTATACCGTCACCCCAGAGGCCTACCCTTCCGCACTGCGCACCACGGGAACGGGCGCCGCCATCGGCATCGCCCGCGTCGGCGCCACCCTCGCGCCTATCCTGGCCGGCTACCTCCTCGAAACAGGCTGGACCCCGACGGGCCTCTACACCCTCGCTGGTGTTACCGCGGTGCTGGCCGCGCTCTCCCTCATCGGCGTGCGTGCCTACACGGCGACCACAAAGCACAGCACGCCACAACCGGTAGCGGCCTAGGCTGGGACTCAGAGCCACCCTCAACCGCTAAGGAGCTTCACATGTTCGATCTTCAGGACCAGGTTGCCATCGTCACCGGCGGTGCCGCCGGCATCGGCCGCGGTATCGTCAGCGCCCTGCGCGAGGCCGGCGCGACCGTCATCATCGCTGACCTCAACGAAGAAGCCGCACACAAAACCGCCGAAGAACTCGGCGCGGACGCCCTGCTTGTCGACGTCACCTCGCGCGACTCCGTCCGCACCCTTTATAGGGACGTCGTCAAGCGCTATGGCCGCATCGACATTGTCTGTTCCAACGCCGGTGTCTTTCCCAACTGCCCGCTCGAGGACATGAGCGACGAGCAGTGGGACACCATGTTCGCCATCAACACGCACGGTACCTTCACCGTGGTGCAGGAAGCGCTGCCTTACATGAAGAAGGCGGGCTACGGGCGCATCGTCATCACGACGTCTATCACCGGCTCGCACACCGGCTACCCGGGCTGGGCGCACTACGGCGCGTCGAAGGCCGCACAACAGGGCTTCATGCGCTCTGCGGCACTGGAGGTGGCGCGCGATGGCATCACCATCAATGGAGTGCTGCCAGGCAATATCCTCACCGAAGGCCTTGAAGGCCAGGGCCAGGAGTACCTCGACCAGATGGCGCGCTCCGTCCCCATGCACCGCTTAGGTTCCCCGCGCGATATCGGCAACGCGGCGGCCTTCCTCGCTTCCCGCGAGGCAGGCTACATCACCGGCCAGACCCTCATTATCGACGGCGGCCAGATCCTTCCCGAGTCCCCCGAAGCCATCCTGCCGCCCTACGAGGCCTAAGCGCGACTAAAGCCCCGCTTCCTTTCGGATAGCGGGGCTTTAATTCTGCTCAGTTAAGCGTTGAGCTTGCGGTAATCAAAGACGGTATCGATGAGACCGTATTCGACGGCTTCCTGCGCGGTAAGGATCTTGTCGCGGTCGGTATCGATGCGCACCTGCTCTGCGGTGCGGCCGGTGTGCTCGGCCAAGGTCTCCTCCATGAGGCGGCGCATGCGCTCGATCTCGTTGGCCTCGATCTCAAGGTCAGAGACCTGGCCCTGCGTGCCCTGCGTACGCGGCTGGTGAATCAGCACGCGAGAGTTCGGCAGAGCGGCGCGCTTGCCCGGGGCACCGGCGGCCAGCAGAACAGCCGCAGCGGAAGCAGCCTGGCCCAGGCAGACGGTCTGCACGTCCGGACGCACATAGCGCATGGTGTCGTAGATGGCCATCAGCGCGGTGAAGGAGCCACCCGGGGAGTTGATATACATCGTGATGTCGCGGTCCGGATCCTGGGACTCCAGGACCAGCAGCTGCGCCATGATGTCGTTGGCGGAGGTGTCATCGACCTGGGTGCCCAGGAAGATGATGCGCTCTTCGAAGAGCTTGGAATACGGGTTGGTGGTCTTGGATCCCTGTGCGTTCTGCTCAATGAACTCCGGCAGAACGTAGCGGGAAGAAGGCATCTGAAGATTAGACATGGTGATAAAGCTCCTTGTTCCCTAGTTGGTGATAGGACCGTTAACGGACTCAATGACGTGGTCGACGATGCCGTATTCCTTGGCCTGCTGGGCGGTGAACCAGCGGTCGCGGTCCGAATCCTTGGTGATTTGCTCGAAGGTCTGGCCAGTGTGCTCAGCAATCAGCTCAGCCATCTCACGCTTGGTCTGCGCGAACTGCTCAGCCTGGATGGCGATATCTGCAGCGGTACCACCCACACCAGCGGAAGGCTGGTGCATCATGATGCGGGCGTGCGGCAGCGCGTAGCGCTTGCCCTTGGTGCCACCAGACAGGAGGAACTGGCCCATCGAAGCAGCCAGGCCCATGCCATAGGTAGCCACATCGCACGGCGAGTACTTCATCGTGTCGTAGATTGCCATGCCCGCGGTAACGGAGCCACCCGGCGAGTTGATATAAAGCGAAATATCGCGCGTGGGGTCCTCTGCAGACAGCAGGAGGATCTGGGCGCACAGTTTGTTGGCAATCTCATCATCCACCTGGGTTCCCAGGAAGATAATGCGCTCGCGCAGCAGGCGCTCATACACGCTATCGCTCAGATTCATACCCGTAGACGACGAGTTCATTGAAATCTTCTCAGACATGAATGGTTCTCCTTCAAGTGAAGAATGCTTTAACTGGCCCCACCTTACCGGCATTCCTCTCAAACTTGGCCTCTGTTCGCTATGAGCGTTGGGGCGCAGCACCAAAGGCGCATACGGAAGCTGGGTTAACATTTGCTCATGTCTGTTTCCGAGCTATCCACCAGTACCCAGAACTATTTGAAAGCAATCTGGGGGCTAAAGGAATGGTCGTCCGAGCCCGTTACCGCCACACTTATAGCGAAACAGTTGGGACTCAAGCTCTCCTCGGTTTCCGATGCAGTGCGCAAAATGTCGAAGCAAGGGCTCGTGTCACACACGCCCTATGGCTCTGTGGAGTTAACCGAACTTGGCAGGCAGTACGCATTGGTCATGGTGCGCCGCCACCGATTGCTTGAGTCTTTTTTGGTTCAAGCATTGGACTACACGTGGGACGAAGTCCATAATGAAGCCGAAAATCTCGAACACGCGGTGTCCGACATGCTCATAGAACGTGTAGATAAGTTCCTTAATTACCCCACTAGGGATCCGCACGGCGATCCTATCCCTACGGTTGATGGACAGATCACAATCCCCAGTGCGCACCGTCTCACCGACAGCGGTGCGCAACCGCAAGTGACCGTGGAACGCATTTCTGATTCCGACCCACAACTGCTGAAGTTCCTTGAAGAGCGCGGCATTGTCACAGGGGCTGTTCTTAGCACGCGCGAGGGAGCGCCCTTTTCAGATTCTCTCGAAATACAGGTGGCCGGCAGCACTCAGTGGGTAGTGCTTGGACGCCCAGCTACCGACGCAGTGTTTGTAGCACACCACAGCCGTTAGACCTTCCCCTTTGCATTAATCCTACTCTCACCTGCCCTTTTCAAAACTACGTTGGGCCGTAGTTGCAACTACGCCATTGCGTAGTTAGTCTTTTCGAATATCACCTATCCCACTTATGGCTAAGGCCAGGATGAGCAGGATTGCTATGTCAGACTCACCAGATTTGGTGTATTTTTCTAGCGTTTCAGAAAACACAAAAAGATTCGTCGAACGCTTAGATAGACCCGCGGTGCGCATTCCACTGCGCCCCAAGAAAACCGGGATGATCCAGGTTTCACACCCGTACGTACTCATCGTTCCCACCTACGGCGGAGGCTCGCTCAAACGCGCAGTCCCCAAACAGGTCATCGACTTCCTCAATGACCCAATCAACCGCTCCTTTATCCGGGGCGTTATTACCTCAGGGAATACCAACTTCGGAAGTGCTTACTGCGTCGCCGGACGCATCATTTCCGCCAAGTGCCACGTACCGGAGCTGTATCACTTCGAGCTTCTCGGCACCCAGAAGGACATCGCCGCCGTAAAGCAGGGCCTTCAAAAGTTTTGGGAGCAGCAAAAGCAGCTAACGATGACACCCCATTAATCCCCCACAAGATGAAGAACACATCCGCATCACACAGATTGGACAACACAATGTGGCCTCTTGATGCCACCCCCACACAGACTATTGGCGCTACGCCCCGCACTGCTTCAGCAGACAATGCCGGCGGTGTCGGCAAGCGCAAAAGCTACCACGCACTCAACGCGCAGCTGAACTTGTTCGACGCTTCTGGAAAAATCCAGTTTGACAAGGACATTCAGGCAGCACAAGACTATGTCACGCACCATGTCGCTCCCCGCATGCATCAGTTCGATTCCACCAAGCAACGCTTGGAATGGTTGGTTGATAACGAGTACTACGAGCGGGATTTCCTTGAGCTTTATGATGACGCCTTTCTGTGCGCCATGTACGACAGAGCACATCAAGCTAAGCACCAGTTCCGCACCTTCCTCGGCGCATTTAAGTTCTTTACTTCATATGCACTGAAAACCTTTGATGGCTCCCGATTCCTAGAAGGCTACGAAGAACGTGTCGCCACCACAGCTTTATACCTTGCACAGGGCGACGAAGAGCTCGCAGAAAAGCTGGTGGATGACATCATGACCGGACGCTTCCAGCCCGCCACCCCTACTTTTCTCAACGCAGGCAAAGCCCAGCGCGGCGAAATGGTCTCCTGCTTCCTCCTGCGAATCGAAGACAATCTGGAGAGCATTGGCCGCAGCGTGAACTCTGCACTGCAACTATCAAAGCGCGGTGGTGGAGTGGCCTTGTTGCTGAGCAATCTGCGCGAATCCGGAGCCCCGATCAAAAAGATTGAGAACCAGGCTTCCGGAGTAGTCCCAGTCATGAAAATTCTCGAAGATAGCTTCAGCTATGCCAACCAATTGGGCGCCCGGCAGGGCGCTGGAGCCGTCTACCTGCATGCGCACCATCCAGATATTCTTCGCTTCCTGGATACCAAGCGGGAAAATGCCGATGAGAAAGTCCGCATCAAGACTCTTTCGCTGGGGGTTGTTATTCCAGATATAACCTTCCGGCTGGCCAAAGAGAACAAGGATATGCATCTTTTTAGCCCGTATGACATCGCTCGCGAGTACGGCGTAGCCATGTCTGACATGTCCATCACCGAGTACTACGACGAGTTGGTTGCCAATCCGCGAATTTCTCACACGACCATTAAAGCCCGCGAGTTTTTCACCACGCTGGCTGAGCTTCAGTTTGAATCTGGATACCCCTACATACTCTTTGAGGATACGGTCAACCGCGCTAATCCCCTCAAAGGACATATCAATATGTCCAATCTGTGTAGTGAGATCCTCCAGGTCAATACGCCATCCACCTACGGCGCCTCAGGTAACTACACCACCGTTGGCCAGGACATTTCCTGCAATCTAGGGTCGCTCAACATCGCTAAAGCTTTTGAATCACCGGACTTTGGGGAAACTGTTGAAACCGCGGTGCGCGCTCTCACGAAGGTCTCAGACCTAACAAATATCGAAGCTGTTCCTTCCATCGCTCACGGTAATGCATCCATGCATGCCATCGGGTTGGGTCAAATGAATCTCCACGGTTTCCTGGCTTCCAAGCGTATTCCTTATGGCTGCGCCGAAGCACTGGACTTTACAAATATCTATTTCCTGACCGTGACCTATCATGCGCTCCGTGCATCCCATGCACTCGCGGTTGAGAAAGGTCAACGATTCACTGGCTTTGAAGAATCCACCTATGCCACTGGCGCCTACTTCGACAAGTACATCGACCAAGACTGGGCGCCGGCCACTGACCACGTAAAACAGCTATTCCATGAGGCTGGCGTGCAGATTCCTCAACGCGAGGATTGGCTACGCCTCAAGAACCAAGTGATGCAAGACGGCATCTACAACGCCTACTTGCAGGCAGTTCCACCCACTGGATCAATTTCCTACATCAATGACTCCACCGCGTCCATACACCCGATTGCCTCCAAGATTGAAATACGCAAGGAAGGCCGCTTGGGGCGCGTGTACTACCCCGCACCGGAAATGACCAACGACAACTTGGAGTATTTCGATGACTCCTACACCGTGGGGTACGAAAAAATCATCGACACCTACGCTATGGCCACCCAACACGTGGACCAAGGGCTTTCCCTGACTTTGTTCTTCACCGCTGATACCACCACGCGGGACATCAACAAGGCACAAATCTATGCCTGGAAAGCCGGAATCAAGACCTTGTACTACATCCGTTTACGCCAACCTGCACTCCAGGGAACCGAGGTCGAAGGCTGCGTTTCCTGTGCTCTGTAGGAACACGGTCCTCCCCTTGTCTACAACCATTCACTCAGAAAGAAGGAAGCTATGTCTTCAACATCGAACAGTGCTGAACTAACCAGCATTTCAGTTACCCCGCCGAGCTACCGGCATGATCCTTCAGCCCGCATCCGCGCCATCAATTGGAACCGGGTGAGCGATGACAAGGATCTTGAAGTGTGGAACCGTCTCACCGCCAATTTTTGGTTGCCAGAGAAGGTCCCGCTTTCTAATGATCTCCCGGCGTGGCAGAAGATGACGCCCGAGGAACGCAACCTCACCATGCGGGTGTTCACGGGACTCACCACCCTGGATACTGTCCAGGCCACTGTGGGAGAAATCTGTCAGATTCAAGATGCCCGCACCGAACACGAGGAGGCCGTGTATACCAACATCGCCTTCATGCAGTCAGTCCATGCCCGTTCTTACTCTTCAGTGTTTTCTACCCTGAGCAGTACAAAGGAAATTGATGAAGCATACCGCTGGGCGGTGAATAATGACCTTCTCCAGGCACGCGCCAAGAAAGTGCTCGAGCACTATTTTGGGCCGGATCCACTCAAACGCAAGGTGTCATCGACGCTGCTTTCCTCATTGCTTCTCTACGCGGGTTTCTATCTTCCCTTGCACTTTTCTGTCCACGCCACCCTGACAAATACGGCAGACATGATTCGCCTCATTCTGCGTGACAAGGCAGTGCACGGCTACTACTCGGGCTACAAGTACCAGCGCGGTTTGGAATCCACGACCCCGCTACGGCAGAAGGAAATGCATGATTTCACTATTTCCTTGCTCGAAGAGCTTTATGCCCTAGAGCTGGATTATTCCGGCGAGCTATATGAGCCGTTGGGGCTCATGGATGATGTAGCTGTATTCGTTCGCTATAACGCCAATAAGGCGCTCATGAATTTGGGCTACCCGGACTACTTCCCACCTGAAGAAACGGAAGTGAACCCGGAAATCCTCGCTGCCCTAGCGCCCGGAGCAGATGAAAACCATGACTTCTTCTCTGGATCTGGTTCCTCCTATGTCATTGGTACTGCTGAAGAAACGAGTGATGATGACTGGGATTTCTAAACCGTTTCCACGACCAGACCAAGGAAGCTGGCTTGAGACCATCGCGCTGTTTGAAGCCATCCGCGAAGGAAACCAACCAGCAGCCATGCGGCTTTTGGATACGTCCGCCGCACGGGAGGCCGTCCTCGGAGGACTGTTAGGACTCATCGAACTGTACTTCCGCCATGAAGAAGAAGACAAAGTGGATAACTTTCTTACTGCCGCCCACGCCGCCGGGCCACCGCCTGCCTTTGGCTGCAAGCCTTTTCTCCCTTGACCACACGTACCTACGCCCAACTAAGAAGAAAGGACTTCCTATGACCACCCCACGCATTAGTGTTATCGTCGGCAGCCTGCGCCGCGGCTCATTTGCGCGCAAGATTGCACACGAAGTGCTCACAATGATCCCTGAAAACTACCAGGCAGACATCGTTGAAATCCGTGACTTGCCGCTCTATGACTTCGACTACGATGACCCCGCCGTCACGGACAAGCCCACTCCGGCTGAGTACACCACCTTTCGCGAGACCATCAAGAACTCGAGCGGGATCCTCTTCATTACGCCAGAGAACAACCGCACTATCCCTGCCTGCCTCAAGAACGCAGTGGACATCGGCTCTAAGCCCAACTCAGATGTGGCGTGGAAGAACCTTCCCGCAGGTATCATTAGCCACTCTGTAGGCCGTATGGGCGGCTACAGTTCACAGAAGAACCTTCGCCTCGCCCTGTCCTACTTCGATATGCCGCTTCCGGGTCAGCCCGAAGTATTTCTGGGTCAATCCCCCACCCTTTTCGAAGAGTCCGGACATCTCAATGAACGCACCGCAGACTTTGTCAAGGATTACGTTATGCGCTTCCTGCAGCTAACCGACAAGGCCTTTAGAGCCACGAACGGCTAGCGGTATCCCCAGCCAACACCCATCACGCCCTCTACGAAGTACTCAAAGACTCCTAGAGGGCGTTCACAATGACACAAACCCCGGATTCAGGCTCATCCTTGAGTTACCTGAATCCGGGGTTTCACGCGCGCTCGCCACCACACATGTGGCAGCGGCGTTTTACAAGCGGGAGATTACTTCTCCTCGGAAGCCTCAGCCTCGTCCTCATCGATCTCACCGAAGTACTGGTCAACATCAACCTTGTTGCCAGCCTCGTCGGTGACCTCGGCGCGGCAGATAGCCATAGCCAGGGCCTTGCCGCGGCGCACGTCAGAGAACAGGTTGCCCAGCTGGTTGCTGGACTGCAGCTGCTGGATGAACTGGTTCGGGTCCATGCCGTAGGACTGGGCGGTGAAGAGGATGTGGTCGGTCAGCTCCTGCTGGGACACCTCCGGCTCCTCAACCTCAGCGAGTGCGTCCAAGAAGAGCTGGGTGCGCACGGATTCCTCAGCGGACTTGCGAGCGTCAGCGTCGAACTCCTCGCGAGTGGTGCCCTGCGCCTCAAGCAGCTGAGCCAGAGCCTTCTCGTCGTGAGCCAGCTGACCCATGACCTGGTGCAGCTGGGCGTGGACCTGCTCGTCCACCACGGAGGCGGGGAGCTCAAAGTCAACGTCGGCAAGCGCGGCCTTGAGGACCTCATCGCGGATGGCGGCAGCCTGCTCGGACTTCTTGGACTCCTCGACACGGGTCTTGGTGTCCTCGCGCAGCTCGTCAATGGTGTCGAACTCGGAGGCCATCTGTGCGAACTCGTCGTCGAGATCCGGCAGCTTGCGCTCCTTGGTCTGCTGGACGTGGACCTTCACGGTGGCCTCGTCGCCCTCGTGCTCACCGGACTGGATGGTGGTGGTGAACTCGTTGTCCTCGTCGGTCTTCATGCCGCGCAGAGCGGTGTCGAGGCCCTTGATCAGGTTGTCGTCGCCGATGCGGTAGGTCATGCCCTCGTGGGAAGCCTCATCCAGCTTGGTGCCGTCAACCTCGGTGGTGATGTCGATGATGGCGTAGTCACCAGTCTTCATCTTGCGCTTGGTGTCCTTGAGCTCACCGAAGCGGGAAGCCAGGTCCTCGAGCGCCTTGTCGACGTCCTCTTCGGAGGTCTCCAGTGCCGGCACCTTAACGGAAATCTTGGAGAAGTCCGGCACCTCGAACTCAGGGCGGATATCTACCTCAGCGGTGAACTCGACGAAGTCGTTGTCCTCCAGCTTGGCAATGTCGATCTCCGGCTGACCAATGACCTTGAGATCGTTTTCGGTAACAGCCTGCTCGTAGCGGGACGGCAGCATGTCGTTGACTACCTGCTCGAGGATGGGGCCACGACCAAAGCGGGCGTCGATAAGCTGGCGCGGAGCCTTGCCCTTACGGAAGCCCGGGATGGAAACCTGCTGCGCGATCGCCGCGTAGGCCTGAGCGATTTCCTTGTCCAACTCAGCGAACGGAACGTTGACGGTGAGCTTGACGCGGGTATCGCTCAGCTTGTCTACGGTGGTCTTCACGAGAAACTCTCCTGATTGTGATCGTCTAAAAATGTAATGAAGGGGCCTGGATGCGTGTCCAGGCCCCCATACGTCGGGGCGACAGGATTTGAACCTGCGACCCCCTGCTCCCAAAGCAGGTGCGCTACCAAGCTGCGCCACGCCCCGTATGGAAAGCCTCTGCGCCCGGAAGCTCCGAACGCAGCTGCGCTTCATACTGGGGCTAGTGTACCGATAGCCGCTTGACTATCCCAACACCGGCCCCATTTTATGTTCATTTATGCATGTCAAAGGATGTTTCACCGCTTAGAAGTCGAAGTCGAAATCAAACATTCCGCCATCGCCTCCGTCGCCACCAAAGAGGCCATCGAAGAAGCCACCATCGTCGCCTCCCCCGGCATCGCCAGAGCCCATATCACCGGCTCCGTCCAGGGCACCGCCGTCCATGCCTTCAGCGCCGCCGAGGTCTCCACCCCAGTCGCCGCTTTCAGCCGCCGCGGCGGAGTAGCCGACGCCGGACATGCCCGCGAACATGGCGTTGAACATCATGGAGTAACCCACCATCCACACGCCGGTGGTCAACGCATCAGCCCACCACGGGCGCGAGTACCAACCGGCCGGGACCGGGCGCCCAGCCACGACACCGCCCGGGTAGTAGTTCGGGGTTTGTGCAGATGCGCTTGGCGACGCCGTCAGCGTCTCCCCGTTCGCTTCTACCGTGCGGGTCTCCGTCACCTTGCCGGCCTGGCGCTGGCCCTCCAGCGGTGGCAGCTCCGGGCCCGAATCCATGCCCATAATCTCGCGCGCGGCTGCCACATAGTAGAGCCCCTCCAGTGCAGATTCGCGCGCCAGGTGCGCCTGCTTCGCGGTCGTTGCCTGGGAGATTGCCGAATTTGCTGCGGTAAAACGTTCGGAGGCATCCGCCATGGCCTGCTGGGAGGCAGTATCGGTACCGCTTAAGTTCATCACCTGACCACCCAGGCGCTCGGTCCACCGGCGGGCATCCGCCATGGCGTCCTCAAAACGCTGGGATTCTCGCAGCTCCTGCTGCTTCTTCCCGTTACGCGAGGACAGGAACCATGCGCCGCCACCGACGACGAGGATAAGGAGCAATAACGAGCTCACGAAAGCACCACTTTCATTTCAGAGTTGAATTGCGTGTCGAACTATGTGTTGTTTTGCTTGTACGCCTACCCAAACTAACGCGTTTTACCCCGCTTAAGTTCCCATTTTTCTTTCAGCGCCCGCGTGCGCTAAAGTAGTCCGCACGCCGATTCAACAGCTTTCAACGTTGAGACTTTCAAAGTCAAGACTTTGAAATTTGAAGATTGCCGGTTGTGGGAATGTCGTATAGTGGCTAATACCTCAGCCTTCCAAGCTGAAGACGCGGGTTCGATTCCCGTCATTCCCTCCAAGAAAAAGCCGCGCTAACCACCTAATTTCGGTAGTTGGTGCGGTTTTAATCGTTTTCTGCACGGATGACCAAGCTCTGCGTAGAGTGGGCCGCATGACTGTACCTAATATCAAATTGCACGATGGAAACTCCATCCCGCAGCTCGGCTTCGGCGTCTTCAAGGTTGACCCCGACAAGACCGAAGAGCTGGTCCTCAAAGCCCTCAAGGTGGGCTACCGCCACATCGATACCGCTGCCATCTACGGCAACGAGGACGGCGTGGGCCGCGCGATTGCCAAGTCCGGCATCCCGCGCGAGGAGCTGTTCATCACCACGAAGCTGTGGAATGACCGCCAGACTGACGCAGCCGCGGCCCTCGACGAATCTTTAGAGAAGCTGGGGCTCGACTACGTCGACCTCTACCTTATCCACTGGCCCTGTCCGGACAACGGCCACTACGTCGAGGCATGGAAGCAGCTCATCGAGCTGAAGAAGGCCGGCAAGGCAAAGTCCATCGGTGTCTCCAACTTCGAACTTGAGCACTTGGACCAGCTGGAAACCCAGACTGATGAAACCCCCGTGGTCAACCAGGTAGAGCTGCACCCCTACCTGCAGCGCTGGCGCGAGCTCGATGCCTTCCGCGCCCACCAGGTGCATATCGAAGCCTGGGGCCCACTAGGCCAGGGCAAGACGGATCTCTTCGAGCAGCCGGAAATCACCGAGCCCGCCGAGAAATACGGCGTCTCCCCCGCTCAGGTGATCATCCGCTGGCACCTACAAAATGGCGTCATCGTGTTCCCGAAGTCCGAAAACCCGGAGCGCATCGCGCAGAACTTCGATGTATTCGGCTTTGAGCTTGATGATTCCGAGATGGCCGCCATCACCGTTCTCGACCTTGGGGAAGAGGGCCGCGGCGGCACTCACCCCAAGGACATGAACTAAGCCTCCGGAAGCTCCGGCGGAATGTTGGTGCGCTCGTACTCGGCAAGAATGTCGATGCGGCGCTGGTGGCGCTCAGCACGGGACCATTCCTGATCAAGGAAAGCGTCCACGATGGCGAGTGCCTCCTCCTCAGAGTGCATGCGGCCACCGATGCCGATGAGCTGGGCATTGTTGTGCTCGCGGGCCAGGCGTGCGGTCTCCGGCGACCACGCCAGGGCGCAGCGCGCGCCCTTCACCTTGTTAGCGGCGATCTGCTCGCCGTTGCCGGAACCACCCAGCACGATGCCGAGCGAGCCCGGATCGTTGACGGTCCGCAGCGCGGCCTCAATGCAAAAAGCCGGGTAATCATCCTCGGCGTCGTACTCATGGGCACCGCAGTCAATGACGTCGTGGCCCTGTTTCTTCAGGTGTTCGGCGATGACGTTCTTCGTCTCGAACCCTGCGTGGTCTGCTCCTAAATAAACGCGCATGGCCCACATCTTAGCGGTCAGCGGGCACGCCCGCCGACCCGTTTTAGCAATAACTCAAAATTGATATGGTGGGGCACGTCTACTCCCCTAGGAAGGACCCCGCTATGCCCATGACCACACGCGTCTGCTTTCTTTACGTCGGCGCAATCCTTGTCGGCGCAGGTTTATTCGCCGCCGGTTTCTTCACCGACAACGTCTTCATCCTGCCACTTCTCTTGGCAGCAGTGATGACGCTGGCCCACCTCGGCGTGGGTCTGTGGTGGCTCCTGCATAAGCCACGCACCGCCGGCGGAATCACCGCCGGCGTCCTAGCGATACTTGCGGGCGCTTCGTGGGCCACGTGGCTAGCCGCCGAGTGGGAGGAATACCAGGCGCAGAGCTATCTGCCCATCATTAACATCGCGGGACTTCCCGCTTTCGTGCTCACCCCTATCGTCCTGGTCTGCGTCATCGTGGCGGCAATGCGCAACCGCACGCGTTAAACCTGGGGTTCTTCGGTGCGGGAGCGCTTGAGCTCGAAGAAGTACGGGAACTGGGCGAGGCGCACGGAGGCATCGAAAAGCTCGCCAGCTTCCTCGCCGGTGGGAACGCGGGTAATGACAGGGCCGAAGAAGGCGGTATCGCCGAACTTCACCACCGGGGTGCCGACCTCATCGCCGACCTCAGAAATGCCGCGGTTGTGGAACTCGGTGAGCTTGTCATCCATCTCTTCGGTGTTGGCCACGGAGGCGAAGGTGGCGGGGAGGGAGGCGTCGTCAAGCGCCTGCTTGATGATGTCGTCGTAGGCTCCGTAACCCTTCTTGCCGCCCTGCCCCTCCGTGTGGATGCGGGTGCCCACGGCGGTGTAGAAGGCGTCGACCTTGTCCGGGGCCTCCACGGCAATCTTGGCTGCTACGCGGGCAGGACCCCAGTTGGCCTCCATCATCTTCATGTACTCCGGGTCCAAATCGCGGCCCTTGTTGAGCACGGACAGGGACATCGGCTGGAAGGTCACCTCGATATCGCGGACCTTCTCCACTTCCTTAATCCAGCGCGAGGTCAACCACGCGAAGGGGCAGGAGCAGTCGAACCAGAACGTGACTTGTTGAGCCATAGCAAATCTCCTTTGCTTGTGTAGTCTGTGGCACCCCACCCTAGGCGTGTGACTACGCTGGTGCAGAGACTTTAGGTACAGAGAAAGAGGAGATGCAGTTTATGACCTCGATTAACCTCACCCGCGAGGAAGCCCAGCAGCGCTCCGACATGGTGGAGGTAAGCCACTACGACGTCGCCTTGGACCTCACCGGAGAGGAGTATTTCACCTCCACCACGGTGGTGAAGTTCCGAGTTAAGAAGGCCGGTTCTACGTTTATTGACTTGCGCGGTGACGAGCTTCTCGAGGTCCGCCTCAACGGCGCTCCCCTGCCCACCAGCGCTTATGACCCGACGTACGGGATCCCGCTGTCGGGTTTGCAGGTGGCGGAGTATGAGCTGAAGGTCGTGGCGAAGATTCGTTACTCCCGCACCGGCGAGGGCCTGCACCGCTTCGTTGACCCGGTCGACGGCGAGGCTTACCTCTACACCCAGTTCGAGACTGCCGACGCCAAGCGCGTCTTCGCCTGCTTTGACCAGCCGGATTTGAAGGCTACGTACTCGCTAGCTTTTGAGGTTCCGGCGCACTGGACCGTGATTACGAACTCCCCCATCACGCGTTCGGGCAATACCGTGCGCGCGGCGGTGGACTACCCGCTGTCGACCTACCTTGTTGCTTTGTGCGCGGGCCCGTATGTGGGCGTGACGGATACGTGGACAGGCACGCTGGCGGAGCACCCCGAGGGCTCGCCTGCTAAGTCCGTTGAGGTGCCATTGGGGATCTACTGCCGCCCCTCGCTGCTGGAATCGCTCGACGCCGAGCGTCTTTTCACCGAGACCAAGCAGGGTTTTGATTTCTACCACCGCAACTTCGGCTTTGCCTACCCCTTTGGCAAGTATGACCAGATCTTCGTGCCGGAATTCAATGCCGGTGCAATGGAGAACGCCGGATGCGTGACCATTCGCGATGAGTACGTCTTTACGTCGCAAGCCTCGCACTACAAGTATGAGCGCCGAGCGGACACCGTCCTGCACGAGCTGGCACACATGTGGTTCGGTGACTTGGTGACCATGCAGTGGTGGGATGACCTGTGGCTCAACGAGTCCTTCGCCACCTGGTCGGCGGCGATTTCCCAGGCGGAGGAGACCCAGTACGACACCGCGTGGGTGACCTTTGCCAACGTGGAGAAGGCCTGGGCCTACCAGCAGGATCAGCTGCCCACGACGCACCCGATTTCCACGGATGCTTCTGATATTGAGACCGTGGAGCAGAACTTCGACGGCATCACCTACGCCAAGGGGGCGTCGGTGCTGAAGCAGCTGCAGGCCTACGTGGGCCGCGAGAACTTCTTTGCCGGGGTGCGCCGCCACTTCCGGGAGCACCAGTGGTCGAACGCCACCTTCGGGGATCTGCTGCGCCACTTGGAGGAGGCCTCAGGGCGCGACCTATCCTTCTGGGCGCAGCAGTGGTTGAAGACTTCAGGAGTCAACACGCTTGGTGTGGCGCTGGAGACGGACGAATCCGGCACCATCACACAGGCCTGCCTCACCCAGCGCGGCGATACTTTGCGTACGCACCGCGTCGCCGTCGGCGTCTACGCCCTGCAAGGTGAGAAGGTAGTGCGCACCGAGCGCATCGAGATGGATATCGATGGCGCCTCCACCGAAATTCCGGAACTCATCGGCCTCAAGCAGGCGGACATCGACTTCGTGCTGCCTAACGACGATGACCTGACTTACTGCCTCATCGAGCTGGATGCGGGTTCCCTTGAGTTCTTGTTGGAGAATGTCGACAAGTTCGAGGATCCCATGGCCCGCACTTTGTGCTGGTCCACCGCGTGGGAGATGACCCGCGCGGGCTCGATGCGCGCCCGCGATTTCGTCGCACTCGTCGCCCGTGGTGCGACAGCGGAGACCGAGCTTGCCGTGCTGGAGCGAATCCTCTCCCAGGCTACAACGGCCCAGTCCACCTACGCCGACCCGGAGTGGGCAAAGGAGGATACGCAGCTTGCCGACGCCCTCCTTGAAGGCGCCCGCTCCGATGACACCGCGCGCTCCATCGTCTTCACCCAGGCGCTGGCCGGCATCAAGCTTCACGACGCCTCCCGCACCTTCTTCCAGGAGCTCCTCAAGACCTCCTCGGATGCGGGCCTGCGTTGGAAGGCGCTCACCGCGCTCATCGCCGATGGCTCGCTTGCCGACGTCACCGGCCCCGAGGCCGCCGGCGCCGCCATGACGGCGGTGGCTGAGGAACTCAAGCGCGATAACACCGCGACAGGCTACCAGGCCTCGCTTAAGGCGTTGGCCGCGGTTAATACCGAGGACAACAAGCGCGCGGTGTGGGACGAGATTGTCGCGGGTGAACTGGGCAACCGCGACTTGGAGTCGAAGCTCGCGGGCCTGACGTTCGTAGGCGCCGACGAGCTCCTGCCAAGTGCTGAGTTCTTCGACGTGGCGGAAAAGATTTGGTCCGCGCAGTCCAACGAGATTGCTCTGACCACGGTGACCGGGTTGTTCCCGCGCTGGGATGTCAGCCAGGAAACCCTCGACCGCGCCGACGAATTCCTCTCTCGCGACCTAGCCGGTGGCCTGCGCCGCACGGTGACCGAGCAGCGTGACCGCCTCGCCCGCGCCCTGCGCAACCGCGCCGTCGACCGCGGTTAACACCGCGTCTAGCCCCTCCTGTTGAGGGGCTTTTCTCATCCCAACTCCACGCCCACAGCCACCTTCCCCACCCATGGTGCTCATTCCTCCATTTTCGGGTTGGCCTTTCCCACACCACCTGAGCTGGGTGTTTCTTCGCTCCGGTTGCGGGGCCCACGGTGCTGTTTTAGTC
>NZ_KV816325.1:67271-67481 GCF_001814395.1 Corynebacterium sp. HMSC059E07
CGCTCGGCGCTTCTGCTTCCGATGCTGCCGAACTAGCACGCCTTAACCAGGTGTACTTCGGCCCCACCCGCTTCAGCGGCAAACAACGCAAAGCCCGCCAAGCAGCCCTCACCCAACGCCACAGCCTCGGCACCCTCACACTCATCGAGTCCTACACCGCAAAAGTCAAGAAAACCCTCGACGCCTGGAACCTCAGAATCAAACTCGCCG
>NZ_KV816326.1:0-311 GCF_001814395.1 Corynebacterium sp. HMSC059E07
CCGCCGACCCGGCAGGTTCCGTCGCGGCCTTCGACATGCTTGCGCATAATCAGGCCCGGTTGGTAGCCGTCTGCTTCGGCTACCTCGCCGGTTAAATCCCGGGTTTTATCATGCGGCATGGGCGTTTGGCGCCAGCCGAAGCCTTCGATGAAGGTCGGGGCATCATCTATATCGCAGGCTTGGTAGGTGTGTAAGACTACGGTGGCTGGTGGCTCAATCTCACCGGAAAGCAGCTTTTTGACAGCATCCGGAATCGTCAGATCATGCTTGGCAGCGGTGTGGTGGATGAAGGCATCGAGTTTAATGCCGGT
>NZ_KV816327.1:0-42141 GCF_001814395.1 Corynebacterium sp. HMSC059E07
CACCACACCGCTACCATTTCAGTCTTCTGAACACCATGCCGACAGAATTGGGTTTCTCATGTTCCCAAGGATGCGATGCTCTAAGCGGCGTGCGGCAAAGTGGGCAAGAATGCTTCTTAATTGAGGAAAAACGACACCCCAAAAATTGACAGTGTTGTAATTCGGGTACCCCCAATTGGTTATAATCGGCAGCCAAGACACATGTAGTTCACGGCGGGTATCCAAGCTCCATACAGGCTACGACCAGCTATTATTAACGGATGGTTCTATTAGCATGGTCGAATAGTTACAATAAATTTGCATATAGAAAATGACTAATTTGGCACTGGCGCGACTTCTTGCTCTTTCTCGTGCATTCTGGTCGCAGAAGTCGCTCGGAGCTTAAAGCTCAAGGGAGGGGCTTCTAACGGTCAGGAAAGTTAGTTGAAGGGACACCATGAAACGAATCGGGGGCCTTGTGATGATGGCGGTTTGTATCGGGGTGCTGTCAAACTGCGCATTACCGCTCGGCCTCAGTGTTCGTGGCGATGGTAGTAACGCGGGGGACTT
The DNA here is from genome assembly GCF_001814395.1 of Corynebacterium sp. HMSC059E07. Taxonomy (NCBI): domain Bacteria; kingdom Bacillati; phylum Actinomycetota; class Actinomycetes; order Mycobacteriales; family Corynebacteriaceae; genus Corynebacterium; species Corynebacterium sp. HMSC059E07. The sequence continues at coordinate 550 of NZ_KV816327.1, forward strand.
TCGCAATTCTCCTGACATGAAAGCCGGCGGTGGCTCAGTGGACTCGGGGGTCGCTGATGCCACCGCCACGACGGGGCGAGAGTCTCAAGCTCAAAGTGAGCAGTCTCGTGCAGGCGGTGGGGTACTTCCGCCGCTAGGTGAGTTTGACCGGACAGTGCCTGGATTTCAGGTGTTTGATCCGTGTAGCGCGAGCGCTGTCTCTGCATTTGAAGGGAGAGGATTAGCTTTCGCTGGTTCAGTCAGACGTGAGACTGGATATCGGTCTTGCCAATTTGAGGCTGAGGACATTGATGGAAGTAGCGCTAGTGTGAGCATTGAATCGAGAGACTACAATCTCACCGAGATTCGCTCTGCGTTTCCCATGGGAATCGAGGTAAAAGGGGAAGAGGGGGAATCCATTTACCTTGTTGAAGAAACCCTTGTATCCAATGTGACTTGTACCGGATATGTGGAGACTGTACAGGGGACACTCTCAGTTTCCTGGACCAATTTTTCTGACGCTATTTCGATAGTCGATAACTGCAAAAACGTTGAAAGGGTAATTGGGTCCGTCATTTAAATCGGTGGGGCTCGGGGTAAACGATGATTGTTAATATAGGGAATCTAAAGCAACAGGTCGACGCAATTCATAATTTGGGCCGGAATATATCATTAGCTGGACAAAGGGCGCACAGTCCACTCGATGGAGGTTTTTCCACCATCACCGGCCTAAGTGAGGTCGGTACAATACACCAGCGTGTGTTGGTAACGGATCCGGGGTCGGCGCGGAATTCTTTAGAGGGGTTTAGGGGGCAGGTTTCTTGGCTCGGGGAGACACTCAAAACTGAGCTAGCAAGCTTCGAATCGCAGGATGAGCTTACGAGTCGGGGGTTAGATGTCGCTGACGCTGGTGGGGGAGGCGGGGCGGTATCGATGCCGATCGTGTCGCAGCCCGACCCGGGATACAGCCCGTTTGGGTTTACCATCCCAATCGTGGACACCGGCGCGTCCATCATGGGCTTAGCATCGAATCTGTTTAGCACGCGCTTCTGGGATGTGTCGGAAGCGAATGCGCGGTGGGGCGCTTTGAGTGGGGAAGTCGCAGAAATCGTTGCGGGTCTTGAAAACTCGGCCGCGTCTTTGGAAGCCGAGAACGACAGTGAAGCCACCACACGCGCAGCGCAGAAGATTCGTGAAGTTGCGCAGGCGGGTACACACTTCATTGCCAATGCGAGCGTCATGCAACAGAAGCTGTTCGGCTTCCAAGCGCAGCTGATGAATGTTCAGCCGGAAGCCATTGCCTTGGCCTTTGAGGTGGCGGCAATCCCAGAGCCTGCTACGCGTCAAGCCGCTGAACAAGCAGCCTTGGTCTATATGCAGGGCGTCCTTCAGCAGCAAGTGATTTCCGCTATGCCGTATCAGCATGCGCTTATGGACGCAGCGCCGCCCAGCGGCGGCGGAGACACCAGTACCCACTTTGGGGCAGTCATGGGCGACGGAAATCGCTACAACACCGATGGAGTCACATGGCCGAAGCCAATAGCCGAAGCGATAGAAAACGGCACCATGGGCCCAGGCTCCTTTGGCGTTGCGGATGGCCACATCCAAGGTCTGGAAAGCGTGGGGATGGGGGCTGACGATATCGCGCGCTTTCACAATGAGCTACACAATCGTGGGCGCAGCATCCTCAGCGAGCTTGGTTTCGGAGACGCATTAGCGCCGATCAATGCAGGCGAGGTGAATACCTCGGCTGCCAACGCAGGCTTGAGCGCCCTTGATCCCGTTCGGGGAGGAGCGCCAGGATCGTTGGCAGCTACCAGCGGAGCGGCAAACATGCCAGCTGGTGTAAACGGGCTCGGAGGTCTAGGCAGCGGCGCTGTAGGCCAGGGATTGGGAGCCATCGGTCTTGCTGATGGCCGTGGGAACAAGCTTCCCGGAGGCGTGGCAGGCCACAGCGGTCGCTTGCCGGAAATGTCGGCGAATCCAACGACAAACGCAGCGGGGTTCGGAGGCGCGGGCGCTTCATTCGGTGGGCCGCAGACCGGAACGCATCCGGTATTAGGAGGCCTTCCTGGGGCCGTAACGGGAACTGGACAACAGAGGGAAGGGCGGACGTCGCTAAGCGGAGGCGGCCTCGTCGGAGGTGGTGCCATCAGTACGGGAGGTTCCGGGGGCGTCGGCAACGCTGGTGGCGCTGGTGGTGTCCTGGGAGCCCCGGGCGGAGCGGGTAGTGCGAGGCAGGGCGTCGGCAGTGCCCGCGGTGCGGGGATGCGCATGATGCCCATGATGGGTGGCATGGCACGCGGCGGCGAAGGCGAAAGGCGGGTCAAGTCCGTCACGACTCAAGTAGAACGCGACCCCAACCGCCGTGATCTACTCGGCGAAGCACCCGCAGTACTGCCAGGGGTTATCGGGGATTGGGCCCGGGAGGCAAAGTAGAAAAAGACGACGGACCCCAGAAAGCTAAAAGCGGCGCCCCAACTATCGGGACGCCGCTTCTTTGCCAGTTGCCGTTGAACCTACTGCTGAACCGGAGCAGTGGTGTATTCAGCCGGAGCAACCTCGGTTGCAGCAACGGCTTCGGACTCAGTGGCTGCTTCGGACTCAGCCGCAGCCTCGGAGGGGGCGGCTGCACCTGCGCCGGGAGCCTCACCGGCAAAGGAAGCGCCGGTGTCAACCTTCTCAGAGGAATCCTGTTGGTTCGGAGGGTGGCAGGCAGCGAGGGTGAGGCCAGCGGAGAAAACCAAACCAGCGGCAGCGAAACGAGTGAACTTCTTCATGGGTTAAAACTCTTTCTCGGAAAAACGATGACCTAAGAGCAGTATAAATTAGGACTTGCGCGGAGTGGCAGCCTTTGCGGAATCATAAGGTGCCGCAGAGACCACGGTGACCGACAAGGTCTTGCCATTCGGCGCCGTGTACTCGCGGGTCTCGCCCTCAGCAGCACCCAGGAGTGCAGCGCCCAGCGGGGACTGCTCGGAGTAGGTCTCCAAGTCCTTGTTATCGGAAGCAGCGGCGCGGGTACCGATGAGGAAGGTCTCGCGGTCCTCCTCGTCGCCGTTGTAGTACACGTGCACAACGGAACCGATGTGGGCAACACCCTCCTGGACGGCGGTGCGCTCGGTGGTGGAGTTCGCCAGAACCTCGGAGATCTGCTTGATGCGGGCCTCTTCCTGGTCCTGCATCTCACGGGCTGCGTCGTAACCCGCGTTCTCCTTGAGGTCACCTTCCTCGCGGCGCTCATTAATCTCCGCGGCGACGACCGGGCGGTGGTCGATGAGGGCCTGCAGCTCGGCCTCGAGCTTGGCCTTGGTTTCCGGGGTAATGTACTGCTTCTGCTGCTCAGCCATAGTGCAACCTTCCGTTTACGGTTCCTAATGAACGGGTCTACTTCTCATTGGATGGGCCAGAAAGCGCAGGTGGCGCGGCCCATTCAGAACGCTCAACATACTAGCACAGCTGGGCTTTTACTCGCCGGTAGCCTCACCCGCTGTATCCATCGTGCTGGTGTCCAAATAGGACGGGATGCTTCCGGAGCAACCGTAGGCGCCACCGGCGACGGCTCTGTGGTTGGTGGGGATATCCACCGCGATGCGTTGAGCGGACTCACCGCCAGCAGGCACGGCGACCTCGCGGCGCCCCACCTCAGCCTTGGAGTAGTCGAAGGCCTGGACAATGCAGTATGCAGGTTCTTCCACGCGGTTGCGGGTGATGTCTACCCACACGCGCGCTGTGTCATCAGACAGAATCTCGTGGGTGACGTAGGAGATATCTGCGTTGACCTTTTGCTGGCTGCGGAAATACTGAACGCCGTAGACAATGGCCGCAATCAACATAGCCAGGAATACCAGCACCAGTGCCCGGTTGGTCCATGAACCTTTTGTGCGAGTGGACTGAGAGGAAGAACCGTAGCGGGACTGCGAGCGTGCGGGTTGAGAAGCAGGTTGGGCGTCAGACATGAGTCTGATTCTATCCAACAGTCGCCGCGAAGAAACTATCCACTAGACTAGGCCTCTGTTTAATGCCTCTGTATTAATGAGGCGAAGTAGGGACGATGTAGGGAGATGTATCACCCAGTGAGCACGAAGCGCCTTTTGGCTATCCACGCGCACCCTGACGATGAGTCCTCGAAGGGTGCTGCGACGACAGCAAAATATGCCGCGGAGGGGGCGGAAGTCCTCGTCGTGACCTGCACCGGTGGCGAGAGGGGAGATATTATCAACCCGGCCATGGATCGCCCCGGTGTCCTTGAGAATATGGGCAGCATTCGCCGTGAGGAAATGGCGAAAGCAGCCGCCGCCTTGGGCGTGCAACATCGCTGGCTTGGGCACATTGATTCGGGCCTTCCTGGTAACCCGCTCGCGCCCAATATCAAGGACTTACTACCTGAGGGCTGCTTTGCGCTTAAGGAAGATGATGACGTAGCCCAAGAGCTGGTTGAAATCATCCGTGAGTTCCGGCCCCACGTCATTATTACCTACGACGAGAACGGCGGCTATCCGCACCCGGATCACCTCATGGTGTACCGCGCGTCCATGCTGGCGTGGGAAAACGCGGGTGACGCGGCATACCACCCAGAATTGGGTGAGCCGTGGGAGCCGCAGAAGCTGTACTACACGCATGGCTTCGTATACCAAAGGATGAAGATCTTCCATGATCTTCTTCTGGAGGAAGGCAAGATCAGTCCATATGAGCCGATGCTGGCGCGCTGGGATACGACGTTCGGAGACATCATGGCGCGGGTAACCACACAGGTCGAATGCGCGGATTACTTCCAGAATCGTGAGGATGCGCTCCGTGCGCACGCAACCCAAATTGATCCAGCCGGTGCCTTCCTAGCCACGCCCGTGTCCGTACAGCAGGAGCACTGGCCCACGGAGGAATTCGAGTTGGCCAAAACTCGCGTTTCTACTGCACTGCCGGAAGATGATTTATTTGCGGGAATTCCAGAAGTAGGGGAGTCTTAAAGCATGAACGCTTTCTACCTCGCAGCGCACGACGTCGCCCTGCTCGCCCAAGGAAGCCAAAGCGGGCCGGTTGGACCGGAGTTTGGTAAGGCTTCGCCTATTGGTCTGCTCATCCTCGCACTGATGGGTGTTGCTGTCCTTTTTGCAGGCTGGAATTTTCACCGCCGCTATTCGCGCTTCCGTCGTCGAACCATGTTTGCGCAGGATCACGGCATCGATCCGTTCAATGATGAGGCGATCGATTCAGCAATGAAGGAAGCCGGCATCCTCGATAACAGCAAGAAGTCCATCTTTTAAGGTAGAGGACGATTCCCACCGTGAAGTTCCTAAGCCAGCTCCTGTACCCCCTGTACGAAGCGCGTCTGACACGTGAAATCAAGAACAAGCCGCAACCACGCCACGTGGCAATCATGGCTGATGGCAACCGCCGCTGGGCGCGCGAGGCTGGATTTACGGATATCAGCCACGGCCACCGGCAGGGCGCGCGGAAGATCAGCGAGATGATCTCCTGGTGCCAGGGCACCGACATCGAGGTTGTCACTATCTACCTGCTCTCGACGGAGAACCTGAAGCGCAGCGAGCAGGAGGTGCAGCTGCTCTTCGACATCATCTCGGATGTCGTCACGCACCTCTCCCAAGGGGACTTGGATTGCCAGATCCGGCTCGTTGGGCACCTAGATCTGCTCCCTGAACAGGTCACGGCCAAGATGCAAAGCGCGGCTGAGGCTACGGAGGATCACCAGGGCGTCATCGTCAACATTGCGGTCGGTTATGGTGGGCGCCAGGAGATTGTGGACGCCGTGCAGAGTTTCATTCGTGGCGAAGCCCGCAAGGGGTTGAGCGCTGAGGAAATTGCGGACAACGTGACGGCGGAGGCCATTACGGGCAACCTCTATACCAAGGGTTTGCCTGACCCCGATCTCGTCATTCGTACCTCCGGCGAGCAGAGGCTGTCCGGCTTTCTGCTGTGGCAGGCCGCTTACTCGGAGATCTGGTTCACGGATACCTATTGGCCCGCATTCCGCCGGGTGGATTTCCTGCGCGCCTTGCGTGACTATTCACAGCGCTCGCGCCGCTTCGGCCGCTAGCTCTGGCGATCGGGCTAGAGCTTACGCATCCTCACCCGGTCAACCAGGTGGTGCGAGCCCTTGCACAGAACCAGGGAGGCGCGTACCCGGGTGGGCAAAATGTTCTCGATGAGGTTGGGCAGGTTGATGGACTGCCAGATTTCACGGGCCTGCACGTAGGCCTCCTCGTCCGTCATGTCCGCGAAGGACGCGAAGTGCGCCCCTGGTTCGCGGAAGGCAGTGTGGCGGAGCTTGAGGAAGCGATCAATGTACCACTTTTCGATGTCGTCGACTCGGGCGTCCACGTAAACAGAGAAGTCGAACAGGTCCGAAACCATGAGGGTCGGCCCGGTTTGTAAGACGTTGAGGCCTTCCAAAATGAGGATGTCCGGCTGGCGAACCTCCTGAAACTCACCAGGAACAATGTCATAAGACACATGCGAGTACAACGGTGCGGTTACCAGCGGCTTGCCGGACTTAACGTCGGTAACAAAACGCATGAGCGCGCGACGGTCATAAGACTCCGGGTAGCCCTTGCGCTGCATAAGCCCGTGCTCTTTAAGATACGCGGTGGGGTAGAGGAACCCGTCGGTGGTGACCAGATCAACCTTCGGGTGGGAATCCCAGCGCTGTAGAAGAACTTGGAGCAAGCGCGCGGTCGTTGACTTGCCCACCGCGACGGAGCCGGCAACGCCGATGACGAAAGGAACGTGCGTGGGTGGGTTTCCTAAGAATGCCTCGGTAGCGGTGGTGAGTTTTTGGCGGGCCTCAACCTGCATGTGAATAAGACGGGATAACGGCAGATAGACCTCAGCCACCTCAGTGAGGTCGATGCGGTCACCGATGCCACGAAGTTTTTCCACCTCGGTCGCCGTTAGCACCTGTGGCATGGATTTACGCAGGGCACGCCACGTATCGCGGTCAAAATCGAGGTACGGGCTCGCATCGGTCATTCGCGCCATGCCGACTATTGTTCCACTCAGCAGAGCGCCTGTGGCAATCGCCCCGAATGAAAAGATTCGAGGAGGCCCCCACGCGGGGGATGCGGGCGTTAGGATGTAGAACTAGCTTCCGCGATTGCAGAGCCGGTGGTGTCGTGCCGCGGGCGGGCGCCGCGGGCTTCATTGACCACCTCTACGAAGGGACATCACGCTTTCATGACCACTACGAACAATTCAGACGTGCGCTACCAGGAGATGCGCGATCTCGACCCCGAGGTCTTTGCTGCTATTAACGGTGAGATTGCTCGTCAGCGCGATACCCTCGAGATGATCGCGTCGGAAAACTTCGTCCCCCGCGCGGTTCTGCAGGCGCAGGGCTCTGTTCTGACCAACAAGTATGCCGAGGGCTACCCGGGGCGCCGCTATTACGGCGGCTGCGAGCACGTTGACATCGTAGAAGATCTGGCTCGTGATCGTGCCAAGGCGCTTTTCGGCGCTGATTTTGCCAACGTCCAGCCCCACTCCGGCGCCCAGGCCAATGCTGCTGTGCTGGCGTCGCTGATCCAGCCGGGTGACAAGATCATGGGCCTGTCCTTGGCTCATGGTGGGCACCTGACCCACGGCATGAAGCTGAACTTCTCCGGCAAGCTTTACGACGTTGCCGCGTACGAGGTTGACCCGGAGACCATGCGCCTTGACATGGATAAGGTGCGCGAGCAGGCGCTGGCAGAAAAGCCCCAGGTGATCATCGCTGGTTGGTCCGCTTACCCGCGCACCATTGATTTCGAGGCTTTCCGTTCCATCGCGGATGAGGTCGGCGCGTACCTGTGGACGGATATGGCGCACTTCGCGGGCCTCGTGGCAGCTGGGCTGCACCCCTCCCCGGTGCCGCACTCCGATGTCGTGTCTTCCACCGTGCACAAGACGCTGGGCGGCCCTCGTTCCGGTCTCATCCTGGCCAAGCAGGATTTTGCCAAGAAGATCAACTCCAACGTCTTCCCGGGGCAGCAGGGCGGACCGCTCATGCACGTCATCGCGGCGAAGGCTATCGCGCTGAAGATCGCGGCCACCGAGGAGTTCAAGGAGCGCCAGGAGCGCACCCTGGAAGGCGCGCGCATTCTGGCTGAGCGTCTGACCGCCGAGGACTGCACCAAGGCGGGCGTCGACGTCCTCACTGGCGGCACCGACGTGCACCTCGTCTTGGCGGACCTGCGCAACTCCGAGCTTGATGGTCGGCAGGCGGAGGACCTCCTCCACGAGGTCGGCATCACCGTGAACCGCAATGCGGTGCCGAACGATCCGCGCCCGCCGATGGTCACCTCCGGCCTGCGCATTGGTACCCCGGCCCTGGCTACCCGCGGCCTCGACACGGCGGCCTTCACCGAGGTTGCCGACGTTATCGGTACTGCACTGGCAAACGGTAAGAACGCGGACGTCGCCAAGCTGCGCGCCCGCGTTGAGAAGGTCGCCGCGGACTTCCCGCTCTACGACGGCCTTGAGGACTGGAAGCTGGTCTAAGCTTCCTTGCGCTCTTCAGCGTGGGCTTTCCGGGCGGCTTCGAGCCACTCGGGCATCGCGCTGAGGAGCTCTTTAATTTCCGCGGTGGTGAGAGGGCGGTCCATCTCGTTCTTCTTCAGCGCGGTCACGGAGATTCCCAGCTTTTGTGCCACGACCGGGCGCGGGTGGGGGCCCTCGCGGCGTAGGGTAGCGAGCCACTCCGGCGGGTTCTCCTGTAAGTCGCGCAGCTGCGCGTGGGTTACCGCGTTGGCTTGAAACTCCTCCGGGGCGGCCGGCAGGTAGATGCCCAACTTCTTCGCTGCGGTTTGTGCACGCATGGCGGTGCCGGAAGGCTGCTGGGTTTCGTTGGCTGGGGTTTCACTATTCGGGGTATCAGTCACGCTCACAACGCTAGCAGCACCGTAGTATGAGGTGCATGCTCCGCCTTGTCTTTTCCACTGGCACAGAACCCGGCAAATGGTTTCGTCGCTACCGTGATTCTCACTCTCCAGAGTCCCTGGTAACCGTCGACGCCGATGACGCGATGGACGTTCTTCTTGCTCATGAGGCAGATCTAGCGCTGACCCGCTTGCCGGATTCGCGGGTTGATGACAGCTTCCACGTCGTCCAGCTCTATGAGGAAGCACCCGGCATCGCCGTTCCGAAAGATTCTGTCTACGCGGAGGTTGGGGAGGACGTCACGCAGGAGGATGTTGCCGAAGAAATAGTGAATTACCGGATTGCGCAGGACGGCAGCGTCGATGTTCCGGCGCTGCGCACCGCTTTGCAGGTCGTGGCAGCCAACGTGGGCGTAGCCATCGCGCCGCGGCCTTTGTTGAAGGTGCTGAGCAAGAAGCAGGTCGTGGCACTGGGCTTGGAGGACCCCACTGTGGCTCGCACAGTGATTGCACTGGTGTGGCGCCGGGCTGATGACGGCGATGAGATCCAAGACTTCGTCGGGGTCGCAAAGGGAAGGACGCGGAATTCATCCCGCAATGCCGCTCCGAAACGCAGCGCACGCGACAAAGCAAAAGCTAAGCAAGCGCGCAGAAAGTCCCAAGAAAAGCCTCAAAGAGGCTCGGCTTCCAAACCGTTATCAAAAAGATATAGGGGTTCTCAACAGCGGAAACGGAGATAAAGCAACGTCTTTGTTGTCAAATCATAGGTTCTGTGGTGGCAGGAAGTGCTGGCCATGCCTACGGTGGGCATCGTTCTCAACAAAAGTACTTAGAACAGTGCTCAACTAGACAGAAAGGCTTAAGAATATGAAGAAGATGACTCGTCGTTTCGCCGCAGGTATCGCCGCCGCCACCCTGTCCCTGGGTGTCGTTGCTTGTTCCGATGCTGAGGATGCCGCTAAGGATGCTGGCGACGCTGCTCAGTCCGCTGCGTCCGACGCTACCGATGCTGCCGGTTCTGCCGCTAAGGACGCAAAGGATTCCATGAAGGACTCCGAGTCCGCCGATTCTTCCGAGGCCGAGGGCTCTGAGGGGGCCGAGGGCAGCGAAGGTGCCGATTCTTCTGAGTCGGACTCTGCCGAGTCGAAGGATGGCGCTGGCGCTGAGGGCGACAAGGAGAGCGTGTCCACCGCCAATGGTGACGTAGAGGTTCCTTCTGATTTCGCTCAGGCCATCAAGGAGAAGGCTGCTGAGTGGGGCGATCCGGAATCCATTGAAAACACCGACAAGGGAAGCGTTGCTACCTTTGCCAAGGACAAGCTGCTGGCATTCGGTGAGGGTGACGGCACCCAGCCGATCATCGGCAAGATCGCAGAGACCTGGACCGAGGAAGGCGGCCTGGAGAGCAAGGTTGGCCTGCCGACTGGCCCGGAGCAGGCCGAGGGCAACGGCTGGGTACAGGAGTTCACCAATGGCACCATCTCCTGGATGCAGGGTGAGTCCGGTGAGTACGAGGCCACCATCAACTAAGCGCTCATGAAACGGCTCGCTGTCTTGTGAGCTAAAGCGACAAAGCTCCGCACTGATAACCACGGTGCGGAGCTTCTTCGTTTTTCACGGTCAACGCGTGAAAGTGCAGGGCTGAAGAATGTAGCTGCAGTGTTGGGTGGGAGTGGGGGAGAGACGACAGGCTCGTAGAGCCTGATGGGGATGGTGTGACGCTGGTGATTGTCGTTTTAATACTGTTCATCTTGCACCCATGTAATTTCAACCTTTGCTCTCTAGCGTGGACGGTGTCCGGACGCTAAGAACAGTCTCCGGACAGTTCGAAAACCACCAGCTTCACCATGCCGTCCCAGGTCGATAAGTTGGGGCGGGCATAACAAGGGAGAACCCTGCCGCTATGACCAATCCTTCCGTCCTCACCGAGCAGCCGCATGAGGCCTCTGTTTTGACCAAGACCTATGTCATCGATACGTCCGTCCTTCTCTCAGATCCCTGGGCGTTGCGTAAGTTTGCTGAACACGATGTGGTACTGCCCATCGTCGTTATTTCTGAGTTGGAAGGAAAACGTCATCACCCGGAGCTTGGCTGGTTCGCCCGCCAAGCTCTTCGCTTTTTGGAGGACCTTCGCGCTACCTATGAGGCGTTGGACCAGCCCCTGCCCGTAAATGCAGCGGGCGGGACTTTGCGCGTGGAACTCAACCACCAGGATCAATCCTTGTTGCCAGCGGCCTTTCGCGGGCCGGAGGGAGATCACCGGATTCTGGCCTGCGCGCTGAATCTCCAGCATGAGGGCAAGGACACCGTCCTGGTGACTAAGGACGTCCCATTGCGTGTCAAGGCTGGTGCTGTAGGCCTGCAGGCGGATGAATACCATGCGCAGGACGTCGTGCTCACCGGTTACACCGGCATGGCTACGGTGCCCACCAGCGCTGAGGTCATCGATGAGCTCTACGGGGAGGGCGAGGTGCTTATCGACGGATCCGTGACCACCGCCGGCACCCGCGTCGAGGACCTGCCGGTGCACTGTGGCATTACGCTGCAGGCGGGCGGGCAGTCCGCTCTGGGCCGGATGACGGCTGAGGGCACCGTTCGCTTGGTGCGCGGCGATGCGAATGTCTTTGGTCTGCAAGGCCGCTCTGCTGAGCAGCGCGTTGCCCTGGACCTTCTCTTGGATCCCTCCGTTGGAATCATGTCCATCGGAGGCAGGGCGGGCACTGGTAAGTCCGCGCTGGCGTTGTGTGCTGGCTTGGAGGCAGTGCTGGAGCGCGGCGAACACCGTCGTATCGTGGTGTTTCGCCCCATGTATGCGGTGGGCGGGCAGTCCCTGGGATATCTGCCGGGCTCTGAAAGCGAGAAGATGAATCCATGGGCGCAGGCCGTCTATGACACTCTGGAAGGTCTGGTATCCGAAAACGTCATGGACGAAGTCCAGGACCGCGGATTGCTGGAGGTTCTCCCGTTGACCCATATTCGCGGCCGCAGCCTGCATGATTCTTTCGTCATCGTTGATGAGGCCCAATCGCTTGAGCGCAATGTGCTGTTGACTGTTTTGTCGCGCTTGGGGCGTGGCTCCCGAGTTGTACTGACGCATGATGTTGCTCAGCGCGATAACCTGCGCGTTGGCCGCCACGACGGCGTGCAGGCAGTCATTGAAAAACTTAAAGGGCGTGAGCTCTTTGCACACGTCACGCTGCAACGCTCTGAGCGCTCTGCCATTGCAGAGCTGGTCACCGATCTGCTGGAAGGCGAAAGCTAACGCGTTCGCGCGCGGCGATCTCTCTGCCCTCAGCTTGGCATTGACGCCGTGTGCTCAGTAATAATTGTTCCATGAGCGACAACGCGAAAGACAAGAAGAAGGATTTCCGCATCCGTCCCTTCAATGCGGCGGACTATCCGCAGATGCGAGAAATCTATGAGCAGGGCCTCAACACTGGCCACGCTACCTACGAGACCCGCTCGTTGACCTTTGAAGAGTTCAAAAACGTCAAAATCATGGCGTCAGTTTTCGTCGCTGTTGAGGCGGAGGATGATTCAAAGGTTCTCGGCTGGGTGTGCGCCGCACAGGCGTCTACCCGCACCGTGTTCCACGGCGTCGTCGAGGATTCCATCTACCTGAGCAAGGAAGCCCAGGGAAGGGGCATCGGTGGCGCCTTGCTGGATCAGCTCATCGAGGTCTGCCGCGACCTGCATAAGTGGGCTATCCACTCGTGGATCTTCCCGGAGAACGAAGGTTCCGCCGGCCTCCATAAGTCCCGTGGCTTCGTCAAGGTGGGCACGTACTCCCACATGGCAAAGATGACCTACGGTGAGCTCGCCGGCCAGTGGCGCGATACGGACGTGTATGAGCTTCTTCTGCCGAAGCCCGAGGAGAAGAAGGCAGCAGCCAACCAGAAGAGAAAGTAATTATCCTGCTTTTCTAATGGAAGGGCATGAGTGGGGATAGAATTAAAGCTGTTCTTATTCCCTCTCGCTTAGAAGGTGAAGCATGTCCTTGCGCACTTCTGTCCTTGCCCTTACTACAGCCGCAGCCGTGGCAACCGGTGCTTTCTCCGCACCTGTTGCCACGGCAGCAACCTATCCGTCGGCTGGTTCCGTTCCTGTGGCCGAGCTCGACGTTAATCAGCCTAACGGCGCTCTGGCCTATGTCTTTGCCGAGCCAGTGATGCAGTCCGACATCGACTTGGTTACCCGCCAAGTTCGCGAGTTGCGCGGCAAAGCCTGGGACACCAACCTGCCCTTCAACGGCGGAACCCTGCGACAGGCCGCTAGTGCCGCTGGCTACCGCACCCGCGAGGCATATGTGAATTCAATCTCCTGGGACCGCGGTCTCGAGCACGCGGTTTTGCAGCGTGCTGCTGAGGGAAACTTCTTGTTTGATCATCGCCGCGCAGTTGGCACACGTACTCCTGAAATCTTGGACAACTACAATACCTTGGACAACCTGACCACGACGGACATGGAACATGCCGTTGAATCGTGGTCTACAAGCAGAAGCAGCGGTCCCAGCGAGTGGGACTACCTTGTCCGAGAGAACGGCCAATGGTCAACAAATAATGGCCACCTGTACACGATTCTTAATCCTGAATACGTGAAGTTTGCGCAGGCTCAAATCGGAGAAGTGACAGCTGGTCTCTATTCGGCCGATGATAAGCCGTCCGAACCGGCGCGGTTGACGGCCGGTCGCCACGCATTCCCCATCGCCGTGCCGGAAAGCGCTATAAACCGTGCTGAACTGATGACCACGGGAGGCACCTCGGTCGGAAGCCAAGGAAGCCTGGGTTTGCGCATCGATGGATTCTGGGGAGCGAAGCTGGGGGTTCCGGTGGCGGCGCCCAGCAGTAACGACCCAGAGGTCCTTGAAGTCAACGAGGACGGAACCTACACAGCAAAGTCTGAGGGCACCGCGACCGTCACCTTTAACACCTATGTTCTGCGCAATGGCCAGGCAAAGGTCTCGGATAACCAGATCACCAAGACCGTGAAGGTGACCAAGAAGTCCCTCGGCGGGGACTTGAGCTCCGGCGGCACGAACATTGGTGCCATCGTGGGCATCCTCGCCGGCGTGCTCGCGCTCATCGGCGTGGCTGCCCAGGTAGCACGCCAGTTGGGAATCTTGCGCTAAGCATCGTGACAATAAGAAATCCTCGCTACGTGAATGCTCGTAGCGAGGATTCGTTCTTACTTCACCCGGTTTCTACGCCGAGGGGACATCCCAGCTCCCAGACCACCGTTGCTCGTCGTCAAGCGCCAGCTTGTCTCGAAGCAGTGGCTTCTAATCAATCGTCTCCTTGAGGTGCTCCTCGCGGACGGGGAGGATGAGGAGGAGCGCGATGATGGCCATAGGAACCATCAGCAGGATGACGGGGGTTAGGCCGTCGTTGTAAGCGTTGAGGATAACGTCCTTGATGGGGTCCGGCAGCTGAGCAACCAGAGCCGGGGTGAGGCTGGAGGAACCACCATTAGCGCTGGCAAACTTCTCCGCGAAGGGCTTGCCTGCCTCACCCATAGACTTGATGGCAGCGGGCATGTTGGCGGCCATTTCATCCTTCATGTTGTGGATGAAGAGGGAGCCGACGAGGGAAGCACCGATGGCGGAACCGATCTGACGGAAGAAGTTATTTGCGGCAGTCGCGGTTCCGACGAGGGCGATGGGGAAGGAGTTCTGGACAATGAGGACCAGAACCTGCATGACGAAGCCAAGGCCGATGCCGAAGACGAGGAACTCTGCACCGAGCTGGGTCAGAGAGGTGTCTGCAGTCAGCTTGGACATCCAGAACAGCGCACCAGCAGTGATTGCTAGGCCGATGATGGGGTAGCGCTTGTAGTGACCGGTGCGGGCGATGATGAAACCGACGGCTGTGGAGGTTCCGATCATGCCGACCATCATCGGGATCATCATGAGACCTGCCTTGGTCGGGGTCAGAGTGTGAACCATCTGCAGGTAGGTTGGCATGTAGCCCAGCACGCCGAACATCGCCAGGCCCAGCACCATGCCGGCTGCGGTGGTGAGAACCATGTTGCGGTTCTTGAACAGCTGCACCGGGATGAGCGGCTCCTTGGCCTTGGATTCGACGAAGACGGTGATGATGGCACCGATGACCACGGTGATGCCCAGGCCGAGGATGATCGGGTCGGACCACTCGTATTGGGTTCCGCCCCAGGTCGTCATAAGGATCAGGGAGGCGGTGGTGATGGAAATGAAGATGGCGCCGAGGAGGTCAAACTTGCGCAGGTCGGTATCGCCGACGCGCAGGTGGAGGACCAGGGTGCATACGATGATGGCGAGCAGACCCAGCGGGATGTTCATCCACATGCCCCAGCGCCAGCCCGGGCCGTCAGTGAACCAGCCACCGAGGACTGGGCCGAGGACGGAGGAGAGTCCAAAGACGCCGCCCATGATGCCCATGAACTTGCCGCGCTCACGGGAGGTGGTGACCTCCGCGATGATGGATTGGGAGGAAATCATCATGAAACCAGCGCCGAAACCCTGCACGGCGCGGCCAATGATGAGCAGGTTCATCGAATCAGCGAAGCCGCCGAGCGTGGAGCCAATGACGAAGACGCCGATGCCGCCAATGTAGAGCCACTTGCGGCCCATCATGTCACCGAGCTTGCCGGAGATAGGCATGGCGATTGTCATCATGACCAAGAAGGCGGAGATGACCCAGCTCATGTGGTCCACGCCGCCGAGCTCGCCGACGATGGTGGGTAGAGCGGTGGCAAAAATCATCTGGCCCAAAGAGCTCATCAGCATGGTGAGCACGAGGGCGGAGAATACGAGGGCAAGGTTGTTATCCGGCTTGCCGCTGCCGGCCTGAGAGGCCGGCTTAGCCGCGGTATCTACCATGTCAGTCCTTTCGAAAATTTATTAATGAGTGTGAGCGCAGATTCGAAGCGTTCCTCAAAGGGGATGTCGCAGCTGAAATCTGGCGACGCAGTGGCTATCCAGAATGCTTCCCTGATAGCAAAGGCAATGAGTATCGCCTCAGTCTCAGCCGTGACCTCGGGCATCTGCCGCAAGGAGGGATCCTGGTCAAGGCGCTCGGTGATGAGCCCCAGGATCTCGTTCGACTTGGCCCGCTTACGGCTGAGTGCCGCCGCCGCGGCATCGCTGTCCCCAGAGATCCGACGGCGACGTTCAGCGATGACCTCGTTGACATGCTGGCCAACGAGGTGTCCTTTAACTAGGTCGACCGCCAGCCTGAAAACGCTATCCGTAGGGGCGCTAAGGAAAGCCTTCTTCTGTTCCTCTGTGAAGTCGTGACTCGGCGCACCGAGCACAGCAGTGTCTTTGGAATCAAAATAATTAAAAAAGGTGCGCCGAGAAATCCCCGCTGCGTCGCAAATTTCCTCGACGGTAACGTCGGCGAATCCACGCTCATCCACGAGACGGGTGGCGGCGTCTTCGATTCGCAGGCGCGTCTTGAGGCGCTTCTGCTCGCGTAATGACATTTCTTCTTGCACAGAGTGCAACAGTACACTCAGTGCAAATTTGCACCAAGTGCAATTCGAGTGATTTTTGAAAGGGAGATCTAAAAATATGACGGTGGTTACTATGACGCTGAGCGTGGGCGTTGAAAACGACGAAGGCCGCCCTCCCGAAGGAGAGCGGCGGCGTTCGCGAAAGCGAGCTTAGAAGTTGTCGCGGTCGCGGTTGGTCATGGTGAGAACGTTGAGGCGCTCATCGAGCTCCTCCTCAGTGAGGTTCTCTCCGTCGACGAAGCCCAAGTCGATGACTGCCTCGCGGACAGTGATCTTCTCGTGCAGTGCGTGCTTAGCTGCCTTGGCTGCGTTCTCGTAGCCAATCTTGGAGTTCAGCGGGGTCACGATGGAGGTGGAGGACTCCGCAAACTTCTTCATGCGCTCCTCGTTGGCCTCGATGCCGTCAACGCACTTCTCAGCGAAAACGCGGGAGACGTTGGCCAGCAGGCGGGCCGACTCGAGAACGTTGCGAGCCATCATCGGGATGTAGACATTGAGCTCGAAGTGGCCGTTGGAGCCGCCGAAGGCAACGGCTGCGTCGTTACCGATAACCTGGCCAGCGACCATGGTGGCGGCCTCACACAGAACCGGGTTGACCTTGCCCGGCATGATGGAGGAGCCCGGTTGCAGGTCCTTCAAGTGGATCTCGGACAAACCGGTCAACGGGCCGGAGCCCATGAGACGGATGTCGTTGGCAATCTTGTTGAGGGAGACAGCCACGGTGCGCATAGCGCCGGAGAACTCCACCAAGGCGTCGCGAGCGGCCTGGGCCTCAAAGTGGTTCTTAGCCTCAGACAGCTCCTTGACGCCGGTGAGCTTCTTGAGCTCCTCGGTAACCTTGCCGCCGAAGTCGGCGGAAGTGTTCAGGCCGGTACCGGTTGCGGTGCCGCCGATGGCCAGTTCACCCAAGCGCGGCAGTGTTGCCTCAACGCGCTCAATGCCGAGCTCGATCTGGCGAGCGTAGCCGCCAAACTCCTGGCCCAAGGTGATCGGGGTGGCGTCCATCAGGTGGGTGCGTCCGGACTTGACCATGTCGGCGAATTCCTTGGCCTTAGCCACGAGGGATTCGTGGAGGACCTTGAGGCCCGGGATGAGGTCGTTGACGGCAGCCTCGGTCGCCGCAACATGGGTTGCGGTGGGGAAGGTGTCGTTGGAGGACTGGCCCATGTTCACGTGGTCATTCGGGTGAATCTCCACGCCATTGTTGTGGGCGATGGAAGCGATGACCTCGTTCGTGTTCATGTTGGAAGAGGTACCGGAGCCGGTCTGGAAGACATCGATCGGGAAGGCATCGTTGTGCTTGCCTTCTGCAATCTCGGTGGCTGCCGCAATGATAGCGTCGGCCTTCTCCGCATCCAGCTTGCCGGAATCCTTATTCACCTGAGCGCAGGCGGCCTTGAGAAGACCGAGTGCGCGGATCTGGGCAGCTTCAAGGCCACGGCCAGAAATGGGGAAGTTTTCCACAGCGCGCTGGGTTTGGGCACGCCACAGGGCGTCGACCGGAACCTTGACTTCGCCCATAGTGTCGTGTTCGATGCGGTATTCAGTCATGAAGTCACCTTTTCTGTGAGATGAGAATTGTAGAGTTCTTTATGTGTGCCGTGGCACGGCATTGATGGCCACCGTAGCACTCTTCGCAGGAAAGTGGATTAGCTTTCCTTATCGTGGGGGTTGGTGTAGTCCACCACGGAGTATTCCTGCAGCTTAGCCAGCTTATGGATGGAATCGACGTAGCGGATCGTGCCGGACTTGGAGCGCATGACCAGAGAACGGGTCGTGGCGCCGTTGGGGCGGTAGGACACGCCGCGGAGCATGTCGCCATTGGTAACGCCGGTTGCGGCGAAGTAGCAGTTTTCAGAAGAGACCAGATCGTTGGTGGTGAGGACGCGATCAAGGTCGTGTCCGGCCTTGCGTGCCTTCTCTGCCTCTGCTTCATCTTTAGGCCACAGCTTGCCTTGGATTTCACCACCCATACACTTCATGGCACATGCGGTGATGATGCCCTCTGGGGTGCCACCGATACCCATCATCATATCGATGGAGTTGGTGTCCTGGCAGGTGGCGATGGCGCCGGCGACGTCACCATCCATGATGAGGCGAACCTTGGCGCCTGCCTCACGGATCTGGCGGATAAGGTCATCGTGGCGCGGGCGGTCGAGTACGACGACGGTCAGGTCAGCTGGCTTGATGCCCTTGGCCTTGGCCACGGATTTGATGTTCCACTCCACGGACTCATTGAGATCGATTGAGCCAACAGCCTCTGGGCCGACAGCAATCTTCTTCATATAGAACACTGCGGATGGGTCATACATGGTGCCGCGCTCAGCAGCAGCGATGACGGAAATAGCGTTCGGGCGGCCTTCTGCCATAAGACGGGTGCCGTCAACCGGGTCGACGGCGATGTCCATCTCTGCACCCTGGCCGGTGCCGACTTTTTCTCCGTTGAACAGCATGGGGGCTTCATCCTTTTCGCCCTCACCGATGACGACGATGCCGTTCATCTCTACGGAGTTGATGAGCTTGCGCATAGCATCCACCGCGGCGCCGTCACCTTCATTCTTCTGTCCACGGCCAACCCAGCGACCCGAGGCGAGTGCTGCTGCCTCAGTGACACGCACCAGCTCCATGGCTAGGTTGCGATCGGGGATATAAGACGTGTTATCAGACATGTGTGATTAGTCCCTTTCTTTTCAGGTGGCTCGGCCCGGGGTGGGGGACAACCCGGAATACATATTCCATTCTTCCACTTTTCCCTCGTATCCAAGCCCGAATGCCTCCCCCAGAAGAGGGTCTCAGTCAAGTTGGCCACCAAAAGGGCAGGTGGGAGGTCGCTGTCGCGAGCGCGGGAGGCGGCGTGACATACTGGGCGGGTGGCATCTGAAGATAAACCTAAGATTTTTGAGGACGCGCGTGATATCACCCTGACGGTGGGCGTCATCCTCATCATGATGTTCCTGGCGGTTGGAGCAACGGGACTGTGCTCGATCAACCCGGAAAAGCCGGGGCCCGTGCAGAACGTGGATGCCGCTACGTTTCTGGAAATGGAGGCGCGCGGCACCGGGGCCGTCATCAGGGAGCCCGTCATGCCGGAGGGCTGGCAGCCTACGGCCGCACGGCGTAAGGAGATGGGCGGCGAATCCGGTGCCGTGGTGAGCTGGCTTACCGCCGAGGAAGGCTACGTGGAATCGGCGCAGACGCAGTTGGCGCTTGGCGATGTCCCCTCGGCCTACGACTCCAACTATCGTGGCAACTCCGAGCGGCGTGAGGTGGCGGGCCACGACGTGGAAATCCTGAGCAGTGACGACAAAGATGTGCGTCCACTGTGGATTACTGACTTGGGCGATGCCCGCCTCGTTCTTACGGGCTCTGCCTCCGACGCTGATTATGAGACGGCCCTCACCGCCTTCGCGGAAGCTGAGCCGCTCCAAATTGCTGAGGATGGCAGCGTCGTCAGCGAGTAAATAGTTAGCGGAACGTCACGCTCTGCAGCGTTTCATCCCACTCCACCTCGACGGCATCGCCGGCGGCACTGGTGAGAGACTCCGGGTCGAGCCCACTCAGGCGCGTCTTGCCCAGGTAGACATCGACCTTTTCGTGTTGGGACTTGCCGGGGAAGAGTGCAATTTCGACGAGTTTATCAGCGCTAAAACGCAGGACGATGGAGCCGGAGAAATAGCTGATTTCCTCTCCGCTCACGGTGTGCGGCGGGCCGAAAAACTCCTCGACGAGCTGGCGTGAATCCCCAAAGACCATGGATCCCGCTCCGCCCGACTTGGAGACGAAATCGACGCGATCTCCCGGGTAGCCGTAAATTTTCATTTAATCCTCTCCTGCTTCTGCATTGGTGGCTGCGCTATCGGTGCCCTCAGTATTCTTGCGGAGGGCTTCCTCTACGCGCTTCGATGCGCCGTCGAGGTGCGCCTCGCAAGCTTTTGCTAGGGCCTCGCCACGCTCCCAGTATTTAAGAGACTCGTCCAAGCCCATCTGGCCCAGCTCGAGGATCTTTACGGTCTCAATGAGTTCATCGCGGGCTTGTTCATAGCTCAGTTCTTCTACCGGTGGGAACGCGTCCTGGCCGGGTTGGCCGGCACCAATTGTGTCAGTCATGGGGTCAATTCCTTTTCTCTTGTGCTCTAATAAATCGTTTTAATCTGCGGCCTGGGAGGCCATTGCGGCGGCGGTAATCGAACCATCGCCAACGCGGATGCGCAGCTGCGATCCCGGGGGAGACTGCGCATAGCTGGTGACAACCTCTGGTCCGCTACCGTCGCGAGGCAGCACCTGAACGATGGCGTAGCCCCGTTCAAGTGTGGCCGAGGGGCCCAAGGCTGAGACGCGAGCACGCAACGAGGCTACCTGGTTACTTTCGCGATCCAACCGGTGCGTAACTACCCGGCGAATCAGCGCGAGGTTGCGCTCAAGTTCCTCGCGGCGCGCGTTGATCGGCACCATGGGATCGGCGAGGACCGGGCGGGAGCGGATGCTCTCGAGGCCGCGGCGTTCCCTGTCCACCCAGCCGCGCAGCGCTGCCGCCATGCGCGAGCGGGCTTCAGAGATCAGCGCATACTCTTCGGCGGCGGAAGGAACGACGCGCTTGGCCGCATCGGTGGGCGTGGCGGCGCGCAGATCGGCGACATCATCGAGCACCGGGTGGTCCGGTTCGTGTCCGATGGCGGAGACAACCGGAGTGCGGGCGTCTGCCACAGCGCGCTGGAGCGCCTCCTCGGAGAAGGGAAGCAGATCTTCCACTGAACCACCGCCGCGGGCGATGATGATGACATCGACTTCCGGGTTCGCGTCGAGAGTCCGGAGCGCGTCAATCACCTGGGTAACGGCAGTGGCTCCCTGGACAGCAGTGTTAATGACTTCGAACTGAACCGCTGGCCAACGATCCTGCGCTACGGAGAGCACATCGCGCTCGGCATGGGACCCGCGGCCGGTGATGAGGCCAATCTTCTTCGGTAGATAGGGAAGCGGCAGCTTACGGGAAGCGTCGCACAGGCCCTCCTGACGCAGCCGCTGGCGCAGCATCTCTACCCGAGCAAGAAGGTCACCAATACCGACGTGGCGGATCTCCGTGACCCACAGGGAAAAACTTCCGCGTCCGGCGTAGAAGGCGGGCTTGCCGTAGACCACGACGCGGTCGCCATCCTTGAGCGGTGAGGGGGCATTGCGGATGAGCGAGGTGTTACATGTCAACTGAACAGATTTTTCCTGTTCGACATCACGCAATGTGATGTAGGAGAGCTTCCATGTTGGCTTCATGTTCAGCTGGGTGATCTGCCCCTCCACCCAGAGGAAACCGAGGCGCTCGATCCAGCCTTTGACTTGGTCATTGACCTTGCCGACGGGCCACGGCGTTTCCGCAGAATTGGCCGGTTGGTTCACGCGCAGTCCTTTCTCTTGAGTGGTCTAGTCTCTCGGGTATGTTCCGTCCAGTGTAAGAGGCGTGCCGGACATCTGGTGCTACCGGCCAAGCCTGGCAAGCTGTAACTACAGTATGCGCGCGACTTTCGATACTCTGGGAGCCATGACTGAAACTGCAAAGAAGGTGCTCCTGGCGGCTCCCCGCGGCTATTGCGCCGGCGTGGACCGTGCTGTTGAGACAGTGGAAAAGGCGTTGGAGAAATACGGCGCCCCTATCTACGTGCGCAAGCAAATCGTGCACAACCGCTTCGTTGTTGAATCCCTGGCTAAGCGTGGTGTCATCTTTGTGGAGGAGGCTTCCGAAGCCCCTGAAGGCGCTCACCTTGTATTTTCTGCACACGGCATTGCGCCGACGGTGCGCAAGGAAGCGGAGGAACGCAAGCAGCTAACGCTGGACGCAACGTGCCCGCTGGTGACCAAGGTGCACAAGGAAGCACAGCGCTTTGAGCGCGATGGCTATCACATCTTGCTCGTCGGCCACGAGGGCCACGAAGAGGTCGAAGGCACTGCCGGTGAGGCCCCAGAGGTTACCCACTTGGTAGATGGCTTGGACGGCGTCGACAAGCTGCCGGATTTCCTCCACGATGAGAAACTCATCTGGTTGTCGCAAACCACGTTGTCGGTTGATGAAACCATTCAGATCGTCAATAAGCTGCGTGAGCGCTTTCCACACCTGGAGAATCCGCCATCAGATGATATCTGCTACGCCACTCAGAACCGTCAGGAATCGGTGAAGGCCATTGCCCCGAAGTGTGATCTCATGATCGTCGTCGGGTCCCAGAATTCCTCCAACTCCAAGCGTCTCGTCGAGGTCGCCCTAGAAGCAGGCTCTAAGGCCTCGCACCTCGTAGACTTCGCTTCGGAGATCGAAGAAGCTTGGCTGGAGGGCGTGAACACCGTCGGCGTGACGTGTGGCGCATCCGTGCCTGAACTGCTGGTCCGTGAGGTACTGGAATTCCTGGACGAGCGTGGCTACCACGACGTTGAGCAGGTGACGACCTCCACGGAGACTATCACGTTCTCCTTGCCGCGCGATCTGCGTCCGGCACGCACCGCGCGTTAATCCTCGTCGTAGAGATTCTCTTCCAGCGGCTGGGAGGACCGCTGGGAGTGCTCCCGTGCGCGCCGCGCATTCTCTGCCGATTCAGCGGCGGCACGGCGGAAATCCTCCCGCTCGTCTGCATCGGGGGATGCTTGGCGGCGCCTTTCGCGTTCTTCAGCTTGAATCCGGCGGCGTTCCTCGCGGTCGCGCTCACGGACGCGGCCCGAGACTGTGGCTTCACGGGCAAGCAGTTCCGCTACGGAAAGACGCTCGGAGCGGTTTCGAAGGTCGGAAGCTGCGTCGGTGCGGCGCTTTTCCTGGGCTTCAGCCTCACGGCTCTTCGCTCGATTGTCGCTGCGCCACAGGCGCAGGACTGCGAGTAGCGCGCAGGCAATAACTGTGACAATAAGTACGGGGAAGTGCTGCAGCAGCGGGAAGGCCGTGGTGAGAAGCGCGGTCTTAGAAAACGGCGACGCGCCTTCTGGCAAGGCTGACGTGGAACTGATGAAGCCACCGCCCACGGTTCCCAGCGCGTAGAGCAGGGGCAATGAAATTACCAGCATGTAGAGCCCGCGGGTTTCCACCAGCCAGGTGACGGCGAGCGATCCCAGTCCAAAAATCAGGGCGAACGGCAGCCCCACGCTGCCAAGCACTCCTGAGACCGTCAAAGCCACGAGCGTTACGACGAGCGCGAGGAGAAGCGCTCGGGTAAGCGGCATCCCGCGGCGGGGAGGGCGGCGACGATTTTTGGCAACTGACACGCCCAGAGAGCTTACCGGGAATGTTGGCCAAACCGTTATTCATTCTGGGCGCGCCGCGGCCAAGAACCGACACGGCGCGGCTCCACGGGCAGGCGGTCGACGCGGGCGGGGACGTCCAATTCTTTGAGCCGCCGTGCAGTGACCGAAACGCGCGAATCCAAACTAGCCAGGCTTGCGTTATAGGCCTCCACCGCGCGCTCCAGCCCGCGGCCCACCTTGTCGTAGTGCTCATTAAGAGTGTTGAGCCGGGTGTACAGCTCGCGGCCCAGGCGCTGGACCTCGCGGGCTTTATCCTCGATCTCTTCGTGCTGCCAGCTCACCGCAACGGTACGTAAGAGTGCGAAAAGGGTGCTCGGGGTAGCGATGACGATGTTGCGCTCGAAGGCGAACTCGAGCAATTCAGCGTCGATAGACAAGGCCGCGTCCACGAAGGTGTCAGCGGGGACAAAGAGGATCACAAATTGTGGTGTGGGGGAGAAGGCCTCGATATAGTCCTTCGACGCCAGTGCCTGCACGTGGGAACGCATGAGGTGCGCATGGCGGCGTAGGTATCCAGCCCGCTCCTCCGGGTCTTCAGTCTCCATCGCATCGAGGTAGGCGCTGAGCGGTACCTTGGCGTCCACGATAATGCTGCGCCCGCCGGCCAAGTGAACGACAAGATCGGGGCGGACGAGCGAGCCATTGATGCGGGCGTTCACCTGTGAATCAAAATCCACGTGTTTGCGCATACCGCCGAGCTCGACGACGCGCTCGAGCTGCACTTCGCCCCAGCGTCCCCGAACATTCGGGGAACGCAGTGCGCCGACCAGCTTGTCCGTGCGGTCAGACAGGCGTGTCGACGTGCGGGTCACCGCTTGTACTTGGCTGCTGAGTGCTGCGAGCGATGTCGCCCGATCCTCCTCGATTTCTTGGAGCTGGAGGCCCAAACGGTCCATGGCCTTCTCTAGAGGGGCGAGTTCTGCTTGGCGGCGTTGAGACTCTTGAAGTGCACGGTGTTCCTCTGATGGCTGGGCGGACTGTGCGGAATAGGCGCGGGCCAGCCAGCCCAGAGCAGCCCCGATGATGAGGCCGAGGAACAAGAGCACTACGGGAAGGGAAGACGTCATGCCTGTCATCATGGCACGCTCCCCGGACACGGAGGCTTAGCTCTTGTCTTTTGATTGCAAAATCTGTTCGAGAGTGCCAATCGCTCGCTTGATTCCCGCTCGGGCACCGCTATCTCGTTCGCTGAAGTCTGCGTCAACGTCGACATCGATCTTTTGGTCCAGCGGGCTGGTGCCGTCGTGGGCTACGTCCTCTGCTGCGCCCTCGGGTGCGGCGTGGTCCGGGATGGACAGCCATTGTTCGCGCTTCCGGTCACCCTGCTGCTGTGTGTAGCGCCCGATGAGGAAGCCGGCGACCGTTGAGAATTCCAAGTCTTCGGCGGTCCTTTCGCCGGACTGGAGCATCATCATGTCTTGGAAGTAGCGGTAGACCACCGCGATGGTCGCCGCCGCCGGAACGGCGAGGAAGCCGCCGACGAGGCCGAAGAGCGCGGAACCTACAGTCACAGAAATCAACACGATGACCGGGTGCAGGTTCATGGCCTTCGATTGCAGCCACGGGGAGAGTACGTTGCCCTCAAGCTGCTGAACTAAAAGGACCAAGCCAAGAACGAGCAGTGCTTTGGTAAAGCCCAAGGAGACCAGCGCGATGGTCACGGATAGCGCACCAGCCACGATCGCGCCCACAAAGGGGATAAAGCCGGCGATGAAGGTGATGATGGCCAGCGCCATGGCCAAAGGCACCCCGATGAGGGCGAGGCCGAGGCCGATGAAGATGGCGTCGACAAGCGAGACCACCGCCTGCGCCCGCACGAAACCGCCCAGCGTGGTCCACACACGGGTGAGCAGCTCAGTGAGGTGCCAGCCGGTCCGGCGGCCCGTGGCCTGTCGCAACCAGGGGAGGAAGTTGTGGCCATCTTTAAGGAAGAAGAAGGTCAGCACCACGATGATGAAGAGCGTGACCACGATGGAGGTCGCCGTGCCAATTCCTGTGAACACGGAACCCGCAATAGAGCCGGCCTGGCGCTGCAGCCACAGGGCGATCTCATCGATGTATTGGCCGATATCATCCGGATCGAGGTTGAGCGGCGGACCCTGTGCCCATAGCTGCAGGCGCTGAATGCCTTCCGCAGTTTGCAGGTACAGCGTTTGGGATTGCCGCGCAAAGTCCGGAGCAATGAACATGAAAAGCGAGCCCACCGCGGTAAAGGACACGAGGATGGTTACCGCCGCAGCCAGGGCCGACGGCAACCCCTTGCGCCGCATGGCGCTCGCAACAGGGGCAAGCACAGTGCAGATGATGAGAGCAATGAGAACCGGCAAAATGCCACGCCAGAAGTTGCCCAACATGCGGAATGAGGCATAGAGGAATAGCCCAATAATGGTCAGGCGCAGTGCCCACAGCGATGCGGACTTGATGACCTCGCCGACCACCACGGAGCGATCCACTTGGTTGCCTGGCGGGTGCGGCGAGACTGCGTTCAGCGAAGCGGCGTCGACGGAATCATCGAAGCGTCCGCCAAGCGCTGCCTCAGCGGCGGCGAGCTCAGGCGAGGATGCATTGGGGGATGGCTGATCAGAACTCACCCCACCATCTTGCCTTAAAAGATCCGGGGTGCGTTAGGATTGGCCCCGTGAGTCTTACACTTGGAATCGTCGGCCTGCCCAATGTGGGCAAGTCCACTTTGTTTAATGCCCTGACCCGTTCCGATATCTTGGCAGCGAACTATCCGTTTGCCACCATCGAGCCCAATGTCGGACTAGTGGAGCTTCCCGATTCCCGCCTGAACCGCCTCGCGGAAATCTTCAGCTCCGAGCGCATCCTTCCGGCCACCGTGTCCTTCGTAGACATCGCCGGCATTGTCGAGGGCGCTTCCAAGGGTGAGGGAATGGGCAACGCCTTCCTTGCCAACATCCGTGAAGCCGATGCCATCTGCCAGGTGGTGCGTGCCTTCGCTGATGAGAACGTTATCCACGTCGACGGCGAGGTTAACCCGGCGCACGATATTTCGGTCATCAACACCGAGCTCATCCTTGCGGACCTCCAGACCATCGAGAAGGCTTTGCCGCGCTTGGAAAAGGAAGCGCGCAAGAACAAGGATCTGGCAGAAACCGTGGAGGAGACCAAGAAGGCCCAGGCCATCTTGGAGGATGACCGCACCCTCTTCGCGGCGTCCAAGAACAATGAGATTGATTTGTCCTTGCTGCGCGAGCTGCACCTCATGACAGCGAAGCCTTTCCTTTATGTCTTCAACTCGGACGAGGCCGTCCTCACCGATGAGGCCAAGAAGGAGGAGCTGCGCCAGCTTGTCGCCCCGGCGGAGTGCGTCTTCCTCGATGCCCAGACTGAAACCGAGCTCCTTGAGCTCGACGAGGCAGAGGCTCTGGAATTGCTGGAGTCTGTCGGCCAGGAAGAGCCAGGCTTGGCGACGTTGGCCAAGGCCGGCTTCGCCACCCTCGGCCTGCAGACCTACCTGACCGCTGGCCCGAAGGAAGCCCGCGCGTGGACCATCAGGCAGGGCTCTGCGGCACCGCAGGCTGCTGGCGTTATCCACACCGACTTTGAGAAGAAGTTCATCAAGGCAGAAATCGTTTCCTTCGACGACCTAGACGCTGCTGGCTCCATGGCGGAAGCCCGCAACGCTGGCAAGGTGCGCCAGGAGGGTAAGGAATACATCATGCAGGATGGCGACGTCTGCGATTTCAAGATCGGCGGCTAGCTCGTGCGCTCATAGCGCGTAGGCTGTGGGCATGAGTATCGCCCACATCCTAGACCGAGCAGCACATGCCACGCAGTGGCAAGAAGCCCTGTACAAGGACCTTCACCAGCATCCTGAGCTCAGCATGGAAGAGGAGCGCACCCGCGGCGTCATCGCGGGCAAGCTCCGGGAGTTTCCAGGGGTTGAGGTGCTTGAATTCGGCGGGGGAGTCGTCGGCATCCTCCGCAACGGTGAGGGTTCGACGGTCTTAGAGCGCGCTGACTTCGACGGCCTGCCGGTCACTGAAGACACTGGCTTGGACTACTCGGCCACGGGCGAGGTTATGCACGCCTGCGGCCACGACACCCACGTGACCGCCTTGCTTGGCGCCACGGAAGCGATGGCGAAGGCCACTGACGCGTGGTCCGGTACTTTCATCGCGCTCTTTCAACCGGGCGAGGAAACCGCTGAGGGCGCGCAATCCATGGTGGACGCGGGACTTACCGGCAAAGTCCCCACACCTGACGTGTCCTTTGGTCAACACATCTTTATTGATAAAAACGCCCCGGCCGGCAGCGTACTGATTGCGCCCGGCCCGGTCTTGTCGACAGCGACCTCACTCACCGTCACCGTCTATGGCCACGGTTCCCATGGTTCGATGCCACACCTCAGTGTCGATCCAGTCGTCTTGGCCAGCTCCATCGTGTTGCGGCTGCAGACCGTCGCGTCCCGCGAAGTCGATCCTCACCAGTTCGCCGTACTGACCGTCGGCGCGCTGCAAGCGGGGTCGAAGGCCAATATCATCCCGGATTCGGCCACCCTGCGCATCAATGTCCGCGCCTATAGCGAGGAGATTCGAGAGCAAATCGTTGTGGCCATCCACCGGATTGTCAACGCCGAGTGCCAGGCAGCGATGTCCCCACGTGAGCCGGAGATCACCGAAAGCGATAATTACCCGCTCACTGTCAACGATGAGGAAGTCACGAACAAGGTGCGCGCGCAGCTTGTCGACGTCCTCGGAAGCGACAACGTCCTCGACATGGAACCGTGGACCGCATCGGAAGATTTCTCGAGACTCCCCGATGCCTTCGGCGCTCCCTATTGCTTTTGGGGCTTCGGTGGCCGCACGGACGGCGTTTCCGTCCCGAACCACAATCCGCGCTTTGCACCGGAGCTGCAGCCGACGCTCAGCACCGCGACGCAGGCGCTCATCGCCGCGGCCTACGCCTACCTGGGAAATTAATCTTCCATCGCCGAATGGAGCACGGAGAGCACCGTGCGCCGTGCCGCGGAATCATCGAGGTGGGAATCCACCAGCGTCACGAGTGCTTCAAGCACCAGCAGAAAAGCAACGCGCGAGGCATCCTGCAGCTCTGCACGAAATGTCCCATCCGGGGAGGGGATGACCAGCGTGTAGGAGGCGAGCTCCGCCAAGGGCGAGGAGGTAAACGAAGTCAGCGCGATGAGCTTCGCGCCCGCCTCGAAGGATGCGGTCGCGGCTTTGAGCGTGAGCGTGGTCGACCCTGAACCGGAAACGACGAGGCACACGCACTCTGCGTCTAGTTGCGTCGCCGCGATGTGCTGGCCCATGGCCTCCGCCACGAACTCGGCGGGGCGCCCGATGCTTGTGAGGCGCAGCGCCATGGTCTGCGCCAAGGGAGCAGAGAGGCCATTGCCCACGAGGAGAACCCGCTTGGCCTGTGCTACTGCCTCCACTGTCGCGGCTAGCTCATCCTCGTTGAGCAGGGCAGTAAGCCCATGCAGGTAGTTGCTGAAGGAGGCAATCTCGGCACTCATGCGGCCGACGTGGGTGGAATCGGCACCCGCCGGCGGGGTGGGGCGCTGCACAATCTCCTGCGTGAGCGCCACACGCAACTGCTGGTACCCGTCGTAGCCCAGCGCTTTCGCGGTGCGGATGACGGAGGTACGGGACGTGCCTACCTTGGCTGCCAGCTGGTCCGCAGTGGCGTGCAGGACGAAGTCCATGTCTTCGAGGATTGCCTGGGCCACGCGTTGTTCGATGGGCTGCAGGCTCGGCATGCGCGTGGTGATGTGCGCGGAGAGCGGGGCGGAATCAGTCATAGGGGTAACTATCAGGTGAATTTGGCGGCCACGATGCGGCGGCGGATAGCGCCGGAGATGGCGTCGATGGACATGGTGATGACGATGACCACGATGAGCAGGACGCCGACGACGTCCCACTGGCGGTACTGCGTATAGCCGGTGAGCATGTCACCGATGCCACCCACGCCGATGAGGCCGAGGACCGCGGAGGTGCGCACGTTGATCTCAAAACGGTAGAGCGCGAGCGAAGCCAGCTCGGGTTGGACAATGGGCCAGGTTCCCCAGCGTACCATTTCTGCCAGGCTGCCGCCGGCTGCCTTGACCGCTTCGGCTGGGCCAGTCGGCGCGGTTTCAATGGCCTCATAGGTCCACTTCGCATGCGTGCCGATGCCGCCGATGGCTAGAGCTAGCGCGCCCGTAAACGGGGTTAACCCGGTGACGGTGAGGATAATGATGGCGATGATGATCTCCGGTACCGCGCGGATGATGGCAAACAGCGCGCGCAGTGGTAGGCATACCCACCCCGGGGAGACCGTATTGGCAGCTAGGACACCGAGGATGGTGGAGAGGAACACGCCGAGCAGCGCGCCGATCCAGGCCATGGCCACGGAGCGCCAGGTCTGCAGGAGGGCCTCACCCAGCTTGGACCAGTCCGGGTTGGAGAACATGAGCACGAGGTAGTGCCAGATGTTCGAGGGCAAATCTTTAAGAGCCGTCAGATCAACGCGAATGTAGCCAAAGGACAGCGCCAAAATAATAAGGAATCCGGCCCACGCAGCGAAGACTCCCCAGCTGCGGGAGCGGGAGGGAAGTACATGTGCAGTGCTCATCGCAGCCTCTTTCGCAGGTTGACGGACACGATCTCTAGGGCGATGACCACGACGAGCAGCTCGAGCACGATGGCGGAGAGCGCGTCATAGCGGTAGAAGCCACGGACTTCGTCGATCAGCAGGCCAATGCCACCAGCGCCCACGAGGCCGAGGACCGCGGAGATGCGGACGTTGAGCTCGAGGGAGTAGATCACCTGGCTGGCAAATACCGGCCAGGTCTGCGGCAGGGCAGTAACCCGGTTGATCTGGGTTTGCGTGCCGCCGGCGGCCCGGCCGGCCTCCATGTAAGAATCATCCGCGGAGTCGATGGCTTCGGAGACGAGCTTGACCACGATGCCGACGTCGAAAAGCACCAGCGTGATGATGCCGGGCAGGGCACCGACTCCGAGCATGGCCACGAGGATGGTGGCGTAGACCAAGTCGGGCACCGCGCGGACAACGTTGACGATGCCGCGCACTAGCGAGCGCCACGGTGTCGATGGGTTGGTGGGCCGCGCCGCCCACAGGGATAAGGGCAGAGCGATGACCGCGGAGATGGCGGCACCGACGACAGCCATGGCGAGGGTTTCAAGCATCGGCTCCCACGTGCGCGGGAGGATGGACCAGTCGGGGCTGAACATCAGGGCCAAGCGGTCGGCGCCGTTGCGCCAGTTGCGAGCGATCTGCCCAAAGTCGATCTCGATTCCGCCCCAGGCGGGGACGCAGGTGGCGATGGTGAGCGCGAGAAAAGCAGCCAGCCCGCCAAGGATGCCGGGCCAGTTGCGCTGCCGTGGGGGAAGTACCGCCGTCATGCCCGGCTCTCCTGACTTCCCAGCTGGTCTTCCTCGCGGATGCGGCGGCCGTAGATGGCTTCGAAATCCTCCACGGTGGAGCCTGCGGCGGGCCCATCGAAAACTATCTTGCCGTGGCGAATGCCGATGATGCGCGTGGCGTAGTCTTGCGCCAGATCCACCAGGTGCAAATTCACCAGGGTGGTCAGGTCCCGCTCGGTATTGATGCGGCGCAGATCCTTCATCACGGAGTGGGCAGTGGGCGGGTCGAGGGAGGCGACGGGTTCATCGGCCAGCATGATCGCCGGCTTCTGGGACAGGGCGCGGGCGATGGCCACGCGCTGCTTCTGGCCGCCCGACAAGGCGCCGGCCTTATTCCACGCCTTGTCGAGGATCCCTACGGAGTCGAGGGCCTCGGCGATGATTGCTTTGTCCTCGGCGGTAGAGATTCCCAACAGGGTGCGCCAGCTGGGATTGTGAGAAAAGCGCCCGACGAGGACATTGGAGAAGACGCTCGCGCGGTCGGCTAGGTTGAACTCCTGGAAGATCATGCCGATGCGGCCGCGTAGCTTCCGCAGCTGTGCTCCTTTCGCTGCGGAAATCTCGTGGTCGCCGACGAAAATCTTGCCGGATGTCGGTTGCACGAGGCCGTTGATGCTGCGGATGAACGTGGATTTGCCAGAGCCGGACAGGCCGACGATGGCGACGAATTCGCCGGGAGCGATGTCCACGGAGACGTCGTCGAGCGCCAGCGTTCCGTTGGGGTAGCGCACCGAGACATTCTCGAAGCGGATTCCCCACGCTTTCTCCTCCGTCATGGGTGAAGCCTTTCTGAGTAGGGGCGTCAGGCTACTGGGCGAAGCGCTCGTTGACCTTGCGCGCCATATCGATGGATTCCTGCTTGGCGGGAACCCAGTCGGTGATGTCGAAGATGGCGGACATGGTGTCCGGATCAACCTCGGAGAAGCCGTCCATGAGGTCGGTGATCTGGCCGCGCAGATCCTCCGGCACCTCATCAGAAATCACGACGCCACCGTTGGGGTACATGTCGGTGTAGCCGAAGACCACGAGCTTCTCGGCCAGACCTGGGGCCTCCGACGCGTCGATGGTGGAACGCGCATCCCAGAAGCTGAAGCCCACCTCGGCATCGC
Organism: Corynebacterium sp. HMSC059E07; assembly: GCF_001814395.1. Taxonomy (NCBI): domain Bacteria; kingdom Bacillati; phylum Actinomycetota; class Actinomycetes; order Mycobacteriales; family Corynebacteriaceae; genus Corynebacterium; species Corynebacterium sp. HMSC059E07. The sequence continues at coordinate 32,674 of NZ_KV816327.1, forward strand.
CGTTGTAGACCGCCATGATGGAGGCGTCGTTGGAGGTCACAGGCACCTTCTTGAGGCTGTCGACGTCGATGCCCTGGGATTCCATGGCCATGACCGGCAGCTGGTATCCGGCGGGGGAGGTAGCACCCAGCATGGCGACGGTGGTCTCCCCATCGATCTTCTTGAGCGCCTCGAGGCCCTTCGGACCCTGGCCCTTGTTCTCCTCCGGGGTGGCGGTGCCGTTGCAGTACAGGTAGTCGGCACCGCTGGCAGCATAGGTGGAGGCCACCGGCTCGTCCTTGCAGTACTTGTCGGGGTTGTTGGTGACGAACTGGCCGGCGTAGGAATCCGCGCCGAAGCGCTCGTCCTGCAGTACGGCGTGAGCGCCGTACATGTCTTCTGCAGAGGCCAGCTGCGCGGCGGAGGCGATGGCGATATCTGCCTGGCCGGAGCCGATGGCCTCGACGGCGGCCTGGTAGTCCTTGGTCACGACTCCCTCGACCTCGATGCCGAGCTCCTCGGAAAGGTAGTCAGTCAGCGGCTTTGCGGTGGTGACGAGATCGTTGACCTTCTCGTTCGGGATGAGCGCGAGGGTGAGCTTGTCGGGGGAGTTCGAGTCATCGGTTGAGGAGGAATCAGAGGAGCAAGCGGTCAGGGAGAGCGACAGTGCAAGGGCGGAGGCAGCGAGGGCGGTGAAACGGCGCATGAGAATGTCTTTCTGTGTCGAGGGGTGGAGTGCTAGAAGGCGGAAGATAGTTCAGAAAAGATGTCGGTGACGCGCTGAGCGCGCCACGTGGGGTTGGCGTCTGCGGGGGTGGCGAACGGTGTTTCCAATAAAACGGTGCGCCCGCCACGGGCAGTCACGGGAGCGAGATCGAAATCCCAGATATCGCCGAAAGCGATGATGGGGCTATCGGGGAAATCAGATTCGAGGATTCGAGTCAAGCCGTCGGGCTTGCCCACCCTCGTGTAGATGGCGTCGAAGGAGTTGCTCAGCCCCAAAACCTTTAGCGCCTCTGCGAGGCCAGTTTCGGGGGAGTTGGTGGCGAGAACCGCGCGGCCGGGATACGAGCCTAGAAACTCGGCGAGGCCTTCGGGCGCTTTGATTCCGGTGTCCGCAAGGTTTAGTCGGGAGGCCATGTAGGCCTGTTGGCAGGAGTCCTCCGGGACATCGCAATCCGCGGCGAGGCTGTGGACGAGGTCGTAGCCGTCGCAATAGTGCACTAGGGAGGCGTCGTTCGTTGAGAGCATGCGCTCGGCGGTGTGGGGGATGGAGTGGTTTCCGGTTGCCTCCCCGATGTGGCGGGCATAGGCCAGCACGGGCCCGTGGCCCAGGCTAACGGTGCCGTCGAAATCGAAGAGGAGAACTGGGGGAGATATGTCTTTGGACATGAAGTACAAACTAACGACGGTGTATGTACTTTACGACCACACGCGGTAAACAATGCGTGAACAGTACGTGCACACTCGCCCTTGGTACCCTGACTCACGGTAAATAGAAATTTTCCTCAGCGAAGGACATATAGAAAGACGCACATGTCTCTTCCAACCGAGCAACTGCTGCTCGAACGCTTCATGAAGCTCTCCATTGCCACCGCAGTGGCCACGATCGCGCTCAAAGTCGTCGCTGCTGCGGCGACAGGATCGGTGGGCTTTCTTTCCGACGCCCTCGAATCCGGTGTGAACCTCGTGGCCGCCGTCGTGGGGTTTGTGGCTATCAAAATTGCGGCGAAGCCGGCAGACGCAAACCACCAGTTCGGCCACGGCAAGGCCGAGTATGTTTCCGCGTTGGTAGAGGGCGCGATGATTTTCGTGGCCGCCGCGATGATCATCTACACGGCCATCCGCCGATTTCTGGCTCCGCAGCCGCTGGAGCAACCTGGGCTCGGCCTCTTACTGTCACTCATCGCCTCCTTGCTGAACTTGGGCGTGGGCCTCCTGCTCGTGCGTGCAGGCAAGCAACACCGTTCAGCTACCTTGCAGGCGGACGGAAAGCACTTGCTTACCGACGTCTGGACGTCCGTCGGCGTCCTCCTCGGCATTGGTGCAGTCGCACTGACTGGCTGGCTGTGGTTGGATCCCGTCATTGCGCTGGCAGTGGGCATTAACATCTTGTGGACTGGGTATAAGCTGCTCAAGGAATCCTTGAGCTCCCTGTTGTCGGAGTCTCTACCGAAGGAAGAGCACGCCCAGCTGGACGCGCTTCTCAATGAGCTGGAGGGCCGTCACGATGTTTCCTTCACCTCACGCCGCACGGTCGCGGCAGGGCGCCAGCGCCTTGTTTACCTCACCATGGATGTTCCCGGCGAGTGGACGGTGCTGCACTCGCACACAATCGCCGACCGCATCGAAGACGCCATCGATGAGCTTTTTCCCGGTGCGGAAGTGTTTATCCATGTCGAGCCCGAAGGAACGGTTCATCGCCGCATCCTACGGATGCCGTAGGCTGGCTACGCCGCGCCCGCCTTCCATGACCCACGGCCAACTGAGGCCATTTCGAGTGAGGACGTTTGCTCGGATCTCATCGGGCACGATCCAATCCTTGTTGGCATAGCCCAGCAGGTATTCGTCGAAGGCGGGGAGTTCGAGCCGGATTTTTAAGGCACCGTCGATTTCGCTCGCGGTGACATCCTCCTGCCAGCCCGCCATCCACAGTGTCTGCCCATCATGGCTAACGGTCGTGGCCTCCGTGCTCGCAAGAGCCTTGGCAGCCTGGGATTTGCTGAGCTTGGACCATGTTTGGAGGTCGGCTACGGATACGGGGCCGTGGCCTTCGACATAGCGCTGGGCTAGCTCTGAGAGCGGTTGGTCCGGTTCACGCTGGACGGTAGGTAGCGCATCGACATGGAGGAAGGTCTCTTGGTTGCCAGCTTTTGGGCCCTGTACCAAGTCACCGGCACCGCCGAATGCGCGGAGTAGGTGGGAGCCCCTGCCTTCTGTGGGGTCCACTCCAACCTCAGCGAAAATCTCGTAGACCTCCGTGCGAGTGAGAGGCTCGGTGGCTGCGCCATGTAGTGCTTCCGAAGCTGCTGCCACCATGTCTTCGCTGAGCCCCAAGCTCGGTCGCCGGGATTTCTGGCTGGAGGCCACGCGCGGATAGAGCAAGCGGGACATCCAGCGGACGTCGGCAGCCGGCATGAAGTGCAGCGTGCCGCGCTGTGGCCAACAGCGCACCACGCGATAGTGTCCAACTTCACCGAGCACCTCTTGATCAGTGCAGCCGGCGCGAAGGGCTAGTGCTGTGATGCCGGCATCGTAGGTCTGCCCCTGCAGAGCGAGGAGATGCTCAGCGACGTCCAGCGCCGAGGCGAGCGATGGCCTCGCGGCCGATGGGGCGAGGCCTTGAGCAATGAGCCGGCGGGCTAGAAGTTCGTCGCGGTTAAGTTCCTTCATGGCTGTCTACATTAGAGCCGGAAGGTCTTCATCAGCTGCATGCCCGTCGAAACCAGCTGGCGGAAGCGTTCCGGTGAGACGTACTCCGACGGCGCAAGCGGGTGCAGGCGCTGCTCGGCCACGGTGCGCTCGTTGGCCCACAGGCGCATGCCGGTAATACCGTGGCGGTGGTTCAGGCCAGATTCCTTGACGCCTCCACCTGGCGCGGCGATAGAACCGTAGGCGGCGGCGAAGCCTTCGTTGATGTTGACCATGCCGGCCTCTAGCTGGGAGGCAACCTTCCACGCGCGGCGGGAATTTCCGGACCATACTGAGGCAGAAAGACCGTAGGTGGTGTCATTGGCGCGCTGGATGGCCTCGGCATCGGAGCTCACCGGGTATACCGCCAACACTGGGCCGAAAGTCTCGGTGGCATAGAGATCCATCTTTGGGGTCACGCCGGTGAGCACGGTGGGCTCATAGAAGAAGGGCCCAAGATCCGGCCGAGCCTTTCCGCCATATACCACGGTGGCGCCCTTGGACAGGGCGTCCTCGACGTGGGAAACTACTGCATCGAGCTGGCGCTGCGAGGTCAGCGAGCCGATGGTGGCAGCATCGGAGAATGCTGCCCCGAGCACTTGCTGGTCCAGGGCGTTCTTGAGTTCTGCGAGGAACTCCTCAAAGACGCTCTCGTGGACATAGGCGCGCTCGGCGGACATGCACAGCTGCCCGGAGGAGGAGAAGGCGGTGCGTACGGCACCTTGGGCGGTGGGTTTAAGGGGGGCGTCGTCAAGCACGAGCATCGGGTTCTTGCCGCCCAACTCCAGCATGGTGGGGATGAGGCGCCCCGCGGCCTGGGTGGCAATCGACTTGCCAGCCTGGGTGGAACCGGTAAAGGAGAGCCCATCCACCAGAGGAACCAGGGCGTCACCCACCTCGGCACCCAGGCCGGGAACCAGCTGCCAGGCGGCCTCCGGAAGGCCCGCCTCAATGGCTAGGCGTCGCAGCAGAATTGCCGTCAACGTGGTCTGGGAGTCCGGCTTGTGTACCACGGCATTGCCGGCGGAGAGTGCTGCCAGGACGTCGCCCACGCCCAAGGACAGTGGGTAATTCCACGGGGAGATGAGCCCCACCACGCCGAGTGGGTAGTACTGCGTGCGTGTCTTGGTCAGCACGGGAAGCGCGCCGGGGCGGCGGTCGTTTCCGAAAGCTTTGCGGATGCTGACGGCATAGAACCGAGCACAGTTATACAGATCCATCAGCTCGTCATAGGCGTGGGAGCGGGACTTGCCGTTTTCGGCTTGGATCAGGTCGAGGATGAGCTCCTCGTTCTCGTGAACGAGGTCGTGCAGGCGCAGCAGGATAGCGGCGCGGTCACCTTGCCCGACGCCGGTGCGCGCATAGGTGACTGCCTTCTCGACGTCCCCGGCGGTGGCGACGGGGAAGCTAAAGAGCTTGTCACCGCTAAACGGCGCGTGAGCTTGGTTCTGCTCACCCGTGCCGCGAACATCGCGGGCGGGGTCCGTATCCAAGAAATTGTGCACTCGCTGGGGCAGGCGTGTCTGAGTGAAGGTTTTCATGCGGTCTATTGTCCCAAAAATATGGGATGCCGCTATGAGTTTTTCGAGATTTGTCTCACAAACTAAACTAGTTGTGGTTAGGATGACGCTATGCCAATCCTCGCGACCACTCCACAGGCCCAGGTGCGTTCGGCCGTTGAGCCGCTCGTCAGGTCCGGTGAAAGCTCAGCGCCCGTCGGCGTTATCGACCTCGATGCATTCGACTACAACGCTGCACAGATGCCCACCCGCGCCGGGGGACTGCCCATCCGCGTGGCCTCGAAGTCAATACGCAGCGTGGCGGCACTACGCCGTGCCCTCGAGCATGAGGGCTACCGAGGCATCCTCGCGTATTCCGTACCGGAGGCGCTGCATCTGGTCGGGGAGGGTTTCCGCGACATCGTAGTGGCCTACCCGAGCGTTAACCGTCAAGCCCTGCGTGAGCTCGCCGCAGATGACACGGCGCGCGAATCCATCACCGTCATGGTGGATAGCGTGGAGCTGTTGAGCCTGCTCGAGGGTTCTGTACGCGTGGCCATCGATATTGACTGCACCCTCCATTTGCCGGGTGCGGTCATCGGCCCGCGGCGCTCGCCCGTGCGCACTCCGGAACAGGTCTCAGCGCTGGCGCGTGAAATTCTTCGGCGCGGTCACCGGTTGGTGGGGCTCATGGCCTATGAGGGGCAGGTGGCGTCCGTAGCGGATGGCTTGCCGGGGCCGGTGGGAGCGGTCAAGCGTTGGTTGCGTTCAAAGTCCATGGCGGACCTCGCCCCGCGGCGCCGAGCCTGCGTGGAGGCCGCGCGGGAGGTAGCGGACATCGAATTCGTCAACGGCGGTGGCACGGGCAGCCTCCAGGAATCCGCGGCCGAGGGAACCTTGACCGAGCTGGCCGCTGGATCCGGTTTCTATACGCCAGCGATCTTTGATGATTTCACTGGCATTAACCACAAGGCGGCCGCGTTCTTCGTCTGCCAAGTATCCCGTGTGCCCGCGCCGGGCTGGGCCACGGTCAACTCCGGCGGCTGGATCGCCTCCGGCCCTCCCGCGAAGGATCGCGTCCCCGTACCGGTGTGGCCGGCGGGCCTTAGCTACTCCAGTACTGAGGGCGCCGGTGAGGTCCAGACCCCACTGCGCGGGGCTGACTTAGAAGTCGAGGACCTGGTGTGGTTCCGCCACGCCAAGGCCGGCGAAATGACGGAAAACGTCGACCGCCTCCTCGCCGTCGGGCACGACGGCGTTGATGTATGGGACACCTATAGAGGACAAGGATGGACACTCCGATGACAACCACATTTAGCAATTGGGCAGGTTCGGTTGCTGCGAAACCGCAGGAGTTTGTACAGCCCTCCCGCATAGACGAGATCCCCGGAACTATTAGCCGCTCCCGCAGCGTGCGTGCGGTGGGCGCCGGCCACTCCTTCACTCCCATCGCGGCAGGGGAGGAGACGATGCTCAACCTAGACCACGTGAGTGGGCTGGTGAGCGTCGATAAGCAGCGCAAACGCGTCCGGTTCCTGGCCGGCACTCGCTTGCGGGATGTGCCTAGGCTCCTGCGCCCGTTTGGGCTTGCCCTGGCTAACCAGGGCGATGTGGACCCGCAATCGCTGGCGGGTGCGATTTCGACCTCGACCCACGGCACCGGCATCAATTACACGGGATTTGCGGGGACGGTCACTGGGCTGACGCTTATCGACGCCGACGGCAACACCCGCACCTATTCCATCGACGAGGACCCGGAGCTCCTGCGCCTCGTAGTCGTCAGCGTGGGCGCGCTCGGCGTGGTCGTCGAAGTCGAAATGCAGTGTGTGGATGCCTTCGACCTGCTGGCAGAGGAGTCCGGCATTGCCTTCGATGAGTTGATGGACAACTGGGAGGAGCTCTCCCGCAGCGTCGACCACTTCGAGTCCTATTGGTTCCCGCATACCGACCGCGCGATGGTCAAGGCCAACACGCGCCTCGAACCGAATGGGGAGCGCCGCTCACGTCTCAAAGCACTTATCGACGACGAGCTCATCGGCAACGGCGCCTTTGCCGCCGCCTTGGCGTTGGGGCGCCTGATTCCGGGAACGATTCCGACCCTTAATAAGTTCGCCACCTCGGTCATTTCTCATAATCGCTACCGTTCCGCCGCCCACGACGTGTTTGTCAGCCCGCGCCGGGTTCGTTTCCACGAGATGGAGTACGCCGTGCCGCTTGCCGACGGCCCCGCCACCGTCCGCGAAATCCGTCGCTTCATCGATGAACAGGACTGGCGCATCGGATTCCCGATGGAGCTGCGTACGACGGCCGCGGATGACGTTGCTCTTTCGACGGCGTCGGGCCGTGAATCGATGTACATTGCCTTCCACATTCCGCGTGCGCTGAATCCGCAGGACTACATGCCGAAGCTGGAACCTATTTTCCGTGCAGCAGGTGGGCGCCCGCACTGGGGCAAGATGAACTCCCTGTCCCGGAATGACTTTGCTCAACTTTATACAAGATTTGATGAGTTCTGCGAACTGCGCGAAAAGATGGATCCGGAGTGGAAGTTCGGTTCGCCCTACCTGCGGAAACTGTTCGGGTAGAGGGCGTCGTCAAGCGCAGTGCAATCCGTGAATTGGATTCGAAAGTATCTCTGATCTTTGGTAGCGTGTGGAAGTCTTAATTCCATAACGCTATCGAAGAAGGTGTCTCAAACGTCCTCTGAATCCCAGTCCCTCATTACGCCGACATTCGTGTTTGCGTGGTTGGTAAATTTCGCCCAGTTTACGGTCTTCTATCTGCTTGTGACCATCATGGCGCTCTATGCCGTGGAGCAGTTTCAGGCTTCGGATACGGCGGGCGGGTTTGCGTCCAGTGCCTTTGTGGTGGGGGCGACGATTGCTCGTCTCTTCTCCGGTTACATCGTTGACGCGGCTGGGCGAAAACGCTCGTTGGTGGCCTCGCTCATTGTGGTGGCTGTAGCCATGGCGCTGTACATGCCAGCGCACTCGTTGCCGATGCTTTTTGCCGTCCGTATTTTGCACGGCTTCGGTTATGCGGTGGCCTCGACTGCTGTGATGGCAGTGGCGCAATCGGTGATTCCGGACCACCGTCGTGCCGAGGGGACCGGCTACTTCGCCTTGGGGACGACCCTAGCCACTGCCTTTGGTCCAGCGGCTGGTTTGGCGATTGTCCACCAAGCTGGCTATAACACCGTGTTTATGGTGGCGCTGACGCTGACGGTGGTGGCGTTGGGGCTGGGTCTCGTTGTGAAGGCCCCGACACAGGAGCGGCCCAGCGTGTCGTTCTCTTTGGGGAATATCGTGCACCCAGCGGTGGCGCCTTTTGGCGTCTTTATCCTTTTGGTTGGCGTTGCGTACACGGGCATTATTACGTTTCTTAACGGCTACTCCTCCCATGCGGGCCTGGAGAAGGGCGCTAGCTACTTCTTCCTGGCCTATGCGGTGGTGAGCCTCATTCTGCGCTTTGTGCTGGGCAAGCTGCAAGATCGTCGCGGTGACAACATCATCATCTATTCCTCGCTCGTCTTCTTTATTGCTGGCCTGGTAGTCCTTGCTTTGGCTGCAGCTGATTGGCAGATCATTGTTGCGGGTGCCTTGGTGGGCTTTGGTTACGGCTCAATTTTGCCGGCGGGCCAGGCTATCGCCGTGCGCTTGGTTCCCATGCATGAGATGGGGGCGGGAATCTCGACCTTCTTTTTGCTGCTGGACCTAGGTATTGGCTTTGGACCGATTCTGCTGGGGCAGATCATCTCCGCGGCGGGCTATTCCGTCATGTACTGGATGTTGGCTGCCTTGATGCTGGTGGCCTCGGTGGTCTACTTCATTGTTCATGGGCGCAAGGACGTTGCACGTGGTGACGTGCGCTACGAATAGATTCCACGTTGGTGGGATTTTTCGTTGGTTGGCGTCGAATGTCCTGGCTAACCCATGGTGTCTACCCCCGTTTATAGTAATGATTTGACGGGAATTTACCACTGGCTATAGCGATGTGTGGCGGTGGCCGCTAGGATTATGTTTAGAACATTTCTTCTAATGCAGGTTTATCTCGGGGGAGATACCCATGACCACCACCGCTACACGCCCGCCTACCTTTTTCTTCTCAACGACCAACCCTAATAACCCACACGCGGTTGCTCGCGCTAAAGCCCGCCGTGCCATCTATGACACTTGGCAGGCTGCCATGCCCAGCCTACAAGCCGATATCAACACCACCGCCCTATCTTTAGTGGCGGCCTGGTCACTTCCGGAAGGTCACATCAAATCCGGACTGCGTGCCATCCACCGGCTTGATAGCCTGCCGAAAGTCAAAGCCATACAAGACACCCACTGCCTGCTCGACATCGAGTCCCTCATCGCTATTGACCAGCCCATGTCGGCACTAACCGCCTTGACTACGGAAACCCTGGATTTTATCGACACCATCCTGGCTGACTTTTTCACCCCTTCGAAACCCAATCAGGCTTTTCCTACCCGCAGCCAAATCAGGCGTAAAGTCCGCGACATCTGTAAAACCCTGGATGATTCCATCGCTTTTCGCGACACCCGCCCCAAAGACACCTACCGCTTTTCTTCCA